>CAZEDI010000010.1:0-47372 GCA_964510865.1 uncultured Halobacteriales archaeon
AGTGCCGTCCGCGTACTCGAAAGGAGTCTGTTCGTCTGTGTCAGTCTCAGGCGGGAGTTGATACCCGAGCTGTCCGAGCTTGGATTGTTCCGGTTCCCCTTCCATCGGAGTAGCCCACGTGAGTAGTCCAGATCTCTCATCGCCATACTTCCAACTGATCACCCGACCCATCACGATCATTGCGATGCTCACGAGTAGTATCGGAAGGCTCCCGACGAGTTCGTCACCTGTCGCCTCGCGGGATGTATTCAGGAACGTTCCAACGACGACAGAGAGAAAAAGGAGCATCCCACCGAGGTAGAACAGCAACCCAACCGCGTGGACCATCAGCATCCGTGCCGTCGAGGATGGCATTAGCTGAGGTAGTTACCCGATGACTATCAAAGCCCGGGTCGCCACGGTCGATTGAGTGGCGTATATCGATCAAAACCTACTCTCGAGGAGACTGTAATCCCCCTTACAATTCTTCAATATGTCGAACGTGGACGGCGACACCGCGGGTACTCGCGTTCATCTCAGGGCCGGACATACGCGCTCGACCGACACCAAATGCCTCCGGACCCTCGATTACAACTTCATCGCCTACTCGAATGTCGCTCGACGCTGCTGTCACGCCGGGGGCCAACACACTTCCATGTGGAACAAAGTCGTCGATTTCAACCCGCCTCGTTTCAATATCCGAGTCGATCCACTGTCTGCCGCCCGCGATGGTAAGTGCTAGAAGGCCATACGACGGAACCATTGCTGCCAACTGTTCCTGATTGTGGATGACGCGAAGCTTTGGATAACGAGCCTTTGTCTCGATATCTCTAAAGAGTCGGTCACCCGCACCTTCACCGAACTGGTAGTCAGCGATTGCCTTCACCGTATTGTGCTCACGCTTGCGCTTACGGTACTGGGATTCCCCATCGAGCGCGTCTGCGAGATTTGCGAGTGATTCGTCCGTCGTCGGATGATCCTCGACTGTGTACGTGATCGGAATAGCCCGATCCTCGACCGCCCGGTCGACGATCTCACTGTATCCGTCTGGTGGGATATGGGCGATAATACGCGGGTAGTCCGCACGATCGAGATACCGTGAGAGCACCTCGGAAACAAATGCGATCTCTTCTGCGCTCCACCGTCCCGTCACGACAGAGTCGTAGTGCTGCGCAGGATAGGTCAACTCGAGCTCCTGGGGAACGACCCCGATTGGCGAGGTCATCGAGACGACGTGACCTCGCCACCGGATTGCGTCGTGGAACTGTCCGTGGCTCTGGGACTCGCTATATGGTTTGCGGGCCGAACACGGTACGAGCACTAACGGAGCATCAAACCGATAGGTGTACCGTGAGGTGACGCGATCGGCGAATCGTCTGATCTCAGCACGTCGTAATGTGTCCTCGCTTGCAGCTGTAATCTCGGCCTGCCGAAACACCGGGGTCCGAGTTTCGAGATAGTCCCACTGTTGATCAAATTCTCGAATGGTCGCCAGCAACCATTGGTTGTGGCGGGCCTGCGCTTCGAGGTAGTCCCGAAGGCGGCCCTCTCGGATCCGTCGTCGGATCGTTCGGAGTTCCGCGAGCAAGGTCCGAACGTTGTGCTCGACACAGTCCTCTCGATCAAATGTCGCAACTCCTTGTGTACAGACCTCACAGGCACAGGGAAGCTCGTCTAGATCCTCGATATCGTATTCATCAGTCGACGTGAGGTAGCGGCCTTGCGTCCCTCGAACGACCGCCAGATCTGCATCGACGAGGTCGACACCTCCGTATACTACCGTCGCGAGATTTCGAGGGGTCGCGACGCCAGGCAGATAGAGTGCGGTGTCGGGTGGAATCGCCTCTCGTGTTTCAATGATCGCGTCGACGAAGGCACTCGCGTGACCCACTCTACCGGTTGCGCCAGCCAACACGTAAGCGTCTGTCCCCTGATCCGAGGCAGTCCGGGGTGAGATTACTGCCGCACTCGGAGCATCAAGACTATCGTTCGCGGCAGCGAAGGCCTCCTGAATACGCTCGTCAGTACCACTCGGGAACGCTCGGTGCGGAAGGATAGTGAGTCGATCGTTACTTCCGTCGGGAGCCGTCCGCTCGGTTGGCCAGCGGCTCCCGGCATCATCAACAATAGAAGCGACCCCAGTCCGGGATTCACTAGGTGGGGCATCCACCGCTCCGATCACGGCAGGTGTCTCGACCGGGGTCACAAGTCGGAGCTCCCCCAGTCTAGCTGCCGCGTCGTGCGAATGGACTTCGAAGTACTCCGTCACGCAAATGGGTCGGCGGCCCAGCGTGAATTAGTTTGTCGATGTGACCCGGAATGTGGGCGAGCAGGCCTTAATCTTCATGTGCAGTCTCTGCACGCTCGTCCGGAATGGTTGCTACTGAGTCAGGAGAATCTTCCGATGGAAGGGCGGTAACTGTCAGTGAGCCCGTTGCGGGATTGTGGTCGATCGTAACGGGGACATCGAAGACAGCCTCGAGTCTCTCCTCCGTGAGCACTGCGTCTGGCGGGCCAGCCGCCCGAAGTTCGCCATCATCCAGGAGTGCAAGCTCGTCACAGTATCGAGCTGCGAGGTCGAGGTCGTGGATTGCAGCCAGTACTGTTCGTCCCTCGTCCACGAGGCCACGGACGAGTTCGAGTGTGCGGACCTGGTGATTGACGTCGAGACTGGCTGTCGGTTCATCGAGGACGAAAACAGGCGCGTCTTGGGCGAGCGCGCGCGCTACGAGTACGCGCTGTCGTTCGCCGCCACTGACATTGGTGATCGGACGGTCTGCCAAATCTGCCACTGCCGCCCGCTCGAGAGCACTTTGGACGATGTGGTTGTCGTCCGAGCGGTGGAGCCTGCTACGATGCGGGTTTCGACCCATCTCGACGACGGCACGGACCGAGAATGCGAAGGATAGGGTCGTTTCCTGCGGAACGGTTGCCACACGCCTGCTTGCAGCGCGGGAACCAAGGTCGTGGATTCGATCATCGCCCACGAAAACCTCGCCATTGGTGGGTGAGAGAATGGCGTTGACCGTTCGTAACAGAGTCGTCTTTCCAGCACCATTTGGACCGACGAGACCGAGAAAGGTACCCGACTCGACGTCATGGGTAACCCCCTCGACGACAGGGTCACCGCCTAACTCAACCGTGACGTCAGTGAAGGTGACCTTCAAAGGGCATGCACCTCCCGGTCACGGAGCAAGTAGAGGAAGAATGGCGCCCCCACGAAGGCAGTAACGATACCCACGGGGAGTTCACCCGCGCCGGAACGGGCCACAGTGTCAGCGGCGACGAGGAATGACGCACCGGCGAGCGCACTCGTGGGCAGTAGGATGCGGTGGTCGGGCCCGACGAGAAGCCGCATCGCGTGAGGGACGATTAGTCCGACGAACCCGATGACTCCGGAGACCGCAACTGCCGCCGCAGTCACGATGCTGGCGAGCGCGAGGAGAAGTCGTTTCGTCCGCTCGACCGCAACGCCGAGGGCGTGGGCATCTTCCTCTCCCAACAAGAGAACGTTGAGATCACGTGAGAACGCTGCGAGGAGGCCAAACGACACGAGGACGGGTGGGAGTGCTAGTTCGACCTCCCCCCACGTGGCATTGTGGAGGTTGCCCATGAGCCAGTACATGGCCTCGCGGAGGCTCTCCCCGCTCATGACGAGAAGATAGGAGGTAATAGCCCCGAGAAACGTCTGCACGGCGACACCCGCAAGCAAGAGCGTTGCCACAGGTGTCCGGCCATCCCGGGTTGCGACAAGATAGACACCAAAAGCAGCGATGATGGCGCCGGCGAAGGCTGCAGGTCGAAGCCCCAGCGGAAGGAGTGCAGGGAACGCGATAGTTGCTACCGCACCGACGGATGCACCGGAGGAAACACCGATAATCGAGGGGTCCGCCATCGGATTTCTGAAAAACCCCTGCATTACGGTGCCGGCAGCAGCAAGCGCGAATCCAACTGTTGCGCCAAGGACAATCCGTGGTAATCTCAACTCGCCGACGATAAACTGGGCTTGACCCGCGACGTCGAAGTCGAAGACGTGGGTATAGCCGATCTCAAAGACAGGGATCGGGACGATCCCGACCACTGGAACGGACGTATGGCCACCGATAATGCCAATGGAAGAAGGCACGGCGAGCGCATTGAGCGCAGCTTTCGCGACTGTCGAGTAGTCGATCTCGACTGGTCCAATGGTCGCGCTCCCAAGCACGACCGCGAAGAGCATGACGCTCAGGCCCAAACACCACGTTACTGTCCGCGAGAGGAGTCGCATGTCGCTGCTATCCAAGCAGAATTTCTTTAGACAAATACTTATTGCGTTAGGGTGATCCGACACATATGCGGCGAAGTACAATTATAGTTGCAATAGCACTACTGATATTGACAGCCGGTGGAGGCCACATCGGCATGGTGGCTGGTCAGGATTCCTGTACGTATCCAGTGACAGCTACTGATGCGACAGGTGAGGAGATTACTATTGAACAGCCTCCAGAGCGCATCGTATCACTGAATCCAAGTGCAGCCCAGACGCTTTGGGAGATCGGCGCCCAAGAGAAGGTTGTCGGTGTCTCCCAGTTCGCCGGGTTCCTCGAGGGGGCGTCGGAATTGGAGACAGTGACGTCCGGGTTTCCATCGACCGTCGATGTCGAGACGGTGATTTCACTTGGGCCCGACCTCGTATTCGCACCGAATACGATTCAGAACAAGACGGTTGACCGGCTGCGGGAATCGGGAACCACTGTATTCCGCTTCGGCGCGGCAACGTCGATTGAGGACGTCTATGAGAAAACCCGTCGGATCGGTCGCATGGCCGGTGGATGCGACGGTGCGGAAGAGACGATTCAATGGATGCAAACGGAGATCGAGATCGTCAGGGAGGCGGTCGCGGGACAGGATCCGCCAAGCGTCCTGTACGCCATGAGTGCCGGATACGCACCATCACCGAACACGTTCATCGGCGCCATGATCGATGCCGCTGGTGGACACAATATCGTCGCAAATGTCAACACGACGGGACTCTACCCCCAACTCTCGAGTGAGGTCATCGTCCAGCAAAACCCTGAATGGATAATCGCTGCTCACGCTCCAGGAAACGCGAGTCGGCCCGCAAAAGACGTCGTTCCGATCTCAGCTGCACTTCGCAACACGAGTGCCTGGACAGCAGATCAGATCGTGACGGTAGACCGGAATAACATCAGCCAGCCCGCACCGCGCATCGTCTATCCGATCCGGAAGATGGCACAAGCGTTCCATCCCGAGGCCTATGCGGAAGCAGCGGCTACTCCGACCCCATCACCGACACCGACAGATGAGTCGGCGACAGAACCCGACGATAGCAGCCCCACACCTACCGAAACTGATGGGCAGCCAGGATTCGGGCTCCCGGTTGCTGTATTCGCCCTGGCGATTGTCACATACAGTCTGCGTCGACGGCAAGGCGTTTAGGGATCGACCACGGAGTGGTTCCATGGTCGAGAAGGTGATCTGGCCGGCATACCTCGACGAGGCCAGGAGCCGAACTGAAGGTCGACGGGTTCCACGTGACGCGGCCGTCGAGGAGCCGGACATCGAGGAGATCGCAAAAGCAGTCCAGCAGGTTGGCTACGACGCGGTCATCGAGCGCGATGTTGGATATCCCCGGGAACCATGGGCTAGACCAGGGCGTGTTCGGGTGAAAGGTGCCGATGATGCGACGAAGAACGATCTCGTGCAAGCGGTGGCAGCGTACGTCGCCGCACTTCGCCAGTGATGCGCAGGATCGGCAAGGTCGTCCGTGCAGTCGGTGGAATGGTAGTGGCTCGCAGCAAGGACGGGGAAATCCCTGAAATCGGCTCCCAGGTGATCGACGAGCGCCTGGATGCGGTCGGACATGTTGTCGATGTCATGGGGCCAGAAGAACGCCCGTACGTAGTTATCGCCCCAATAGACGTCATCCCTGCTCATCTCCTCAACGAGCCGATATACATACGGTAAGTCCGTCCACACATCGGCAACGTTTACATCCGAGAGTCGGAACGTCGGGCCGACGATGAGTACTTCCGAGGAGTCGACTTCTCCTTCGAGAGGCTTTCCCGGACTGGGACCGGTCCTCGGGCTATTCGGCCTGTACCTCCTCACTGTTCTCGGTGGTGTTCTCCTTGCAAGTCCATTCGAGCAGGCCGGTGTCCCGACGTTCGAAAATCCGGAGAGCGTCACAAACGTCGGTCTGATTTTCGTTGAAATCGTCATCTTTACTGGCATTTTCATCCTCATACTTCGGTACAAACGTGGACTCGGTCTCCTTCGGGCGATCATTCTTACCGTTTTCGGCTATGCAACGTATCTTGCTGTTGCGGGAGCCTTCACCGCCGTTCCGATGATCGAGTTCATCGCTCTTGCCCTTGGTGTAGCCGTCTGGCTCGTGCTTTGGTTCTATCCGGAGTGGTACGTCATAGACGTGACTGCTGTAATCGCCGGGGCTGCAATTATCGCCCAGTTAGGCAATGGGCTTGGGCCACTTCCCGTCCTGCTATTCCTCGTGGGGATGGCAGCATATGACGCCTACGCAGTGTATGTATCCGAACACATGCAAACGTTGGGCGGGGGAATCGGGGAGCTGCGCCTGCCGATGGTGTATATCGTCCCACAATCGCTGCCGTACTCGATGGACGAGATGGAAGATCCGTTTGAAGAAGCCGATTCAACCACTACCCAAGCGGACACCGGGACACAAGACCGACCAATGCTTCTCGGCCTCGGTGATGCCGTTGTCCCCGGGCTGCTTGCTGTAAGCGGTGGGCAGTTTCTCGACGCTGCTCCGCTCGTTGACGGCACCATTCTAAACGCTCCTGCCGTCGGTGCACTTGTTGGGTCTGTCGTCGGCCTCATCGGCCTTCTCGTGTTACTCTACTTCGTCAAACGCGCTCATGCGGGGCTACCGGTTCTCAACACGTGCGTCTTCTTCGGGTACCTCGGTGGAGCAGTCTCTGCCGGGATCCCAATCGCGCAGGCACTCGGGCTCTAATGAGCTACCGCCTGGACATGGCCTCGCTGGCCGGAGCGATCGTAATCGGCGTCCCACGATCTTCATCGATTGCTCGCTCATACAGAAGGTAGGCAGCTGCGACTGTCTCGATAGCCGTGCCACCGCTATCGAATACTGTGATCTCATCAGGGTTTGTCCGCCCCTCTCGTTCCCCGGCGATGATGTCGCCCAATTCGGCATAGATATGGTCCTCATCGACCCGTCCCGCTTCGAGTGCCGCAAGAAATGATCCCGCATCTTGGAATGCCCGCTCCCGGAGGTCCGGAACATAGGTAGCGCGCTCGATTGTCGTCGTATCGAGTTCACGCTTTTGTGGGTGATATTGTCCCATCGCCGTCACGTGCGCGCCATCTGTCAAGAGGTCACCATCGAAGACGGGCTCGCTTGCTCGCGTTGCAGTGATCACGACGTCCGCTCCATCGATAGCCGTAGCGGACGAGTTGACGGCGGTTACGGACGCCTCGAGTCGCTCGTCGAACTCGGCCGCAAACGATTCGCGGTGTGCTACCGTGGGAGAGTAGACCCGAACGGACTCGAAGTCCCGAACTGTAAATGCACCTCGCAGCTGTCCACTCGCTTGTCTGCCGGAGCCGAGGACAGCAAGCTCACTCGCATCCTCCCGCGCGAGAGCGTCGGTACCGACTGCTCCTGTCGCGCCTGTCTTGTGTGGGTTCATCCAAGCACCGTCGAGCACCGCTAACGGTTCACCAGAGTCCGCATCGAAAAGCGGGGTCAGAAAGAAGGCGTCTGTACTCGCAAAACCCGCACTGTAGGTGTATCCGCCCATTGCCCCTGTCTCCGGGAGAACTGCAAGATAGCCAGTGAGGAGGCCCGCTGGTGTGTCGGCAGTCACTGTCGTCCGTGGCTTCGCAGGTGCACCCTCACCCCGCTGTCGGTACCCGTCACGGACCACGGTGACGAACTCGTCCATCGATACCAGACCCCGGAGGTCATCATCGGCGAGAAACTGTGCGGTTGGCATGTCGAAATCCTTGGTACCAACCGTAAAAGAAACCGTGGCGTTATCGCCACTCCTCGTGTGATCAGTCCGCGCTGGGTGCGGAACGAGGAGTCGGATCAGGCTCGGGCGATGGATGGTCGATCGGAGCCCTGACGAACATTGCGTGACCGATGAGTCCAGCTGCCAATACTGCGGCGATCGGAACGGCGGTCGTGAGGGTCATGCCGAGGCCGTAGAGTCCCCCTGCGAAGCCGAAGAGGATCAGGGGAATGAGCCCGAGCACGAGGTCATAGTAGCCCAACATAATGATCTATTACTATGTATGTGGAGTGGCCATATAGTTCTTTCCCATAGGCACGGAATAGTTGTTCCATTGGAGAGGATTGATCACTGTGGTGGCATTGTAGTGGTTTTATATAAGTTATATCGTATTTTTTGATATATGATTTTACGATTATATTATAGAAATCCGGCGACAGCAGCCACAGAACAAATCCCGTTGCATAATGTTTTTTCAGGCTCCGATCGACACCTGGACAGTATGGGAGCAAGAGACCGATTGAAAGGGGGCTTCGTCACGGGTCTCGTTGTAATCGCACCGTTGCTGGTGACTGCATTTGTCCTCAAGCTTGGGGCAGACTGGCTCGTTGGAATCGTCGATCCGCTTGTGACGTGGACTGGGCTCTCCCAGTACACAGCGAATGACGAACTCATCGCCAGGATCGTCGCCGTCATCGGTGTCGTTGGAGGGATCACGATCCTCGGATATGGCGCGCAATGGTCTGCCGGTCGTCGGCTGTTTGGGGGTGTCGGTCGGGTACTCGCCGTCATCCCACTCGTGAGTACGATCTACACCAACGTTCGCCGAGTCGCCAACGCCCTGGCTGACTCCGATTCGCGCTATGACCGGACTGTACTCGTTGAATATCCACGAACCGGTGTGTACTCGATCGGCCTGATTACTGGAGAGAGCCCTGCGGAAGTGACTGAGGTTACCGGTGACGCAACCTACAACGTGTATATGCCGAACAGTCCGAATCCCACTGGTGGACGGCTAGTCCTCGTTCCGGAGGAACAAATTCACGAGGTGGATCTGAGTGTCAGACGAGGTGTCCGTACGATAGTAACGACTGGCGTAGGCGATGATGCAGAGCCGATCCCTCTTGACGATCTCCCACAAACCGTCTGACGGGCAGCCCGAAATCCTGTCAGTTAACTATCTCAACTGCAAGAACACGCCACGTGACTAGAATGATACCTCCGAAGACGATCGAAATACCGACGAACGAGGGGGACACAAAGAAGCCCGGCTTGAGGACCGCACGAATGAGTTGGCCCAGGAGCGCCGCGCCAGTCCAAGCAACCAGGACGATCCCCGCAGCTCTCCTTCGGCTTCGTACGGCGTCGGGTGCATAGGCTCCAAGAAGTACTCCCGCAATAGCCCACCCGGCAATGAACTCCGTGTAGGTGAGTACACCGGCACCGAGTGTTCCTCCGTGACGAACTTCGCCGATGGCGACGAAAACGGCGATAGCAACGAGATCTCCGCCAGCGAGCGCAACGGACTGCAGTGAACGCTGGACGCGACCGACTACGGATAGTTCCATCATATGGTCATTCTGGATGATGGTACCCATCACCTCAACGGTTCCTCCCAGGCCATATCCTACATGACCTGAAACAGTGAGGAACGTAATGGCATGACTCCCAGAAGAGATTGATTAACGATAGATGACGAAACGCGTCCAGGATCGATGGGCTCGATTCATGCATTGAACAGTTACCCCGCGACGACACGCTCTTTTCCCCTGAACCGAACATACGGGTATGGAATTCGTGGTCAAAGGAGATGCCTCCGGCGGCCCGAAGCTCACCCTTGACCACGAGCAGTTTAGCTACGCGGGTAAATTCGTGATGACCAACACTGGAAAAGTGGTCGCTCGAGAGGAGGGAGAGGTCGTCGCCGCTGTCTCGTTTAATCGCGACCGAAGCGACGAGACATGTGTTTGGCTTCGGTACATTACCGTTCGCGAAGACCGCCGAGGTGACGATGTCGGAGCAGAGCTCGCCCATGTCACCGCCTCACGTCTACTCAATACGTTCGACAGAGTACGGATCGCGGTGAACAACCCGTTCGCATATGAAGCTCTATACAAAGCCGGATTCGGATATACCGGCGAACAAACTGGTATTGCCGAGCTCGTGCTCGAGCGCCCCATCGACCGCTCTCGGGAGATGTATCTCGATGGATACAATGCGTTCGACGAACGCGAACTATCACCCGAAGAACAGTCCTTTATCGCCACAAAGACAGATGGAACGCCACCCGGCCGGATTACCCGTTAGAGCCGGGTAAGATTGACCGCCCGGGGACCTTGATCTGCCTGTTCGATGTCGAACTCTACCTCCTGGCCTTCCTCGAGATCCGGCCCACCGACGTCCTCCATATGGAAGAACACGTCGTCGTCTGAATCGTCGGTCTCGATGAATCCGTAGCCCTTCCGATCGTGGAAGAAAGCGACCGTTCCCGTTACCATTATTCTACTCCGCCAATAGGTTGGGCCCGCCAATATTTAAAACATCGTTTTCCAGGTGTCAATTTCATCTCTATCCGGCTTCCCTAAGGCGATTTTCCTCTGCACTATGTGGAGTCACCACGTCCCTATTTTGGTGAACTGCCTCGGAGTCGAGCCCGGAGTCACTCAGCATGCTCCGCCTACGGATATTCGTCGAAACCCTCTGGTTACTCGGAATGCTACCCGCGCCGGATATATTCGACGAAGTCGAAGTTCTCGTGGGAGTCACGCTGGACTTCTCGCCACGCGGTCCAGTCAACGCTCGGGAAGTAGACATCCCCCTCGTACGGGTCATGGATCTCAGTCAAGACGAGTCGATCTGCGTACGCCAAGAACTGGTCATAAATGGTGGCGCCACCGATCACGAACGCATACTCGGTACCCGATTTACGGCTAGCATCTAGTGCAGACTCAACAGATGACACGAGGAGTACATCATCAGTCGCAATTCGGCTCTTAAGTCCGCCGCGCGTCAAAACTATATTCGTTCGTTCAGGAAGGGGCTCACCGAGGCGATCGACGATTCCCTCGAACGTTCGTCTGCCCATGACGACGGGGTGACCGATCGTTGTCTCCTTGAAATGACGGAGATCCTCGGGATAATACCAGGGAAGATCGCCGTCACGGCCGATGACGCGGTTGGCGGCGACAGCGGCCACGATTGCAATCTCAATATCATCATTCGTCTTCTCGGTACTATCGTTCGTGGTGTCTTCTTCCATGTCACTCTGCAACAGCGAAGCTGATGCCGGGGGCCGCTTCGTAGTCCCTGAGTTCGATATCGTCAGCAGTCAAATCGTCTAGTGGTTTGTCGGTGATGTCGATCCTGGGTCGACTGCGTGGTTCTCGCGAGAGTTGTTCGAGGAGGCCTGGTATATGGTCGTGGCCCTCGTCGCTCTTGGCTTCGGCGGGAGCCGTTGCCTCAATCCAGTCACGGACTGAGAGATAGTCCTGTTTCCGTCCAACATCGTCGAGCCTCGCGTGTAATTCATCGAGATTCTCGGCGTACCACTCACCACGATCGTCTGTTCCACAGTAGATGTGGGCATCAACAACGAGATGAGCAAACGTTCCCACTTCGAAGCCTGTACGCTGTGCAACAGCGTGTGTGAGGAGCGAATAGGCAGCAATGTTGAACGGGATGCCCAAGGCGACGTCACCAGAACGTTGGGTAAGGTGACAGTTGAGATAGTCGCCTTGGACATTAAATACGAAGGTATAGTGGCACGGTGGAAGGGTCGAAACGGCCGCGTTCGCGGGATGCCACGCGTTCACGACGATCCGTCGTGACTCGGGATTTTCCCTAAGTTGATCGAGAACGTATTCGATCTGGTCGAATGTCCCCTCGTTCGTAACCCATCGATGTGTCTCGTCGGGCCAGCTTTCCCCGGCTAATTGATCGCCCGATGCTGGAATCGGGTAGCGCCGCCAGAATCGTCCGTAGGCGGTGTCGAGGTGTCCCTCGTCGTCAGCCCACTCATCCCAGATTCCCGTCTCCTCTCGAAGGGTTCGAATGTGTGCCTCGCCGGAAAGGTACCACAGAAACTCATGAATAAGGGAGTTCCACCGAAAGCCGGAGAGGTCTTTTGTGGTCAGGAGTGGAAACCCTGCGCCGAGGTCAACCTGGTACTGCTGGCTGAAGGCGGCGATCGTGTCTACGCCGGTTCGGTTCGACTTGTGCGTTCCCGTAGAGAGAACACGTGAGACGAGGTCAAGATATTCCTTCATGGGTGTAGTGCGGTTTGGTCGACTGCGTGAGCTAGTGTGTTCAGGGAGTGGGGAGGGCATAAGCACTGCCGTGACAATGTCGACAATCTCGTTACAAGATCACTGAGAGATACCCCAAACGTCGTCCTCCCAATCTCGAGCCGGAAAGTCGTAAACTGGCTCGGTTCTATCTTGTTCGTCGAGGCGTTCGTGGTCGGCCGGGTCGAGCTCGAAATCGAATACATCCCGATTCTCGGCGATGTGGGTGGGTGAGGACGACTTAGGAATCACTACGATATCCTTCTCGATGGCCCACCGAATGACGATCTGGGCGGGCAGCCGATCGTACTGCTCAGCGAGTTCGAGTACGACATCGTTATCGAGGACCTCCGTCCGCGCGAGCGGTGCTGCCGCTTCCAAGACCGTCCCAGTCTGACGACAGTAGTCGAGAATGTCGGTTCGTTGGAACCGGGGATGATACTCGATCTGATTTACCGCGATCGGGAGGTCCGAAACGTGTTGGACGGCACTCAGTTGGTATGCCGAGAAGTTTGAGACGCCAATATTGCGTACCTTCCCTTGGTCGTGGAGATGTTTCATCGCATCTGCTGTCTCTCGGACGGAGATAGCCGGGTTGGGCCAGTGGATCAAATAAAGATCAAGATAGGACGTGTTGAGGCGATCGAGTGACGCCTCGCACGACTCGATGACGGACTCGTATGAAAGATTCTTCGCGAGTACCTTCGAGGTGAGAAAGAGATCCTCCCGATCATGATCCGTGATGGCGTCGCCGCTCGCATCCTCGTTCATGTATCCCTCAGCGGTGTCGATATGGGTATAGCCTGCATCGAGAGCAGCATCGACTGCAGTGTAGACCTGATCATCATCGAGGTTCCAGGTTCCGAGACCGACAATCGGCATCTCGTCGCCGCTCGGAAGTGTGACAGTTGGATCTGGCATGTACCTCGAATCCAACGGTCGGAAACCTTGGTGCTTTGGTTCTGGGCATACTGGGAGGTGAAACACAATCAAGAAAACGAATTGGCGACTTAGCTACAGAGTGCGTCGTATGCGGCGTCGTAAGCCCGTGCGATTCGGTTCGGAGTCGACCGCTCCTCCTGAGTGAGAGCGGGAAGTCGAACCGTGGCTTTTGGCTCGAGTGGCTCGATGACGTCTCCCACGACCGCCTCGAGTTGTCCCTCGATTGGGCTGCGAACGGCGACTTCGCACGCCTTTGCGTACCGCTCACCATCGTATATTCGGGTGCAACCTGGTTCCACAACTGCAACCCGGGATACATCCACGTTTTGGAGCGGGCGGGCGATATCCCCGTACGACTCAAGGACTGCAGAATCGCGGTCATTGATCCGTGTGGCGAGCGCGTCGAGGTGAGGAAGGTGTCGCGATCGGATCTGCTCGTTGAGTTCGTCGACTGTCCCGACTAGTGGCGCTTGAGCTATCGGGAGGGACCCGTACACGAGTTCCGGTAACTCGGCTTCGGAATTGACAACGTATCCGTCGCCGACACGATCGAGAACAAAGCTGCGATCAGATCGTCCGAGATAATCACCGCCACCGGGAGCGGGACGCCACAGTCGATGAATTGGATTGATATCCTCCGGTTTGACGTCCGCAGCGCTCGCCTCGGCAAGCCTTCGGGCGTCCTTTCCGTAAAGTCGGCCCTCCATAAGCGCATGACGGCAATCGTCGTGATCGTACCAGAAATCATTGCCAGCACGAGGTTTGAAGCCAGTCGTGTCGAGGCGCGCTAGGAGCCCAACGGAGAAGGTAGTTTTACCGGCGTCAACCTCAGAACCACCGACCACAAGATAGCGCATGACGATTCAGATCGTAACCTGGGGTAAGCCCATGGTGACACTACCTCTAGTGTCGGAAATCCCGTTGTGGACACGTTCATCCCTTGTGAAGGAATTCACTCCGACAACACTGATGTCGGCTGTAACGTACTCACCAGTCCGCTGCCGGGGAGTGAAATTCGTGCAATCACCACTACGCCATTTCCACGGAAGACAATGCTTTGGGACGATCTCGTCCCAGTATCGATCAACCCACATCGTGTGACTCATATCGGCTGATCATTGGAGACCTGAGGAAAAAGAACCGATTTTGTCGTGGATGGCTACCATGTGATGAAATCGGTATGAAGCTAGGTATCTTCGGCCGGTGTATCCTCAACCTGTAGTCCATAGTATCCGGCGTCTGCCTCGTGCCGAGGCTCGGCCACGACGAGAGCCGCCGCATTGTCGATAATCCACGGGATCGTCCAGTCGATCAATACCTGTTCGGTTCCCGTATCAAGCTGCTCGTCGGGATCGAGTTCTTGGAGGAGACGCGCGATCTCAGGGACTGTGTACATCTGATCGGGTTCAAGCAGCTCATTCGGCTCGTAGAACGTACATGGATAAACCCGATCAAACTCGTCCTTCGGTATGGGCATGTGCATTAGTACTCAGGTAATTGAGTAAACCCTGTCGACGGCGAAGGGATTGCTCAGACTGTCAAATTTACCCGAACCTCATCTGTAAGTCAACAAAAGTACTCCAATTGCGGACTGTGGGTACACTCCCGATAAACTCACCGAACCAGATCGAACCGGGCTCGCTTCAAAATGTTTCGACCCTGCCGGCGAGAAGGTCCGCTGTCAAGACATGGAGACTCCCTCCTCCATACTCGAGTGTAGCTTGGAGAAACCAAAAGCACAGAAGGAAGTCCAAATGGCGTGTCCATCCACAGTAGTCTATGGGCGGAAACAGACTCATCCTGACTTTGCACGCTAGGTGTGAAGAATGAGTGTGTTGGCTCCACCACCGGGACGCCCGATAGCTCACGTGTATGATTCGGCCTATGCGGGCATCCCGAACTGGGACATCGGTCGATCCCAACGTGCATTCGTGTACCTGGAGGACGCCGGGCATATTCGGGGAGCGGTCTCTCCTTTCCCACCGTGGTCGACTCCGCGATGTTTCACGTGCTGGGCGAACGGGAGAGGGATCGATTCATCACTGCACTTGGAGAGATTGTGCCAGCCGATGGACACTATTACGTACTCGGGGATGCGCGACAGGACAACCGGGCGACGTATGGAATCACGCCTGCCGAACTCGACTGGCGATTCAGCGAAACGGACGAGTGAGAGATCGAGTTCGCATACGAGACCCCTTACGATCGTCGTGGTGGGACGAGTCCTGCATACCTCGTCGATATTCGCCGCGTTGATTCATCATGATCAGTCTCGAAAAGGCAGATCGCCCTGAAACAAATACACGTTCGAGGAATCGTATTCGAGGTCCGTTCGATCAGGGACCGACCTATTCGTACGTCGAAACCATCGTCTCGTAGTTCTCGGCGACGTAGTCCCAGTCAACGACCTCGAAGAACGCGTCGACGAAACTGCCACGATCTGGGCCGTAATCGTAGTAGTAGGAGTGCTCCCAAACGTCCAGTGCCAGGATTGGGTGAGCCCCCCACAGTGCGCCGTCGTTATGCTTGTCAACCGCTAAATTGCGGAGCTGCTTGGCGACCGGGTCGTACACCAGGAGCGCCCAGCCACTGGCAGCGGATGCGGCAGCTTCAAACTCGCCCTTCCAACCTTCGTAGGAGCCGAAGTCCTCCTCAATCCTGTCGGCGAGTTCGCCCGACGGCTCGCCACCACCATTCGGTGCCATGCACTCCCAGAACTCGGTGTGGAGATAGTGGCCACAGCCGTTGTGGCTTACCGAACCCAAGGCTCCAGCCGTGCCATCGTAGTCGCCAGACCCGCGGTTCTCGGCGAGCGTGTCTTCGGCACTGTTCAGCCCGTTAACGTAACCCTGGTGGTGAGTGTCGTGGTGCCACGTGAGCACCTGTTCGGAAATGTGCGGTTCGAGCGCGTCATAGTCGTAAGGTAGGGGCGGGAGTTCCGCCTCCGAATATTCGGACATGCTTTTGTAGCCCTCCAATTCCAGTCGTCTCGTGGAACGCTGTTAAAGGTTCGTGGAGACATGGTAGCATGCAGCACTACAGGGCGAGGAGACGAAGGTGACAAACTACGCCGGATACGAGGCAATAATCACCGTCAAACTGGGCGCATATACATGCACAAAATGACCACCACCCGTTTAGGTCGAACCTTGGTCGACGGGGGACTCTTCGCCGGTAGTCGTCAGATACTCGCGCCAGTGATATAACAGCCAAAACCCGAATCCCGTACAGAACAGAGCAGCAGCGAGGAAATAAACGAGTAGTCGACTCGTCAATAGTTCACCGGGTGTCGCCCAGAGTCGGGCGAACCCCTCGCCAGCGAGACCAAGGAGAACGAATGCCAACAGTGCAAGTCCAAGCGAACCGACAAGGACGACAGTCCCATTTCGGTCTCGTGACTCGAGCAAATAGAGGACCGAGACGAAAACGACACCGGCCGCGAAAAGGTAGAGCGGCAACCGGTCGGTCATACCCGGGACACCACCCTCAAGGAGTCCTTTCACCCCCAGGAACGCCGCGGTGATGAGAACGGTGGATCCCACCACAGCGAGTGCGACGCGGCGTTCGATCCTGTTCGTGTCGATCATACGAAACACTCGTTGGGGGCCCCTAAAAAGGGTGTGTCAGACGGGAGGAGTAGTCGTTCCCTGTGAGTGACTGCCTCATAGCCGACACCCGTCTGACGAGACCCGGAAGCCTATGTCTATCCGGTTTGTAGACCTGTCCGATGAACGTGGAGGATCTCTCGCTGACTGTCGGGGTGGATGGGTTCTCGCTCCCGGGTGAGCGGGTACTCACGGGTCGGGGATTCATCACAGGAAAGTCGGGAAGTGGAAAATCAAATACCGCGAGCGTCGTCCTCGAGGAATTGCTCGACGCGGGGGCGTCGATGCTGATCATTGATCCCGACGGCGAGTACTACGGGCTCAAAGAGGATTACGACCTGCTCCACGTGGGGGCAGGTGATCAGTGTGATTATCAAGTCATGCCGCGTCACGCAGGAACGATCGCAGACATCGCCCTCGAAGAAGGCGTGCCGGTCATCCTCGATGTCTCCGAGTATCTCGATCAGGACGAATCCACGACGCTGATCCAGCGTACTATCCGTGAACTCTTTATCGCTGAGAAGGACCGCCGGAAACCGTTCCTCCTCGTCGTCGAGGAGCTCCACGAATTCCTACCGGAGGGGCGAGGCTCGAATGATACATCGGAAGAACTCGTCCGCGTGGCAAAGCGGGGCCGCAAACGAGGCCTCGGTATTATGGGGTTGTCACAGCGACCTGCGTCGGTCTCGAAAGACTTCATCACCCAGTGCAACTGGCTCGTCTGGCACCGCCTTACATGGGAAAACGACACCGACCTCGTAAGCAGACTCATGGGATCAGATGCGGGGGACGTCGTGACACAACTCGATGATGGCGAAGGACTCGTCATGGCGGACTGGTTAGACGACAGACGAAACGTCCAATTCCGCAGGAAAGATACCTACGACGCTGGGTCAACACCGGGGCTCGAAGAACATACACGTCCCTCGTTCGGCTCACCAGATAAGCGTCTACTCAAGCTCCTCGCCGCTGCAGACTCGTACGTAGACCCAGATCCCCCATCGGAATCGACCACCGCGTCGACGAGCAGTCCTCCTGCCACGGCCGACACCGAGCGTCAATCAATCGACGATACAGAGGCGGAAGAGACAGAGGCGGAAACAGCGTCCAGCGAGCCACCAACCGTGGACAAGCCTGCCCAGACAGGGCGTCGCATCAGACCGTACCTGGAGTCGGATCACTCCGACGAGCCGCTCTGGGAGTCGGCACAACTCGTCAGTCTCATCCTTCTCCGGGCCTGGCATAGTACCAGACGCGGTATCGCACGCGTTGCATCCTGGGCACGAGGACTTGTCCCGATCCAGAGCGATCGACCCTGAGAGTGGTACCTGCCAATTTTCCCTATCGCTGGTATCACGAGGTGGTTCCATACGACGAATTAGTCTCGACCGTTCGAGAGCGTGAACCATTTGTCACCGACCACCGAACGCTGGGTATGCGTGATCTCCTCCAACGGGTGGTCTGGCGCCTCCCCGACGACTTTTCCCCTACCTGGCGCTACGAGGCGTCAGTGGACGTGCTGATACTGGGAAGCGGAATACAAGGACTGTGTCATCTCGACACCCTCGCTGAGCAGGGATACTCGACTGCACTCGTGGCCGAGGAGCCGATTGGAGAAGGGTCGACACGTCAGTGGAATGGTGTCCTCGACGCAGGATACGACACGCCAGATCCAGCCAACCGTGCAACAGTCGACGATCACTGGATTCCATACGTAGAGACGAACGAGATCGAAGCGGAACGCGAGATGTTCGTCCTTGCCAAGGATCGGGCATTTGACCGACTCAAGACTGCATGGTCGGAATCGACCTATCCTTTCGAGGAGGCATCCCCCCAGGACGTGCCTGTCGAGTGGCAAGAAGGGGAACTCTTCGCTGACGATGAAGACCACAAGGTGAGCACAATCCAGGAATATACGGTTTCGAAGCCCGATCTCGTATCGTCGTTCGTCGCGGACCACGGAAGCAGGATCGTTCAGGGAGAGATTGTCGACGTTTCGTGCTCACGGGAAGACGGGAAGATTCGTATTGAGGCTGTTGAGATCGATCTCGACGGGGGCGGGACCGCCCGTATTGAGGCAAACCATGTCGTTCTCGCAGCAGGGGGATTGACCCCCATAACTCTCGAGTCTCTTGTGGAGACCGAGGGATTCGAGAACCCAGAGGGAGAAACGGGACTGTTCGAAGAGGTGTGTGAATCTATTCGAGTCCGAACCGAGCACCTGTTAGCAATCAGGGCACCACGTGGAGCACTGCCGGAGGCATGCGTTCGCGTCCTTCCGAGAAACGTGACTGTCGCCGTTCAGCGCGAGCAGCAGACGGAGGGCGTTGGTCGGGTGACCTGGTACGTGACGTCGGAATCCTTCACATCGAATGACGACGAAGAGCCCGAGTCAGTGGGACGAATCGACCCGCTGAAAGTTGGCACTGGATTTTCCGAGATATTTTCGCTTGTTCCTGCCGTCCGCGAGCGAGCCGAGCGAGAGAATTCGGGGATTGAATTCGGGGTCTTCGCCGGCGCGGTTCCAGATTTGGGAGCCGAGACGACTCACACTGTCGTTCCCCTCGACGATGTCTCTAATCTGATTGTCTCGGTCTCAGACCCCGCAACTGCCTGGCTTGCTGCAGAAGAAGTAGCCGAGGTGTTCCCGGATAGTTCGGATGGTAGAGAAACGTGGGTCCCTGCTGACGTCGGTATTGACGACATCCCGAGTCCGTCAGCGGGGACACAGTGGCTAGACTGGGGGGAACTAATTGTCCGTTACGCGGAAGCTGACCCCGTGTGGGATGACGCCACGACGACACGAGGCGCGTCATAGGCAACATCGATCGATGACGAGGTACGGAGACCGAAACGTCAGTCACTCGTACCGTCACGGAAAATTCGATACGACCCGCGACCGACGGCCACGGGAGTTTGGTCGCCGTCGTCGGCAGTACTCGTCACTTCGACGCCTGCGACACCAATCGTCCGACCGACTCGTATGGTATCAGCAGTGGCAACGAGCGTATCAGTCGATGGCCTAAGATACGACACGTTGAGGTCGATCGTCGTGACACCGGTGGAAAGAGGATCCGGAAGCTCGCTTCGAACTGCAAGTCCCCCGGCCGTGTCGACGAGCGTGGATGCCACACCACCGTGGACGGTCGGTCTATCTTCTCTGGCCATCACCTCTGGGTTCGTGAGCCGCTTGTCGAATGGGACCTCCATCTCCAAGTGTCCGGACTCGACTGCTGTGACCGAGACGTTAAGCCACGAGAGGAAGCCATGCTCGTCGATGTGGGCCTGCAAATACGCCCGGATGCTCGATCCAGCGTCGGTCATCGACTCGAATTCACGCTCCCCCCGATTAAGCCCTCCGGCCGCATCCATCGAGCGAGATCACGTCAAAACCTCCTTGACTAGTGCGTATCCGTCGGAACCTCCTCAATTGTATCCCGATGTCCATCGAGAATCTCGAATGTTTCTCCTCGCCGCCGTTCGAGCCAGGCAAGCAACCGCTCCGCCCATGAGAGCTTGTGACGCTTCTCGCGGTCTAGATCAGGATCGTCAAAGTCCCACCCAGGAAAGCGGAGCGTGTCTGCACCGAGATGATCGGCCATGAAAGCGGCACGATCGCCGTCGGTGAAGCCGCCGAAGTTGTGGACCGGACCGCGGGGGGCTGCCTGGGTCGTTGCGAGGACGTTCCCGCGCTCGAGGACAACCATCCACGCATGGACGAGATCACGATTGTCACCATGGGCATGGACTGCGACAGGTGTCCCCTCCTGGGTCAGCTCGTGAGCAGTCTCCGGCGTCCCGTCCAGATCGGTGACCATACAGTCGACGATAATGTCTTCCTCACGGAGGATCGTGGCTGCACTCGATGCGGCGAAGACTCGGTCGGCTTCGCGCACCTGATCCAGCTCATCGGGAAGCGACGGTCCTGCACCGACAATCGCCACTGTCTGCCCATCAACTGTTACTCGACTGAGATCAAAGATGGCGGCCAGAGAGGCAAGCTCGTCCCGTGATTCCTCGTCAGCGCTCCGATCGTACCCAAAATCGTCGAGGATGGCCTCGTACACAGGCTCCCACTCGGAGAAATTCACAACCAGTCACCCCGTGGTTCAATCGTCATCGATGAATCGCTCGCTCGATTGTGGATGTGATGTCCATGGGAACAGTACTATCTTCGATGAACGTGGACAAGGCGGACTGCGTACCAGCCAGGTACCCTCGCTCGCCGTCCGCAATTGCTGATATGTTCGTCTTCTCAGCGGCGGCAAGTATCTGTTCGCAGTCGGAAGGTGTGAGTCCGGACAACGCGAAGGCACGTGCAACGCTCCCGGCAGCCGCGCCCCGATCGAGACCGAGCCGGTCGAGGTGTCGGACTGCTTCCCGTTCGGTCGAGATATCGAGTTCTTCGACCCGATCGTCCGCAACCCTGGGACGACTAAACGCGTGCCCGATCAGCGCGGCATCTCTGGTCTCCGCCACGTCGTGTGTGCGAATCACGTGCGCACCCCGCTCGACAGCCATCGATGTCGCCGCGAGTGAAACGGGGAGGGCCTCGTCGGTTGTCCGACCGACGAGCTTTCGCAGGAAGTTCTTCCGGTTGATCGAAACGAGGATGGGGCGACCCAAACCACGGAACTCCCGGAGCCGCCTGAACGTCTCGCGATCATCCATGAGCGTCTTTGCCTCGGACCAGCCCCCGAACGCGGGATCGACGAGCGTCTTCTCCGTCAGCCCACCGCGTCGGAGTGCGTCGTATATTTCGTCGACATCCTCCAGTGCGCCCGGTGCCTCTAGATCGGACGGACTCGCCATCTTGGAGACGGCCGCATTGTGGTCCCTGCAAACACGCGGCATCTCTGGGTCTGCAAAGCCGCAGATATCGTTCACCATGTCAAAACCCCGCGAGAGCGCCTCATCGGCGACTTCGTGGTATCGTGTCTCGATCGAGAAAACGGCATCACCGTCGACCTGTTCTACCGTCTCGATTGCGAGATCGAGTCGGTCAAGTTCCCAGTCGGCATCGCGCACCTCGAAGCGCTTGTTCGCACTCTCCAAGCCGATATCCACGATATCAGCCCCTTCGTCGATAAGTTCGTTATCGACGTAGGCTGCCGCTTCCGTCGGTGTATCGAAGACCGACGGGTCGTATGGTGAATCGGGACTAAGATTGAGGACTCCCATGATCCGTGGCGGGGACTCATCTCCGATCGGGAGTCCGGCGACCTCGACCGTTCGCATGCGAACGATTCGGGAACGGAACGTGAAAACCCATCCGGTCTCGGCGATACCCGAGAGACCCCCTGTAAATGGATCACTGGTTCCAGACGTGGTTCTTATACCCTGGCGCGGTCAAGATCGTGGAAATGGCGAAGGTGAGCATCGGATTACGGGGATGGCGATTCGAAGAGTCTGCCGTCCTGGCCGACGATGGAACGCTCCAGCCACTCGAGGAGATGCCTGCAGATACCCGCGAACGGAGTCTCCGGCTGCTTACGAACGTCGGAAACGCCTGTGACGCCTGTTGGCTCGAGCACGAAGATGATGAAGACGCGAGATCGAACGCAGCGGTCGTATATGGTGAGCCGTTTGCAGAGGTCCTGCTCTGTCGCGAGCACGAGTCGGATTTCCTTTACTGGTGGCGGGAAGCAGGCGGCGAGACACATCGGGGGAGCGATGAACTCGCGGATGCTTTCCACGAGTGGTACCTGGACGGGGGTCGTGCTCCAGAAGACTACGGCGGGATGGAACACATCGAAACCTCCCCAGAAGATCTTCCAAAGTTGCCGGACCCCGATGCCTTCCCGGATGTACTCGTATTTGAGACCGGCGAACGTATCGATCTTCGGGAAGGGGAACGAGAGAACCGTGGCCTGCCACTGGACGAGGACGATCTCGGAGAGACTGACCTCGACCTCGATGTAGACTATCCGGGGTGATGGACGTGGTCGAGATGAACGATATCACGGTGGCCGTCGTCGATGCGGAAACCCCGGGAAACGTCGGAACGATCGCCCGAGCAATGAAGAACTTCGGGTTCGAGGATCTTCTCCTCGTTGACCCTCCCGAGCTTGATCCCGACGGTGAGGCATATGGATTCGCTGGCCACGCTCGAGAAGACGTGTTGCCGGCCGCACGAGAGATTGACTTCGACTGTCTCATCGAGCAGTACTATACCGTCGGTTTCACTGCAGTTACGAACGAGGATGGCGGGCGCCACACCCGGTATCCGTTCGTGACGCCGCCAGAACTCAGAGAGGAGTTGGCCGGGATCGACGCGACTACCGCGCTCGTCTTTGGCCGTGAACGGATCGGGCTCACGAACGAGGAACTCGCTCGTATCGATCGGATATGCTCGATCCCTGCTTCGCAGGAGTATCCTGCCCTCAATCTGGGCCAGGCGGCAACGATCGCGCTCTACGAACTCCGCGACCTTGGAGTCGAAGAAACACAACTCCCGGAGATCACCGATCGAGCGTCTGCTTACGAGATAGAGGCGTTCCACGAGCACTTCGACCAGTTTCTTGACGAGTTACACTTTCCCGACGAGAAGCACGCGAAGACCCTACGCCTCCTGCGGCGGCTAATCGGGCGTGCCCATCCAACTGGACGGGAACTGAAGACGCTACGTGGAATACTTCGGCGCGCTGGGACGGCCGCAAACCTTGGCAGGGATTCGACAGAAATTGACGAATCAGAGTCGGAGATATCTCAACCGTAGGGGACACACGACCCTACGGGCGTCGAGAGATCAACACGACTGCAGTCATCGAGAGGATGGTCTCGCCGTGGTTGTTGGTTCCCTCGATCGTCGTTCGGACGACGCCACGGTCGTCACGACTTGTAGACGGGCGAGTTTCCACTACCTCGAGGCGGACAGAGAGCGAATCTCCAGGTCGCACGGGATTCGGCCACTTGAGCGATTCAACCCCAGGGGACGCAACTGTCGCCACGTCTTCGAGATAGCCATCGACTAACAGCCGCATACACATCGCACAGGTGTGCCAGCCGCTCGCGATAGGTCCGCCTTCGACAGTGTCCGGATCGAGATGCATCGCCTGCGGGTCGTACCGAGTGGCGAATTCGACGATCTCCGACTCCGTCACTTCGTAGCTGCTGAACGTGTGTACCTCTCCAACCTCGATGTCCTCGTAATAGCGCATTGAGTCCCTTTACCCGGTGTTCTTCATGCCCGCAGCTATTCCCTTGACTGTCAGGCGAAGGGTCCGCTCCTCCTGATCGTTTCGATGTGATTGTCCCAGGAGACGAATCTGGAGGAGGTTGAGCGGATCAACGTATGGATTCCGCCGGTGGAGACTCTCTTCGAGCCACGCTCGCTGGAGGAGTCCATCGCGATCCGCGACCGTCGTGACGAGGTCATATGCCCGTTCATATTCGTCCCGAATAGGAGGGAAAAATCGCTTTCTGAGTCCTGCGTCCGCGAGATCCGCGTACTCCGCGGCTATCTCCATGTCGGTCCGTGCCATCGCGAGCCCGGCGTTGTCCAGTGTCGTGCGGAAGAACGGCCAACCGTGGTACATCGCCTGAAGGGTATCGACGTCGCCGCCCTGGTCGAGGTATGTTTGGAGGCCGGTCCCGAGGCCGTACCAGCCAGGAAGGATGCACCGGGACTGCGTCCAGGCAAACACCCACGGAATCGCTCGAAGATCCTCGACTGTCCGTTCCCCCGTCCGCGATGCCGGTCTGGATCCGAGGTTGAGATCCTCGATCACAGTAATCGGTGTCGCCTGTTCGAAGTACTGGACGAACCCATCGGATTCAAGCAGCCCACGATAGTGTTCACGTGCGGCTGTGGCCATCGTCGCCAACGCATCCTGCCACTCCGTCGGAGTTTCAGGCTCCGGATTCCGGAGTGCCTCCAATCGAGCACGCAATTGTGCGTTCACCATCTGTTCGAGGTCTCGTTTTGCGATCTGGGGATTACTATACTTCTCCGCGATTGCCTCACCCTGCACCGTGAACTTCACGGGGCCCTCGACAGTGTCTGATGGAAGTGCCTGTAACGCCTGGTTCATAGGGCCACCACCCCGAGAAATGGAGCCACCCCGGCCATGGAACAGCTGGAGCGTGACGTCATATTCCGAACAGACGTCAGCGAGTCGACGCTGATTGCGATAGAGTGACCAATTCGCCGCGAGGAAACCATTCTCCTTGTTGGAGTCGGAGTAGCCGATCATCACTTCCTGACACCAGTCCCGGGCCTCTAGTGCGGGCGCATATGCTTTGTTCTCAAAAAGTGTTCCAATGAGGTGGCGAGCCCGTGAAAGTGCGTATTCGGTTTCGAGGAGGGGAACGATATCAATCCCGCAGTAGCCTGGGAGCTGTACGATCCCGGCTTGATCCGCGAGGAATACCACTTCCAGGATATGGCTGACCTCTTCTGTCATCGAAATACAATAGGCATTGATCGCCTCCTCCCCATACTCGGCGTGCCAGTCGGCGAGAGCATCGAATCGCTCAAGGACCCTGGCTCCTTCTTCTGACAATTCCTCTCGGTCCGAAATATCGATCACTGGATCATCCTGGACGATCGCATCAGTGAGCATCTCCACGCGGGCATCCTCGTCCATCGATCCGTAGTCGATTCCTTCGGTGGCCAACGCCGCGGTGACTGCCTCGGTGTGGTTGGCTCGGTGGTCGCGGAGATCAAGGCTGGCGAGTGAGAACCCGAACGTCTCGATCGTCCTTCGCAGTGGTTCGACGTGGGTATCAACGAGCACGTCGGCGTCATTCATCCGAAGGCTTCGGGCGATCGTTTCGAGATCCTCCAGGAGTCCATCTGCAGAGTCGTATCCGCCAGGTCGAACATCGTCAACACGGTCGAGACGTTCTCGCATCAACCACAGCTTCTTCCGAAATGGCTCGTTCGGATGCCGGTCCTCGGCAATGTCGGCTACCTTCACCAGCTGCGCACGATCACGTGCGAACGATCGCTCGAACGACGCACCCACCTCGAGACGGGTATCCTCCTGACTGAGGATACCGGACAGCCGATCGAGTTCCTCTCGGTAGCGTTCAAGCACGATTGATCGCTGACGTTCGAGTGTTGCTTTCGTAACATCGGATGTGACGAATGGGTTGCCGTCCCGGTCGCTCCCAGCCCACGAGCGAAATGCAAGGAGGCGTGGGACATCTACTTCGTTTTCGAGTTCATCGGCAAGTGCTTCTTCCAGCTCGCCATACACTTCTCGTACGACATCAAAGAGGGTATTTTCGAGATACCACTGGACGTTCCGGGCCTCGTCTTCTGGCTCGGGACGGCGTTCGCGGAGTTGCGGCGTCTGCCAGAGGCTTGTTACCTCTGCCGCAATGGCACGGTCGATCGTGGTCGACTCCGAGTCGGTGAGCCGGCGTTCGTCGAGTTCTCTGAGCTGCGTTGCGATGGTTCGAAGTTTCGCCTTTACTGTCTTGCGTCGCGCTTCAGTTGGATGGGCCGTAAATGTCGGCTGGACAACTACATCCTCGAGGACACGTTCGATGGTGTTTCGGTCCGCATCGGAAAGCGCAGATGCGGCCGCTGCTACCCCATCGTCGAGTGTTCCCTTCTGTGAAGCTGTTCGAATAACCCGAACGCGTTCTCGCTCCTCCGCGAGGTTGATAAGCTCGAAGTAGGTGGTGAACGCTCGGGCGACTACGCTCTGGCGATCGGGGGAGAGGTCGTCTACGATTTCGTGTACCGGAGCCCGCGAATCGATATCCCCCCGCCGGTACTCGATCGACGTCGTTCGGAGTAATTCGACCGTCTCGAAGTCCGACGCCGATGTCTGGTCAGCTAAAATATCACCCAGAACCGTGCCGAGTTCACGCACGTCCTGACGGACGCCTCGTGCGTGCAAGGTCATCACATCTACCATAGGTACTCCGGGAAAAAGTGTTGTGGGCCGCACGATCACGTGTCCGATGCTGTGGGATAGATTTCAGATTGTTTCGTATAGTAGGACATCTGTTCTCAGACTTTCAGCGCCGACGACTTGATATTCCATTCCGGGCAAGTGGAGATATGACAGCTGATGGCGCGACTCGCGTCCTCCTCTCGTTTCGAGCGCCCATGGCAGGAGAGGAATCCTGGCCACTCGCCGAAGATGATTGGGTAGCCGACCATCTGGATGAAGACACGTTCGCGACCTATCTCAGGCGAACACATGCGGGTCGGTTAACAGTCGGCGAGGAATGGGAAGAATTCGTCACACGGGGGTGTTCCGCACCACGACACGTCGTGCTCAGAGTCGAGAGCGTCGACGGTGGTGACGAACTCGATGATCGAACGGAGATCGAGTTCGTCCCACGACGAGACATGGGTGACCGAAAAGCGTGAGTTAGTGTCGAACGAAAACGCGAAATTCAAACCTGTCGACACAGTCCCATCGACCAATGAGGGACCAGTACAAGGCACTCTTGCTTGCGAGCTTCAAGGATGCAATGGACGTCTTGGAGGAGTACAACGAGTGGTACGCGGACGAACACGATGTCGAGGGGAACGTCCCTCCGGAGGCAGTCCCACCGATCGCTCTGTCACTCTACCGCAGCCGCGTCATGGAGGCCCGTTCTGAGGCAAGCTTCGAACTCCCGGAGTTCGACGGGAGGATGTACGAGTAACTATGATCGTTTCCCGATTTCCTCGCGTAGCACGTCGCTTACAACCTCGCCCTCCGCTTTGCCCCTGAGCTGGCCCATACATTTGCCCATGAGTTCGGAGAAAGCCCCCATCCCCTCTTCTTCGACGCGGGCCTGGTGCCGCTCGACGACATCGACGACGACCGCCCGGACCTCCTCTTCGCCAGCACTCCCGAGGCCTTCCTGCTCGGCCGCGTCCTCCGCGGAGAGGGCTGGTTCTGCGGCGAGCGCTCTGAGTAACTCAGTCACCCCCTCCTGTGCGAGATCACCTGCTGCAAGCAGTTCGAAAACCTCTTCGAAGTGACGGTCGGTGAGATTCTCGACGGGAACGTCATCCCGACGAAGCTCGGTTACCGTGCTTTCGACTGTTGACGCGGCCAACGTTGGGTCGACACCAAGGTCCACAGCTCGTTCGAACAGCGGCATGCGTTCGGAGTAGGCTACTTGTCGGGCGAACCCAGGGTCGAGATCGTATTCGACCTGGTAGCGCTCGACTTTCTCGGTGAGCAGCTCAGGGGCCTCGACGTCGGTGATGTCGAGTTCGACTGGCATGAGATCCGTCTCCGGATACATCCGTGCACCTCCGGGAAGCGGACGAAGATAGCGGGAAGTTGCGTCCTCATTTGCACCCCGCGTTTCCTCCGGGACCCCCTCGATTGCAGTGGTGGCCCTCGCAGCCACAGCCTCGATCGCCTGCGTTGCAATCTCATCTTCCGCCGCGACGAGTGCGACAGCGTCATCCTGACCGGCATCGACTGCCTCACGAAGCGTGTCTACCTCCTCCGCGGTAACACCGTACCCCGGAAGCTCGTCAGTGTGGAAGATGCCACCAGCTCCGTGGCGTGACGCGTGATCTGAGAACTCCGTACCCAGACGACGATCTGGCTGGATCTCGGTGCCGACGAGTCCGTCGAATCCATACAGCGGGACGGCAACGACGGAGCCTCCACGAGAGATCACCCCTCGAATGACCCCGCTCTCTGTTTCACCGAACACGGTCGTGACGTCCTGTGGTTCACCAACCGTCGCGTTGCGATCGCGGAGTGAGTCAGCTATCTCAAGCAGCGTAGCCTGCCGTTCGGCCTCTAAGCGTACGATATCATCGATATCGTCGAGTTGTTGGACACCCTTCAATTCGACACGGGCACCGTCCTCGATCGAGATATTTACATCCTGCCGGATGGTTCCCAGTCCCCGTTTCACCGCACCGGTCGAGCGGAGAAGCATACCGATCCGTTCGGCTGCCTCCCTGGCTTGAGCTGGCGAGGTGATGTCCGGCTTCGTGCCGATTTCCACCAGCGGGATGCCAAGACGGTCAAGGCTGAACCGAACCCCGTCTTCCGTCTCCTCAACCCGTTGAGCCGATTCCTCCTCCAGCATGAGATCCTCGATACGAACGAGCCCGTCATCAGTCTCGATCGCCCCACCACGGGCAAGGAGTGCGGATCGTTGGAATCCCGACGTATTGGAACCATCAATAACGATCTTCCGCATGACGTGAGCCCGGTCGACGGGATCCATATCGAGCAGTTGAGCGATCTCAAGGGCGACCGACAAGGCCTCGTTGTCCAGGCGGTGTGGTGGTTCATCGTCCTCCTCGACGAGGCACGTGGTATCGTAGGCAAGATAGGAGAACTCGCGGTCGACGCGGGATTCCTCGAGCGCGGCTTCATCGATCTCTCCGAGTTCCGAGCGGGTCGGATGAAGATATCGGGTGAATTCTCTGACGTGCTCCTCGGGATCGCGGAGGTCGGTGGGACAAGCGCAAAACAACTTCTCCTCGGTATCGAGCTGCTGGTGAATCTCAAGGCCGGCCACCAGCCCGAGGTCTTCATAGTCGCCATCAGTCATTACCTTCCACCTCGGGGATGGAAGGGTAAAAATCGTTGAGTCTCACCGACGAGTGGAAAGGGTACGTTCGACCATCTTATCAGGTATCCGATCCCATCGACACGCGAACATATGACCCAGGACCAGTGGAACGTCGCAATCATTGGAGGCGGACCTGCGGGGCGCGCTGCCGCCATATTCACCGCCAGACATGGCTTAGATACAGTTCTCCTCGACGCAGGCAAATCGATCCTCAGGCGGAACGCTCATCTCGAAAACTACCCCGGGTTTCCGGCTGGTGTCGACGCGCGACGCTTGCTGGAACTGATGGCCGAGCAAGCAGCCCGGGCTGGGTGTGAATTACAAACTGAGACCGTGAGCCAGGTCGATCCATGCGACGATGGATTCGTCATCGAGACACAGAGCGCGAACACCTACCACGCGAACACTGTCGTAGCTGCGACGAAGAATACCGTCGACTATCTCGACCATCTCCCTGATGTCGAAATCGTCGAGCCCGGGAAGCGCTTCGTGGTTACGGACGAGCGAGGTCGGACAGGTATTACTGGACTCTACGCTGCGGGACGGTTGGCACGAAAGCCCCACCAGACTATCGTCTGTGCCGGCCATGGTGCCGAGGTAGCGGTGACGCTCCTCGAAGACGCCGACGTCGGCTTCTACCACGACTGGGTTGCACCCGAGGGATATTTCACCGGTCGTGGTCGGGAGGTGCCTCCAGGATGCGAGGAAATCGACGATGACGAACGCCGGCGCAGGGATGCCGAAGCGCGAGAGGTAATGCAATCCCAGCTTGCAGCACCCTTTCCGGACGAACCAGAACAACATCCAAGCCTGGTCGACGACGAATGAGGGACGTAGGCCAGTAGATAGCAGAGAGGTCGAGTTCGCGCAACGGTCCACCCGATGGCGCATTCATACTCGCTCCCCCACACCGAGTGACGGTAAAAGTGCTTGGGCGAGTGGATTGCCGTTCCGAGACGATCACTTACCGAGGATACCTCGTTCCGTCATCTTCGCCGGGTCAAGGACTTCGTCTGCCTCAGCTTCCGTCAGATATCCCTCCTCGATCGCCACCGCTCGTACCGAGGTTCCCTCCGCCAGTGCACGTTTCGCCACCTTTGCCGCTGCATCGTAGCCTATCTGGGGATTGAGCGCGGTCGCGAGGGCCATCGACCGTTCGACTTGTGATTGGCATGTTTCGCGGTCCGCGTCGAGAGAGGTCACGAAACGCTCGGCGAATACCTCGGCGACGTTTGAGATGAGTACCGCTGAGTTCAGGAAATCGTGAGCAAGTAGTGGTTTGTAGAGGTTGAGATCGAGCTGGCCTTCCGCCGCACCGTATTCGATCGTGGCGTCATTCCCGACAACCCGTTTGTGGACCTGGTTCACTGCTTCGGCGACAACTGGGTTGATTTTGCCGGGCATGATCGATGATCCCGGCTGATTCTCGGGCTGGTTGATCTCACCGAGGCCATTTCGCGGCCCGGACGCGAGGAGCCGAAGATCGTTCGCGATCTTGTTCATGGATCCTGCCACCACTGTCAGTGCCGCGTGAGCTTCAGCCATTGCGTCGTGTGCAGCCTGTGCCTCGAAGTGACTGTCCGCCTCTCGAAACGCGATCCCTGTCTCGTCCGAGATATACCCCGCTGTACGTTCGGGGAATTCAGGATGAGTGTTGAGGCCCGTACCCACAGCAGTGCCACCAAGGGCGAGTTCCGCGAGATGGGGCTCGACGTTCTCGACACGTTGGATTCCTTTCTCGATCTGCGTTCGGTAGCCTTGGAACTCCTGGCCGAGTCTGATGGGCGTTGCGTCCTGGAGGTGGGTCCGACCGGTCTTGACGACGTCGTCGAACGCAGCCTCCTTGGACGCAAGTTCGTCCCGGAGGGTTGCAAGCGCCGGGATGACATCCTTCTCCAGTGCTTCGAGCGCTGCGACGTGCATGGCGGTCGGGATGACGTCGTTACTCGACTGTCCGAAATTCACGTCGTCGTTCGGATGGACGGCACGTGATCCGATCTCGTCACCGAGAACCTCCGATGCTCGATTCGCGATCACCTCATTGGCGTTCATGTTCGTCGACGTACCGGACCCAGTCTGAAACACGTCGACGGGGAACTGGTCGTCGTACTCGCCCGCGATCACCTCGTCAGCAGCCTCCACGATCGCCTCAGCCGTCTCGGGATCCAAGAGATCCAGCTCTTCGTTTGCGAGTGCTGCTGCCTTCTTCACGATCCCGAGTGCCCGAATGAAGCGTCGCGCGAACGTCTCGCCGGAGATGGGGAAGTTCTCCACCGCGCGTTGGGTCTGCGCACCCCAGTAGGCATCGGCGGGAACCTGCATCTCTCCCAAGCTGTCCGCCTCTGTGCGGTAGTCATCTGCCATGGCTGGGGGGACGCGGCGGGCATCGTAAAACCCTCCGACACGCATCAAGAGATCCAAACGGGTGTCGACCCAAGCGCATACTGGCAAATCCACCCACAGACCTAAGGTGGTGCATCCGCAACTAATGTGGCGGTATGGATGACCTTCGACGGGGGATCTCATATGGTGATGTACTGTTGATCCCGCAACGATCGCCTGTGTCGAGCCGAAGTGACATCGATCTCTCGACCCGATTGACACCGAATATCGAACTCGCCCTCCCGCTCCTCTCCTCGCCGATGGACACTGTCACTGAATCCGAGACCGCAATCGCCCTTTCGCAGGCTGGTGGGTTCGGAACAATCCACCGGTTCATGACGATCGAAGAACAAACAGCTGACGTTCAAACAGTGGTCGAGGCGGGCCAGCGTGTAGGAGCTGCAATCGGAATCAGCGAAGATTACCTCTCCCGAGCGGAACAGGTTCTGGAGGCGGGTGCAGACTGTCTGGTAGTCGATGTGGCCCACGGCCACTTGGAACGTTGCCTCGATGCGGTAGCCGCTATCGATGCAGCATTCGATATCCCGCTGGTTGCCGGGAACGTCGCAACGACCGAGGGTGTCGAAGATCTCCACGCAGCCGGAGCCGACGGTGTAAAGGTGGGAATCGGTCCGGGTTCCCACTGCACGACTCGCCAGGTCGCAGGAGCCGGCGTGCCACAGCTCACAGCTGTCGCGGACTGTGCAGAGACCGCCCACGACCTCGGAATCACGGTAATCGCGGACGGTGGAATTAGGAATGCGGGGGACGCGACGAAAGCACTTGTCGCGGGCGCGGATACCGTCATGCTCGGGAGCTTATTCGCGGGAACCGAAGAGGCCCCCGGCGAAGAGGTCGAGATCGATGGGAAGTCATACAAGCGTTCGCGGGGAATGGCGACAACGGCCGCGAACGAGGCCCGCACCGACAAGAATGCGGATGGGTTTACGGCCGACGAGGGTGTCGAAGGATTGACCCCTGTCTCCGGGACGGTTGCTGACGTTGCGGTCGAGTTAGCCGCGGGAATCCGGTCCGGCTTTAGTTACTGCGGCGGACGAGACATCAAAGAGGCTCGAGAGCGTGCAGCGTTCATCGAAGTGGCCCCGAGTGCCCGGGATCGGGAGGGCGCCCATGGAGATCATCACTGGGAGGGTGTCGACCTCGAACGATGAGACTGCTCACGAGAACTGGTCGAGTCCGGTCTGAACCGCCGCGTCTTCGATGCGCTCGAACCCACGGGCAACCTCGGCTGCGGGGACGTCCCACTCCTCAACAACGTACTCACGGGCAGCCGCCATATCCGGTTGGATCGATTCGTCGATCACGTAATCGTCAGTGACAGTCGGTTGAAGGAAGAGTTCCCGAACTCGCTCGACGTTCGGAATTGACTCCTCGCGTGACTTTAACACCCCCCAAAGGTCGCCATGTTCCTTGACGGCCGAAATCGCGGTCTTCGGGCCGACCCCGGAGAGTCCCTCGTTAAAGTCCGTACCAGCAAGGATACCGGCGTCAACAAGCTGCTCCCACGTGAGCTCGTGTTTATCGAGAGTCGCCTGGAGGTCCATTCGTTCGGGATCACCCTTTGAGGTGAGCTGGCGGAGCGTCTGTGGTGCACCGAAGAGGAGGGTATCGTAATCGTCGCTTCCCGCGTAATCCACTCCAGCATTCTGTCGGGCCATGTAGGCGGCTTGCGCCTCTCCTTCGGCGGGTGCTTCGACGACAGGCACGTCCAATAAGGTAAGCAACTCCCGAGTTGTCTCGTGAATCACATCTGTGAGTCGTTGTGTCCTCGATTCGAGTCGAGATACCTCAACGACGTCCCCCCGCTCTCGAGCCTCGGCAAGTCGTTCCTCGACAGCCTCGCGGGCCTCGCGACGTTCCGCGATTTCATCCGCCTTCAGATCCGTTGGGACACCATCAAAAACGAATACGGGCGTAACCTCTGCCTCGAGGAATTTCGGGAGACCCTGCACGACACCGATAAGATTCGCAACCTCGTCGCCGTCGTCAGTGGTGTAAATGGACTCTGCGGTGAACTTCACCGTGGTAGTGAGATACTTATAAAGCCAATTGTGGGCGTCGACTGCGACTATACTTCCGGCGAGGTCATCGAATGGCACGTGATCGATTACGGCGACGTCCCGCAACGATGCGTTTCCCATTATTTCGCGCTATGATCGCATCCGGTATGAAGGCTCTCATCGGGTCAGCCGCCACCACTTGAATCGCGAGGTATGGAGGCCGTTCAAGGTGAGTACGTGCGGATTTGGTTGATAGAGCGATATTCATTGAGTCTGTTATCCTCCGCGCGATGGCTTGTTATACGTGTATTGGGATGTAAAAATCGGTGAACAGTCAGGACACAGGGATCAGGTTGTTTGCCACAGCGTAGCGCCCTCCGGGGGAATCAAAACCGTTAAACGGATCTCCAGGGAAGTTTCGGATGTGCTCCGATAGTGTAGTCCGGCCAATCATATTGCCCTCTCGAGGCAATGACCGGGGTTCAAATCCCCGTCGGAGCATTCTTCAATAATTCAATAATTCAATAATTCCCCCATATCAACGCTCCCATATTCGTTTATCGATGGTCGTTGAAACTGATAGATAGACGAGATTCTTGACAAAGTCATCGAGGTAACCTCGATCACGTTCAGAGTCGAACTACAATATGAAAGAGATGGCTACGCCCACTCACGGCTACACCGTTCAGCCATTCTAGCATACCAATCGGATTCATCGCTATTAGATCCGAGGAATATCCAGTCGGCCCAACGTCCACAGATACGCGACTGCAGACGGATCGCCTCTCACTGATCACACCATCCGTAATAGTCCAGTACACCCGGTGAGATCCTGTCACCCTTTTAATCAAAAATATTATTCCCTGTGAAAATGTGGTCATTTCAATATCACCGAGCGCCCCGTTATTCGGGATTATGGCCTATCTCTCCCCCATACCGCCAGACAGGAAACGGTGATGAGAAATGGAAACGTGCAGCAACTGTGGCTCGTTCGTCACACCGGATTTCATCCGCGTGTTCGGAACAAATCACGGTGTCGTGTACGCCTGTCCTCACTGTGTCACCTTCGAAGATATTCGCGAGGGCAAAGCCTCCCAGTTGGATCAATGACTAGGTGGTATGAAGAACAAGCACATACCAGCTATATCCCACGGGTAGGGAGAATACACGCCGAGTTTCAACAAACCGTACAAGGGTGACCATGCGAAAACAAGATCTTATTCAATTACACAGACTTCTCCTCGAACTCAGCCAGTATATGTCCGAAGAGAATGCGATTTCGACCGAATGGATCGTCGAGTACGATATGCTCGATACACGACCAATATACGTTCAAGCAGCTAAAGAAGACCACCAAGAAGCGGTGATGATGCTCGCGACTGCCATCGAAGCAGAACTTGACCGAACACCGGAAGAGGATCAGGAGAAAGTAACCGCCAGTCAATGACCGTATAAGATGGATGTCGGGAATAGCCCAGAGACACCTTCAATCAATATTCTGAGTGGAATACGTTCCGTCCGTTTCTCGTTCCCCGCTAATCGATTTCTCACTGACGTCGAAAACAGAATGTGACCGGATTCCCCGGCGTATACTCACCAGTCTCACTGTGGAGTGATGTACACGAGCCCGACTGATTTACATAAGATGTTAGGACCCACACACAGGAGAAGATTCCTGGAGCAAAAGAAACCAACCACCGATAGTTCCCCGCTGTATCGTGTCGTCCGATCAAAACAGTAGGCTATTTGTCGTATTGCCGTCCTTTGAAAATCGTGCGCCGTCCTATACGTGGTCCTACACTGTCATCCACAGACTGGCTGATCCTCGGGTGGTGGTGTGTTAACGCTATTTTGTTCACTCACGTCGTGTTCTTTCAGCCAGCACTTTGGGTAACCTATGTCTATAATGGATTGCTCTATGGGATCGGAGTGTTGGTGAGCTACGGGGATCGAACTGTCCGGCACGTGTTTATTCTCGCTACCGTCGCAGGAGTCATCGAGCTTGGAGGTGATTTCTTTTTGGTGGAGATGATCGGGACACTCGTCTATCCGGAGCCAGCTCCGATGATACTCGCGTCACCACTCTACATGCCGTTGGCGTGGGCAATCGTCACAACGCAACTCGGCTACGTTGGCATCCGGTTGGAGGAGCACTACGGATTGGTTGCGGGGATGGGAGGGCCAGCACTGAGTGCAATGAGTCTCATCGGAATCTACGAAATCGGGGCTCACACTGCTGGTATCTGGATGTATTCACATGCGCCGTTTCACATGGTCGGAGAAGCGCCGCTATTCATCATCGTCGGGGAAGGTCTCATGTTTGCCACGATTGTACTGTTTGCCAGGTGGAAAAATCCTCTACTCGCTGGGATCGGGTTCGGGATCGTGATTACACTGAGCTACATGGTGTCTTATTACCTGTTCCTCGGGCTCGGTGCCATTCTCTGAATACGTAGCTGTCGTTCCCGACGGCTCGTGACGGATTACTTGAGTCCGGTACTCGCGAGGTGATACCGGAGCACTTCCTCTAGTCCCTCGATGAACGGCGTGAGATCCATCGTAGTCAACTCCGTATTGAGATCTACGACGATTTCGTAATGGCGATCCCATCGCTGGAAGAATACGTGTTCAACGCCAGCATCTTCGATGGCCTCGATGAGGAGTTCGGTAGACCGTTCTGTTTCTGATTCGTCCACACTGACATCCGAATGACTGATGATGTCGTTTTCGAGCGCGTACACCACCACGCCGGAGCTGCAGTCACCTTCCGCGAGTTCACGACGCCACGTACTGAGCCAGTTTCCGATTCGAGCCATCTGTTGAGCGTGCCAAATCGCCTCGCGTAATACTGCTTGATCCGACTGCACCTCGGTAGGCGAATGCATGAGATCGATGTCCGCATAGGCATACATCACCATGTTGTGGGATTCATACTGTTCGAGGTCGTGGACCGTGGCAAGCTCCGGATGCTGGATGACGAGGTCACTATATTCGATCGCGTTGATTGCCTGTTTGATGTCATAGCGAAACAAATCAAGGTAAGTTTCGTACGCTGGGGCTCGCGCGATCCTTGTCTCGACCGTGTCCCACACACATTGGGTGAACTCGACATATGCTTTGTCACACTTGCTGGCGTCCCAGTCACGGGAGCGACGGGAAAACGGGATCGACGCAACCACGTCGAACGTCGCTACATCCCGTCGCTTTTCGAGGACATCATCGAGTAACGTGACATAGAGAATGAGGAGGGTTTTATCGATCGGGACGGCATCCCGATACTCCTCTGGTACACATGGAAGGGTATTTTGTGGCGCTAACTTGTGAACCCATTTCCACATGAACGGTGGACGAGATACCTTCAATTCCTGGTACTCCATCACGAGGTCTTCGAGCACTGGGGGAAGTTCGTGACTATAGACGTCGGAGAGCAATCCGGCGGCATGCTCGTCATCGACTGATTGCGCAATCGACCTCGATTCACTACTCATATTCTCATCCAATCTGAATCCGTTTCGTTCATAAATTAGGGGGAAATAGGTATACTAATAGGTTCGTCTCCCTGACTAAATTTTCCGGTCGGTGAATTCGAATCGTGCTCCTCCCTGTTCACCGTCCGTGATGGTGACCTCCCATCCATGCGCACCAGCGACCTGTTTCACGATAGCCAGTCCGAATCCCGTCCCTGTATTCCCCGGAGAGAATCCAGGCGAGAAGACATCCTCACGTTCCGACGCAGGGATACTTGGACCGTCATCCTCAACATAGAATCCAGATGCGTCTTCCAACGCACCTACCGTGACTGAGACGTCCCTGCCAACGTGTTCTTTGGCGTTTTGAAAGAGGTTTTCGAGGACACTTCGTAATCGTTCCTCATCAGCAGTAATCGTCGTATCCTCCCCAATATGCAACGTGGCTTCATCGGGCATTATCGGGTTCCACGCAGCTTCAGTGACGACCGAAAGCTGGAGGGGCTTGGCTTCAGTTGGGATACGTCCTTTTTTCGAGAGCTCGGCGAAGTTATTGACCATCTCGTGTATTCGATCAATCGTGTCGGACGCTGCCTCGAGGAAGTCGTTCGTAGCTTCGCTTTGAGCGAGGTCCAGGCGTCCGTCGAGAACATTCAACTGATTTCTGAGATCATGTGAGAGAAAACTCGTGAGTTCTTCAAGGCGATCTGATTGACGTTCGAGTGCCTGCTCTCGTTCTTTCCGTTCCGTGATATCCCGAACGTTCACCATGACACCATTGATCACCGGATCATCGAGCAGATTCCGTCCGCGAACCTCGAGCCATCGCCATGAGCCATCGTTGTGTTGGGCACGAAATTCTACTGTTTTCTCGATGCTGGGGTCCGAAATTATCTCGGATAATGCCACCATCGCCTGCTCGAGATCGTCCGGGTGAGCGAAGTCAAACGAATCTTCACCGATAATCTCAGCCGGTGAGTACCCCATGACTCGCTCGATGGGGGGTGTGACGTATTTGATATCCCCGTTTCCGCCGACAATCATGACGTAATCAGAAGAATGTTCAAGAATGGTACTATACCATCGCGTCGTCGATTCGATCGTTTGTTCGGCGCGATGTTGTGAGACAGTATTCTCGATCCGATTGGCCAGGACCGTATACTGATCACTGCTTCCGCTTTTTTGCAAATAGTCCGTTACCCCAGCTGAGATTGCCTCTGCTGCGATTTCCTCGGAGCCTTTCCCGGTGAAGAGGATAAACGGGAGATCGGGATGGTCGTCCCGGACGAGCGAGAGAAACTCAAGTCCGTTCGTGTCCGGCATATCATAGTCACTGACGATACAGTCGATATCTTCTTCAGTGAGTAATTCAACCCCGTCCCTAGCACTCGTTTTCGTGATGATCTCCACATCCTCCATCTCCCGTTCGAGATACTCGGCAGTCAGACGGGCAACGTCTGCGTCATCATCGACGTGGAGAACGGAAATGTAATCTGAAGTTGAATGGATCGGAAGCGTCTCTCGCTCGGTGAGTAAAATGTCGTGATCAACACCCCCCTGGACCATATGTAGCGTATTTCACCTATTCTACTTATAGGCACCTGCTATATCCGTTTACTTCTACTTATACCAGTAAGGAGAATCTTCCGGATGGGAATAGAATCTCAGGGGAGTTTGCAAGTCGGGTAGAGATGAGTTTGTAATGAAAGGACGAGACTCCCCTGCCGTGAGAAGGATGGGCTGTGAGCCATCACCGTCACTGGATGGTGAAGATCACCCTTGCTGGGGTTAAAAGATATTCCACCATGCCCATCGAGACTAGCTATGTATCTATACTTCATTTGACGTCAGTCGTGCAAGGATTATCCCGAGACCCCAATACGGAGTGTGGGATAAACTAGCCGGATAATGGTGGGCGTACTCCCATAAGCCTCTGTTCCCTATCCCTCCGAATGTTCGGTGACAGGATCGACGGAAAACCTCACCAGACGGAGTATAGGTGCGAGGTATGTGACAAATCATTCGAGACGAAAGCGGAGTTAAAACGACACGTCCGTGAAGTCGGACAAGTGTTGTGAACTACCAACGTTTCACGTATCATCATCGATCTTCCAATGGGAAAACGCCCTATCGTACGTCGGTGAGTTCACTACCTCTAGACGCAGTACACACATCGTTGCATGGTGACCAGTATCCGACTGACCAGTGCGTATACATCGTGTCCACGTCCCACCTGGCACGAACGTGTAGTTGACGGCAGGCTGATATAGGAAACTGAAATAAATAGGCAATTCAACAGGGTGTCCAGAGCTACTGGACGACGTTTATTTGGTCGTTCGGGACTCCGGTGGTTACATGACGTGGAACCAGGGCAATCACGCGGAGATGATCGAGACAGAACCTCTGGTTCACATGCTCAGAGATGACCCACTAAACGCCGCCAAGAGAGTACTCTCCGAGGTCCATGTACCGACACGTGAAAACTCGGTAGTGGGATCGAGTCCGGCGCACTTCAGTCACGATGAACGAGGTGAGATCAAATCATGAACGACGAGCGACGGGTAGCGGGATTTAAACAGTATACTCGCTTAGCGGCAGCCCGACGTACCCTTCTCGATCTGACCACGTCTATCGATAGAACGGAGACCATTCCCGTGTCAGATGCTGACGAACGGGTGCTGGCCAAAACGATCTCAGCGCCGCGGTCTCACCCACAGTACGATCGAGTGGAGCAAGATGGCTATGCGGTCCGTGCAGCCGACACATTTGGCTCTTCAGTGCAATCGCCGACAGTGTTCCAGATCGGTGAAGCGGTCGGTCCCGAGGTTGCTCACCGTGTAGCCGCCGGTGACGAACTCCCCGATAATGCAGACGCGGTGGTGACAATCGAACATACAAATGAGATCGAAGGGGCGCTCGCGGTGCTCGATGCAATCACTGCAGGTGAGAACGTATCTTCCGTTGGAGCAGGCGTCGCAGCCAACACAACCCTCTTCGAATGCCACCATAAGCTCCGTCCGTCGGATCTCGGTCTTCTTCGTGCCGTTGGAGTCGACTCAGTCACGGTGGTTTCTCGCCCTGTAATCGAGATCATCCCGACCGGCGAAGACATCGTAGATTCCAATCCCGGCCCGGGTGAGGCTCGAGAAACGAGTGGCTTCACGACATCCCGATACGTCAAAAAGTGGGGTGGGGTCACTCACCTTCGGGACCCAGTCTCCGACACTGACACTCCACTCCGAACTGCGATCGAACGTGGTCTCGATGCAGACATAGTCGTGACTATCGGGGGATCATCCATCGGCGAATACGACATCGTCCCAGATGTCGTTTCCGACTGTGGAACGCTGCAGGTGCATGGTATCGCCATCGAACCTGGTTCGTCAGCTGGGATCGGTTTGGTGGAGGGGACCCCGATTCTCCTGCTCCCTGGTCCACCGGTTTCGTGCCTGGTCAACACGATCCAGTTGCTCCGTCCGACCGTGAAGCGTCTCGCAGACCAGGAGACCACACAGCATCCCTCGACTCGCGCACAGCTGGGGCGAAAGGTGTCGAGCGAGCCCGGGGTACGAACGTTCGTCCGGGTTCAGCTCGAGTCGGCCGATTATTCCTACGAAGCACTCCCTGTCAAACCAAGCGCCGGCTTTTTGTCGAGCGGTACACAGGCAGATGGATGGATCACAATTCCAGAGCAGCATGAGGGAATCCCCGCAGGGCAAGACGTGACCGTCGAGGACTGGGAGTGGTCACCATGAGTGATCGCCGTGAGTTTCGAAACCTGGCGACGCCAACCGAACTACGCGAAACCATCAACGGACTCGACATAGGTGGGAGCATCGAACGAATCCCCATAGCCGAGGCACGGGGGCGGGTACTAGCCGAGCGTGTTGATGCGGACATCGACGTTCCAGGATTCGACAGAGCAGCAATGGACGGGTACGCTGTCACAGCTCGTGCAACCTTCGGTGCTGACGAAACGACGCCGGTGTTTCTAGACCTCGTCGGAGCAGTTGCTGCCGGAGAGCGACCCGACCAGTCAGTTACGGAGGACACCGCCATCGAAATCGCTACCGGAGCCGTGTTACCACCGGGCGCTGATTCAGTTGTCAAAGTCGAAGAGACAAGCTCCCAGGAGGATATGGTCGAAGTGCGAACCGCCGTCGCCCCTGGGGACAACGTAATGACTGCCGGCGCAGATATCGCTGCGGGTGAGCGGGCATTGGGGCCAGGGACTCGGCTCACATCCCGGGAAGCGGGCCTTCTCTCCGCTATCGGTATGGAGCAAATACCCGTCTATGGTCGGCCGGCAATTGGGATCCTTTCTACCGGAGACGAACTCGTTCCTCCCGGCAACGAACTCGATAGTGCGGCGGGGCAGATTTATGACGTCAATCGGTATGCCATAGGGTCGGCAGTCGAGGAGGCCGGCGGAGATCCAGTATTCTACCCTCATGTCGGCGATGACAAGGACGCAATGGAGCAGGTGCTTCGGACGGCTGCGACAGAATGCGATCTCGTCCTATCCTCGGGATCGACGAGTGCTAGCTCGACTGACGTCGTCTACAGAGTGATCGAATCCAGTGGTGAGTTGCTGCTCCATGGCGTTGCCGTGAAACCAGGAAAGCCCACACTCGTTGGGAGAATAAACGGCGCGGCGTACGTCGGCCTCCCCGGGTATCCCGTCTCTGCACTCACGATCTTCAGGGCGTACGTGGCTCCTGCAATTCGGGACGCTGCAGGATTACCAGAGCCGAAAACCGCGAAGGTTGACGCCCGTATGGCTGTTCGAGATCGATTCAGCGAGGGACGACACCGACACTTGCCAGTAGGAGTAATATCTGACAGCGACAGCAACTACCTCGCGTTCCCGGTCGATAAAGGGAGCGGAGCGACGACGACACTCGTCGACGCGGATGGCATCATTGAGGTCGGACCTGATGTCGACTATCTCGCAGCCGGGGAGACGGTCACGGTCGATCTGTTCTCCGCCGATGCCCGACTGCCTCGAATTCTCGTCGTTGGTGAAGATGATCCTGCGGTAGCACGGTTGCTCGACGCAATCGAAAACCCGCGATATCAGTCTCCGGGAAGTATTGCGGGCATCCGATCACTCCGTGAAGGAGTCGCCGATGTTGCCGTCATTACTGGACCGATCGATCGTGGGGATTCGATGGAATATCTCGGCGGATGGGCGCGGAACTGGGGTCTCGTCGTTCCTGAAGGTGACGACACGATCACGTCTCTCGAGGATATCGTCGACGCTGAGGTGTCGTTTGTCAATCGGAGTGATGGATCGGGCCTCCGCGCCAGTTTCGACCAAGCCCTCGAGGCGCTTGCTGAAGAACGAGACACAACGCATGCAACCATAGCGTCGAGTATACGGGGTTATGAGTTAGAAACTCGAGCTTACGAAAGTCCGGCTCGACGAGTAGCACGAGGTGAAGCAGATGCAGGCCTCGGACTCCACGTGACGGCGGAAAAGCTCGATCTCGGATACGTGCCGGTGGATACGGAAGATGTCCAGATTGTCGCTGCCCGTGATCGCATCGAGAAGCATGGAGTCCGTGATCTCAATGATTCTCTGGATAGAATCGAGGACAGTATCGACGGGCTCGCTGGCTATAGGCGCGACCGGAGTTGATAGATTCCCTGCACTCATGGACGGATAGTAGTCTTGAATTCTACCCGACATACACGATGTCGTCTTCTACGAACTGGTCTTACCAGTCTGGAATCCGTGACCGTGTACGCAACTCCTGTATCTATTGAAATCGCAGGTTGCATGACGGCCTCGAGATCGAATCACCCCGTGAGTGTTCGAGCACGTGATGGTGACGAACCTCAAATCAGTCACGCCCCCGCTGATCTGAAATCGTTGCGGGAGTCGATTGTCTCTTGACCTATGTTGGAAGCTAAGGGTGTGTGTCGTTATCCAGTGAATATCTATCTGGCACGGTGATCCCTAGCAGTCTCCTTACTCGTCCTCCTTCCCATGACCGGGATGATCGCGATCCTCACGCTTGCTATACTCCTCTGGATCGTCGATGATTGCTCCACGGTCCGAATATCGCTGGCGGCCGACGGACTCTTTTGGCATCAGATTGAGAATACCTTGGTGAACCTCGTCTTTTGATTCGAACTCTTCCTCTTCCAGGGGCTCGAATAACTCCCGGATGGTGATGGGTTCAGCGTTCGTACGAGGGATTTCTCGATCACCGTACGTGGTGACGAACTCCTCAGCCGTAATAGGATACGAGATATCCTCGAGAATGGGATTGATTTCGGTGAAGTTCACACCCTCGCTACGATCGGAATCGTCCTCGGACATACGCCCGGTATGTCCCCCACCGATATGGTGGGCAGCCTTGCGGATCCAAGGTCATTAAGGTGGACAGTATCAGTTCCGTGAGTGTCATTCACAATCTCGACGCTGCTGTGCTACGCCATAAACCCACGATCTGACGGACCCTCACTCGGTTTCACTGGCTCTATTCATGGGCTATCGCGTGGAATCCCTCACGGTGACCTCTCGAAATCGAGGACTGTGATACTTCAAAGCGCTTCCTGTATGCGATCACTCATCTTTGTTTGGCTGAAGTAGCTAGCAAACGCGAGAATTGTGGCCGGCCACGTGGCAATAAATAGACCAGCCGCTTTGTTATCACGGAGGATAAACTGATGCCACGACAGGAGAACTGCTGCACCTGCAGCCACGATGGCGGGATCGGTCCCTGTTTCTGCGGTGGCCTCGATTGCACGTTCTTCCCGGGTAGATTGATTTTTGAACATTTCTCCACATGGGCCTTACCTCGTTATACGTATCAACACGTTGCAGGAAGTGGCAAGTGTACCTTCGGTTCGATCCAACCTGTTCTCGTTAGTCGATAACCCGTCACAGGAACTGGAACTACCGTGCGGAGATATATACGTACTAAATAGGACAGGCAGACATAAAAAACCGCATATATCAAACTAGCTGGGTTTACGAAATGCAATGCGTTCACTCCGTCGATCGATAATCCTGAAGTAATCGCCGAACATGTCTCTGCGAGTATTCGACATCGAACGCAATACTGAGATACTGTTGGGCTAGTGAGACCGTCCACTCCGAAGTAGTGTACCCCACTTTCTCAGGTGAATTTTCCAAAGCCAGTTCAAATTCTGCCCGGTCATCGCCACGCAGTTTCCGTGGTCGGCCTGATCGCTGCCTATCTTTCACTGCCTGCTCAATAGGTTCTGATTCAAGGCGATCAAACCACTTGTACACCGTTGCCTCACGTTTGTCGAGCCAGTCGGCGATGGCTGGGACAGACGGCCCTCGTTTGTAGATGAGGGCGGCAATGAGTCGCTGAACCTCCCGATTTCCCTCGAGTCTGTCGAGGACCTCCTCGAGCTCGTCCACAGTGCGATTGTGTAGTCGCGCCATAGTCCCACCATAGTCCGCGGCAGTAAAAATATACGGTTATTATTGTCCTATACTGACTCACATCGAGCTCCATCGCATCGTGTTCCTACCAAGCGAGTTGGGTTTCGTGACTCCTTGCCGACAGACTATCTTCCTGAGGTGATCAGTCCGGTCGATTCTTCGAATAAGAGAGGGAGATTACCTACTAGATGTAGTCCCTATCAGTGACCCTCGATAAATCGAGATGAATAGACCGGGAGAGGGATCGAATCACTAGAAAGCCGACAAGATGGGTGGATCAGTGTGAGACGGAAATCGACCATGGTATCGGCACCGATTGCACAAGTACCGGTGGCGAGGGAGGGAAAAGGGAGTCACTACGCTTGCCAGATCAAGGTGAACCCTATTCCATGTGCGTATCATTCCGTGTATATGTCTCCTCCTGAGTCCGTTGGTGAGGCAGAGGTCGAATCCGATGCAGAATCGGCAAAACGTGAATGGCATGCATGGGTAGCGGGTGCGCTTATCGTAGGCGGGATCGCTATCATCGCTGCACCGGAGTACCTCGTCCCCGATCTAATTATCGGGCTCGCACCAGCGTTCATCATCGTTGGCGCGCTGGGCTGGATCATTAAATGGGTATATGACGAGTTTAACCTCTAGTGTACAACTCTCTATAGCGTTCAGCCATTCGATCTCTCTCGATCCGTACAGTTGTTCCATATACCGAAAGACGCATGCAAAAACACCCCAACGTTGTCAATCCTACTGTGGATCCATCTCCGTCACTGTGAAGAATGCGTTGTGACAGTGGAGAGTTTACCATATGACAAGAAAGAGTAGATTCCATGAAGAACCCTATATCCCACACTATCGTAGAACCCGGGCAATTCGGCCACATGTGGTGAATCCGAAGAGGTGGAATGGACGGTTTCTTCGACTAGAGAGAACAGTCCGTATCCGAGGCGACGTCATACTATGTGTGATGAATCACTGCGTAGAAATCTGATCACGATATGGGAGACATGGAAGTTCTGAATGCACCGGCACGTGCCTGCAGACGCTTCAAACTGCTGTAGCCGATAAAGGTCGTATGGCCAGCGTGCGGATCGGCTCAGCTTTCGGGATTCCACTCGAGCTGGGCGGTTCGTTTCTGCTGGTCCTTCCCCTGGTAGCGTATCTCATCGGGTCACAGATCGTCCCAACTGTTCAGGTACTCAACGACATTTTGGGCGCAGGGATTGATCCTTCAGCCCTGACCGCCGGAGTCCTTCCATGGCTCCTCGGCACCATTGCCGCGATCGGGTTATTCGGTGGCGTCCTCCTTCACGAATTCGGCCATTCGATCGTGGCTATGCGCTATGGCGTCGATATCGAGTCGATCACGCTGTGGTTTCTCGGCGGGATTGCGCAGTTTGAGGAGTTCCCCGACGACTGGCGCCATGAACTCGCAATTGCTGTCGCCGGTCCTGCCGTCAGTGTCGCGCTTGGTGGGCTATTCTACGTGGCATTTCTTGCCCTTCCCCCGAGTCTTGCAGCGGCACGGTTCGTCACTGCGTACCTCGCGGTACTGAATATCGCACTCGCGATATTCAATATGCTCCCCGGCTTCCCCATGGACGGCGGTCGAGTGCTCCGAGCAGTGCTTTCTCGTACTCGATCCCGGGTCCGTGCGACCAGAATCGCAGCGCAAGTGGGCAAAGGATTCGCTATCCTTCTCGGGATCGCCGGCATCGTCCTGCTTAATCTCTTCTGGGTGGCTATCGCGTTCTTCATCTATATCGGGGCGGCCGGTGAATCTCGTCAGACAATGATAGAGGCCGCACTCGATGGCGTCACTGTAGAAGACATTATGACACCCAATGAGGAGCTCGATACCGTGGAGCCGGAGACAACTCTCGAAACACTTGTCAAACACATGATCCGTGAGCGGCATACGGGATATCCGGTATTGCAGAACGCCGAGCTCGTAGGAATTGTCACCCTAGACGACGTGGAAGAGATCGATCCCGAGCGACGAGACACGATAACGGTCGAACAAGTCATGTCGAGTGATCTCAAGACGATTACACCCGAGACTGATGCCTCCGAGGCGATCAACACGATGCAGCAGGAAAACATCGGTCGATTGCTCGTCACGGACGAACACAATGATCTCGTGGGGCTTATCTCACGAACGGACCTCATGACGGTCCTCGAAATCATCAGGGATAGTCGTACCACCACGACAGGGGAGGGAGCAGTCAGTGCGTGACGTTACCCATCCACGGATGGCTCTCTCGACTGCATCGGTACCAGCATATGGGAATCAAGATAGCTCGACGCATCGACCTACCCCACCGTTACTATGACACAAAGGTCAGTTCCACCGACGAACAGATCCTCGAGATACAGTTACGTAATCACGCGACACTGTTGCAGGGAGGCCCGTATCAATGCCTAAACTTGGATATGCGCTTTCGAGCGAGGAACATGGGCCGAACGACCTCATTCGAAATGCCGCGCAAGCAGAAGAAGCGGGCTTCGAATTCGCTCTGATTTCCGATCATTATCACCCATGGATAGACCGGCAGGGCGAATCACCCTTTGTCTGGGGCCCACTCGGGGGGATCGCTCACGCGACTGAACACCTTCAGGTTGGGACGGGAGTAACGTGTCCAATTCAACGTATCCATCCAGCGATCATCGCCCAGGCGGCGGCCACGGCCGGGGTGATGTTCGACGGCCGGTTCTTCCTCGGCGTGGGCACGGGAGAACGCCTCAACG
>CAZEDI010000011.1:0-5602 GCA_964510865.1 uncultured Halobacteriales archaeon
CGGCACTCCGGCCGACGGGTTTTATTCGCTCAAAGTCATGCAAAAAACGGGAGGAAGTGCAGACCCGGCAGACGCAAACAAGCGACTCCGGGTCACACTGGAAGAGTGAGGGGATCGCGATCTCACACCTCGATCCGTTGCTACGATCCCGAGTTCTACCTGGCACCACCCGAGCTATGGTGCGGAGAACGCTGATGAAAAGAGGGGATAAGGAACCTGGTGTGTCTCACTCGATGAAGAAATCCTCACTCGGGTTGTCGAGCACGAACAACACGACGACACGACTGGCTAATCATATCGACGGGACACCCCATCGGACGTTCGATCGCCACGACCCATGAGGCACACACGACGTGCGCAGGCGCGCACCCGTACGCAGTCCGGCGATTTACTGGCGAAAGGTTTACCTCGGGTATGCGCATACGAATCCGCAATGACTACGCAGGGAGGTGAGCCGCGATGGAACTAATCGTCTCCGAGAAGGACAACACGGCCCGCCGTATCGCAGAGATCCTCTCCGGCGGCACCGCCTCGACCGATCGTATCGCCGGAGTCCAGGTGTACCGATGGGGCGGGAAACGATGTATAGGGTTGTCAGGTCACGTCGTCGGAGTCGACTTCCCTGATGAGTACTCGGACTGGAACGACGTCGATCCAGCCGAACTGGTCGACGCGGAGATCGTGAAGACGCCGACGAAAGAGAATATCGTCACGGCACTGAAACAACTCGCCCGCGAGGCGGACAGAGTGACGATTGCGACGGACTACGACCGCGAAGGCGAACTCATCGGCAAAGAAGCCTACGAACTAGTAAAGGAAGCACACGAGGGCGTTCCGATAGATCGAGTGCGCTTTTCCTCGATCACGGAGAACGAGGTAACCGACGCGTTCGCAAACCCCGACGAACTGGACTTCGACCTCGCTGCAGCCGGCGAAGCCCGCCAGACGATCGATCTGCTGTGGGGTGCAGCCCTGACGCGATTCCTCTCGCTCGCTGCCAAACAGTACGGTGACGACTTCATCTCCGTCGGACGGGTCCAGTCACCGACGCTCAAGGTCCTGGTCGATCGAGAGAAGGAGATCCAGGCGTTTGATCCGGATGACTACTGGGAGATCTTCGCCGATCTCCTGAAAGACGGTGAGGACGCCACGTTCGAGGCCCAGTACTACTACCTCGATGCAGACGATACCGAAGCCGAACGGATTTGGTCGGAAGACGAGGCCGACGCCGTATACTCCGCACTCGAGGGCACGACATCGGCAGAAGTGACGGAAGTTACCCGCCGGACGCGGACTGACAGGCCCCCAGCGCCATTCAACACGACGCAGTTCATCAAGGCTGCAGGTGCCATCGGGTTGCCCGCCAAGCGGGCAATGTCAATCGCCGAGGACCTCTACACCGCGGGGTTCATCACGTACCCCCGGACTGACAACACGGTCTATCCTGACGATCTCGATCCACGGGCCCTCGTCGAGACACTCGCCGGCGAGCGAGCATTCCGCGAGGATGCGCGGTCGCTCATGGAGAGCGATGAACCACTCTCAACGACACGTGGTGACAACGAGACGACGGACCACCCGCCCATTCACCCGACGGGCGACCTCCCGGAGAAAAACAACCTTTCGGACCAGGAGTGGCGGGTGTACGAACTCGTCGTTCGTCGGTTCTTCGCCACGCTCGCCGATTCGGCGATCTGGGAGCACCTTCGCGTCGTCGTGGACGCCAACGGCCTGGCGCTCAAGGCAAACGGCAAGCGCCTGGTCGAGCCTGGATACCACGCCGTGTACCCGTATTTCAACACGGACGAAAACTGGGTCCCCGATGTCACTGAGGGAGAAGATCTCGACGTAACCGACACGAGAATAGAGGAAAAGCAGACGCAACCGCCGAGGCGGTTCGGCCAGTCGAGACTTGTCGAGAAAATGGAATCTCTTGGGATCGGAACGAAATCGACGCGCCATCATACCATCGACAAGCTCTACGACCGGGGCTACGTCGAGAGCAACCCGCCGCGGCCGACACAGCTCGCGATGGGCGTCGTCGAGGCTGCAGAAGAGTACGCAGAACTCGTCGTCTCGGAGGAAATGACGGCGCAGCTCGAGGCCGACATGACTGCCATTGCCGAGGGGGACGCGACGTTCGAAGAGATCACCGACGAATCCCGGGAAATGCTCGAGCGAGTGTTCGACGAACTCGAGCCCTCCGAGGAGGAAATCGGCGAGCACATCCGTGAGGCGCTCAAGAAGGACAAAGAACTCGGCCCCTGCCCGGAGTGTGGTGAGCGGCTGCTGATTCGGAAGAGTCGCCGAGGATCACACTTCGTCGGATGCGACGGATATCCTGACTGTGAGTATACACTCCCGCTCCCGAATAAGGGGAACCCACTGGTCCTCCAAGAGACGTGCGAGGACCACGACCTCCACCACGTGAAAATGCTCGCCGGCCGCGGTACGTTCGTTCACGGGTGTCCGCAGTGCAAAGCGGACGAGGCTGACGATGAGGAGGACCGCGTCATCGGCGAATGTCCGGACTGTGGCGAGGAGCACGATGGCGACCTCGCTATCAAGACCGTTCGCTCGGGCTCACGCCTCGTCGGGTGCACTCGGTACCCGGACTGCGACTATTCTCTCCCACTCCCCCGACGAGGTGACATCGAGGTCACTGACGAGTATTGCGATGAGCACTACCTGCCAGAACTCGTCGTGCACAACGGCGACGAGCCGTGGGAACTCGGCTGTCCTATCTGCAACTTTCTCGAGTACCAGGCACAACAGCAGGAAGACAAAAACAGCCTTGAATCGATCGACGGAATCGGGGCGAAGACGAAGGAGAAGCTCGAGCAGGCCGGCATCGAGGACGTCGATGACTTGACGGAAGCCGATGCGGACGATCTCGCCGGATCGGTTCAAGGTATCAGTGCCGACCGGATCCGAGATTGGCAGACCGACGCCGAGGCGTGAGCATCAATCGTCAGCGAGCGACCCCGACCCGACTCCCTCTGGACGGCTCTCGGTGAGGCCGGACCAAGCGAGTCCGGCCGCTGCTAGCGCGAGAAGACTCGCAAGCGCGAACGCCGTCTCGTACCCAGTGTATGTCGCAACGCCGCCGATTAGTGGAGGACCGAGGACGCCACCGACTCCCTTTGCGGTCGAACGAAGTCCCATCATCTCCCCTTCCCGGGCAATCGGAACGACGTCCCCGATAAATGCGAGGGCCCCGGTCGTCATTGCGGAGTAGGCAGCACCCAGGAGGATGAGCGAGGCGGCAGCGGCACCCGCACGGAGCGTTAGGGATCCGGGAACGGTTGCGGCTGCTGCGACAAGCGCGAACACGCCGCTGCCTGCCATGCCAAAGACGATGAGTGGCTTGCGGCCGGCGGTGTCAGCAATCCGTCCAAAGAGATACATAAACACGGTCTGTCCTGCCGGATTGATCGCGAGAATGATACCCATGAGTGCGGTGGAGACACCGACGTCGTAGAGCAAATAGGGCGCGAGGAGGCTGGATACCCCGAGGACGGTCATGTTTCGAAGCGCGAGTGCGATATAGAGGAAGCGCAGACCGTGACTGTGCAAGTGTGCCCGGTCATCTGCGGCTGGCAGAAGTCGGTGACGAATCTCACGGGTGATGTCTGCGAGAGTGGGTTGGCGCTCTGGAGAGGGGGTCGGGTCGAGGAGAAATGCGAGGGTGAGCGTCGAAATGAGGCTCGCGAGAGCGATCGCCCCTGCTACACCTGCGGGAGTGAACAATCCGAGGAGCGCACCAGCTGCGAGCTGGCCCGAGGTAAACCCGCCGGCTCTGGAACTATTATAGAAGCCGATGGCGCGTCCTCGTCCGACGTCACCACCGCGAGCACTCATGATGGAGAGCATCACAGGCGGAAACCCACCGGCGAAGACAGCGTACAGGAATCGGAGACCGATAGGGACCCAGACGCCGTCAGTCACGGCAAGAGGGAGGATCGCTCCCGTCGCCAGGATGCCTGTGAGCACCAGTACCCCACGGCGTCTCCCAGTTACGTCGGCGATCGTTCCCCATACGGGGGCGAAGACTGTTAACCCGAGAAAGTACGCCGTGAGGACCATGCCAACGGCAAATGGAGTCCCCCGCTCGCCGACATACACCGCGAGCGCAGTCCCCATGAGAATGCCAGCCGCCATCCGGGAGGCGGTGGCAGTCGCGATGAGCAACAGTTGTCGACGATCGGGGTCAAACACGACGCCGCCTGCTTACCCGTACGCCGGCTTAACGGCTGGGATAACGGCGATCGGGTATCCGAAGGGGTTTTGCACGCCGGATTAGTTACGCGGTGTATGGACGCCGCGTGGGGCGAATGGGACCACGTCCTCAAAGTCGATCCCGATAAGGAACTCGTCGCCGGGGAAACATACGAAGATGTCTGTCGGACGGGCACGGACGCGATCGAGATCGGCGGAACGCTCGATATCACCGCGGACAAAACCCAGCGCGTTATCGATGCCTGCGCGGCACACGATGTCCCCCTCTACCAGGAGCCGAATAACCCGGCTGTCGTCGTGGACCACGACGCCCTCGATGGCTATCTGGTTCCTATCGTGTTGAATGCGGGCAATACCTTCTGGGTCGTCGATGCTCACAAGGAGTGGGTGAAGATGGACGATGTGGACTGGGACCGTACGACGACGGAAGCATACATCGTACTCAACCCCGAAGCCAGCGCCGCACAGCTCACTGAAGCAGACTGTACCCTGACGGCGGAAGACGTTGCTGCCTATGCCACGGTAGCAGAACGATTCTTCGGCCAGGAGATCGTGTATATCGAATACTCTGGGACGCTCGGTGATCCGGAGATAGTCCGGGCGGCATACGATGCACTCTCGGAGACGACGCTCTTCTATGGTGGCGGTATCCACAACTACGACGACGCCCGACAGATGGGTGCAGTCTCGGACGTAATCGTCGTCGGCGATCTTCTTCACGAGGAGGGGTGCGACGCCGTCCGGGAGACCGTCGAGGGTGTACGAGATGCACACCGGCAGCAAGAGACTGCCGATCGCTAACGCAGGTGTTCTCGACGGGGCGAGTCGGGCCTCGAACGGCTCGCCGCAAGAGTAGAACCGCAGACCGAACCCCGGTTTACGGTGACTCTGGGCTCCGGATCGAAAGTTGTCACAGGATACGTCAGGGCCGGCTTCGTTCCGGCTTGGGTTCCATCGAGCAGTACGGTAAGTCGAGCATCGACGTAGTGATTCGGGATCGCTAGTGGTTTCCAGAAAATGGACTCCCATGTGACGACGTTCCGTTCGTATGAATACACGCATGAGAAAGAGTTGCCAGAAGGCCACGCCAACGAAATTCGTACCCCCGAGACGCTTGTAGAGGAGTTCCTGGAGGAATACCCTACCCCCGTGATCGGGTTCTCGATATATTCGCTGGCTAGCGCACGACGCGTCGGGTCGCTGAGCAGTTAGACCGGGTTTCCAATGGGCTTGAGTACGATTCCGAACGCGCATGCTACACGAAAAACCACCTCCAGAACCCCGACATCGTTCGTCAGGGGGGACGTACTCGAATTAAAGCTCTCGTGATTTCCGCCCTGTCACTGTTGTTTCACCTCACCAC
>CAZEDI010000011.1:5612-15434 GCA_964510865.1 uncultured Halobacteriales archaeon
CGTTACAGAATTACGATGGTGAAAGTACGTATCAGGACTAACTCGATGACATCGAAACCGCGTTCACTCGTCTGAAACCGGCAGTAGCACCTGATGCGACTGTCATTGGTGATGTCGCCAATATGAAATACGACGGCCAGGTGCCACACCTGGCGTGGGACGTCGCCAAACGTATTTCCATCACCCTTCACGTTGAAAGAAACCCAGTAACAGGTGCGGCTGTCGTGATCTTAGAACTCCGTGGAGGCAGTCCATGCATGGAACAAGTGTTCTCTATGTAGGGGCTCCCGGTGTCGGACCCTGATACGAAAGACGGCGCTTAAGACCCGGCCGTGACAGGTTTCAGGTATGCAGGACCGAACCTACACCGCGGATGCCGAGCCGGGTGACCATGCGACGGTGGCCGGCTGGGTCCATGAAATCCGTGACCTGGGAGGGATCGCCTTCCTGATCCTCCGGGATAAGACGGGGCGGATTCAGATCAAGTTCGAGAAAGACGTCCTCGACGACGAACTCGTGGAGACTGGGCTCGGGATCCACCGAGAGAGCGTCGTCGCAGTCGAGGGTGATGTCGACGAAGAGGACCGTGCACCGACTGGTGTCGAAATCGTCCCCGATTCGATTGAGATTCTCGCCGAAGCGGACCCCGAACTCCCGCTCGACCCCTCTGGAAAGGTCGACGCAGAGCTCGCTACCCGACTCGACAATCGCACGCTCGACCTCCGAAAACCGGAGCCCAAGGCAGTGTTCGAGGTCCGTGCCGAAGTCCTCAGATCCGTTCGCGAGGCGTTCCGCGAGCTTGGCTGCACGGAGATCAACACACCAAAGATCGTTGCCACTGGCACGGAGGGTGGCACAGAACTCTTCCCCATCACCTACTTCGGGCGGGAAGCCTTCATGAACCAATCACCCCAGCTGTTCAAGCAACTACTGGTTGGCTCGGGTCTCGAGCGGGTCTTCGAGATTGGCCCGATCTTTCGCGCGGAGGAGCACAACACGCCGAGGCACCTCAACGAGGCCACCTCCATCGACTTCGAATCTGCGTTCTTCGATCATCAGGATGCGATGGACGCCTGTGAATATATCGTGACGTCGGCCTACGATGGCGTCGTCGAGAACTGTCAGCCACAGTTACAGACGCTCGGTCTGGCTGACGAACTGGAGGTACCCGACAGGGAGTTCCCCCGTATCACGTATCAGGAAGCCATCGAACGCGTCAACGCTACTGGCGAGATTGACGATGTGCTCGTGTGGGGGGACGACCTCTCCACCGAGGCCGAACGCGCTCTCGGAGAGGACGTTGGCGGGCATTTCTTCGTCACGGACTGGCCCTCGGAGGTCAAGCCGTTCTACATCAAGGATCACGACGACGAGCCCGACGTTTCCACGGGATTTGACCTCAACCACCCCCGGATGGAACTCGTCTCGGGTGGCCAGCGTGAGCACCGATACGAGTACTTGGTGGAGGGATTCGAGCAGCAGGGACTCGACTCCGGTCAATTCGACTATTACACGAAGATGTTCAAGTATGGAATGCCACCGCATGCTGGCTGGGGCCTGGGTGCCGAGCGCCTCGTCATGACGATGCTGGACCTCGACAACATCCGGGAGGCCGTGCTCTTCCCGCGGGATCGACAGCGGCTGAGTCCGTGAACGGGACGAGCGCTATCCTGTCCGATGTGCCTTTGTGGTTCATGCACACGAATAGCCAAGAACTGAAGGGTTAAGCGGACGGGGGCGTGACGGGCGGACGATGACCGAGTCGGCATCGGCGTTCGTCCCCGGGCACGTGACGACCTTCTTTAGCGTTCACCGACGACGGACTCCCGCGGAAACAGGGTCGCGGGGTGGAGGAATTACGCTCACGGATGGCGTGACCGTCCGGATTGAACCTGCGGATGAACTGAAGATCTCACTCAACGGAACGGAGCTATCGATGGATCCCGTTACCCGTCTCCTGAGTGAACTCGGCGTGATTGCCAGTGTTGAGGCCAACTCACCGCTCCCCCTCGGGGCAGGATTTGGTGTTTCAGGTGCTGCGACTCTCGGAACAGCGCTAGCCGCGAACCAGGTATTCTCGCTCGGGTACTCCGAAAATGAATTGATCGAACTCGCACATGTATCGGAAGTGGAGTCGGGAACAGGGCTCGGAGATGTTGTCGCCCAAGCACGGGGTGGCGTCCCGCTCCGCCTCGAACCAGGAAGCCCATCCAACGGGAGGCTCGACGGTATCCCTGCCACTGGTCGGATCGAGTGGCACTCCTTCGGGGACCTCTCGACAGAGGCGATCATCTCCGGGGACATCGATCAGCTCTCGACCGCAGGTGAAGCTGCGCTGGCGGCTGTTCGCAAACAGCCGACGCTCCCCACGCTATTCGAGGTCGGACGACGATTTGCCCGGGAAGCTGATCTTCTGGTTCCCGAGGTGACTGAGGCGATAGAGACGGTGCGCACCACAGGTGGTGAAGCGACGATGGCGATGCTGGGGAGGACAGTCGTTGCACTGGATACCGGGCTTTCCGATGCCGGGTACGATCCCGCTCACTGCTGGATCCATCCAGGGGGTGCAACACTCCGCTCGGATGACATCCACACCAGGACTTAACCGCGTTCAGCTCGTGACGTCTACCGTGCCAGATACCAAGGATTCCCGTGAAGACCAAGCGCGCGACGAAGAAAACCGACAGCGCGAACGCGATATGCGCGAGGAACTTGAGTGGGAGCGAGCGGAGCGCGAGGCAGACGAGGAAGAATCTGCAGAAGCGACGGACGAATAACCTCCCGGATCGAACCGCCCGATTTTTCATCACGCCACGTCGAGATCGACGTATGACTGACGAGGTGGCGCCCCCGGAGGTTGACGACGAGTCGGAGATTCCAGAGGACCACCCTCGATACACTGATCTCGTCACACGGCACCGTATCGAGGAGGGTGTTCGCTCGGGGATTACCCACCTCCAAGGGATGCATGCAGAAGGACGCGGAAGTGCCTTCGACTACCTCCTGGGCGAGGAAACGATCCCCAGTGCCGACGATGCGGCACGAGCAGCTGCGGCCCAGTTCTTGTTGGCAGAGCATCCCGTTATTTCGGTGAACGGGAACGTCGCCGCGCTCGTCCCCGACGAGATCGTCGAGCTCGCTGTCGTCGTCGATGCGGATCTCGAAGTCAACCTCTTCAACCGGACGGACGAACGGGTTGAGGCTATCGTTGCCCACCTTCGGGAGCACGGGGCATCGGACGTTAAGGGGCGAGCGGCTGATGCACGCATTCCAGGCCTCGATCACGAGCGTGGAACGGTAGACAGCGACGGCATATACTCCGCGGACGTCGTTTTAGTACCATTGGAAGATGGCGACCGTGCCGCCGCACTCCGAGAGATGGGGAAAACCGAGATCGTGATCGATCTCAACCCGCTCTCACGCTCGCCCCGGACGGCAACAATTCCGATCATAGACAACGTCATGCGAGCTGTGCCAAACATCACTCGGCACGCTCGGTCGTTACACGGAGCGAGCCGTGAGCAGGTAGAACGGATTGTCGAGAACTTCGATCGGGAAGCCGCGCTACAGGCGGCAGAACAACGGATACGAGAGGGTGCGTGAGAGTTACTCGGCCGGCACGATGTATTCTGCTACCCGTGGGAGGGCACTCCATGGTGGACGAGTGGCCAGCTCCGGGGGTCCAGCGGTACGCCCCCGTAGGATCGGGATAGTATCACAATCATCCCCGTAGCTGCTATACTAGGGCGCGAGCAACGAGGAGAATTTCAATCTGGAGTTACATCGGTTCGCAAAGGCTTTTACACCGAGTGGTACAACTAAGTGATATGAGTCACGGAGACTTCGAACAGTTTAGCGACGTCGGCGAGGCGGACGTCACCAGAGCGATCGGACAGGAATGGACCGAGGAATTCATGGATTTCTCGGACTCCGATGTGATCATTATCGGCGGTGGGCCGTCGGGGTTAATGGCCAGTAAGGAACTGTCCGAGCGGGGCGTGAAGACGATGGTCGTCGAGAAGAACAATTATCTCGGGGGCGGCTTCTGGCTCGGTGGGTTCCTCATGAACAAGGTCACCGTCAGGGACCCGGCCCAGCACGTATTGGGCGCACTCGATGTGGATTACAAGGAATCACGGGACTCCGACGGATTGTACGTAGCCAATGGTCCAGAGGCCTGCTCAGGGTTAATCAAAGCCGCCTGTGACGCTGGGGCGAAGATGCAAAACATGACGGAGTTCACCGACATCGTGATCCGCGAGGATCACCGCGTCGGAGGGATCGTTATGAACTGGACACCGGTACACGCTCTCCCCCGCGAGATCACCTGTGTGGATCCCATTGCTGTCGAAGCAGATCTCGTGATCGACGCGACGGGACACGATGCGATGGCAGTGAAGAAGCTCGACGAGCGAGGTGTCCTCGACGCACCAGGGATTCAGGACGCCAAGACCAATGCCGGGATGGACCAGACCGATGGCGATTCCTACGGTGCACCGGGCCACGACTCGCCAGGACACGACTCGATGTGGGTCGGACGGTCTGAGGATGCAGTTGTCGAGCACACGGGACTCGCACACGACGGCCTTGTCGTCACCGGGATGGCAACAGCAACTACCTACGGCCTCCCCCGCATGGGGCCGACCTTCGGCGCAATGCTCGTCTCGGGGAAGCGGGCTGCCCAGGTCGCGATCGACGAACTCGGTGTCGATGCAGAACCCGTAGATATGACGAGTCGGACTGCTGCGGACTGAGTGCCACCCTGGTGTGTCCAGTCGGATAATGCCCGTAGTCGGGAATACCCGGCTTCGGTGATCTGTGTTTCTAGACGCATCTGAGTAGCCGATGGTTTCCTCACGACTGCCCAGTGTAGAAGTTCCTGACGCACGCTGAGTGATGGGAACACCGAGAGAACTAACGGGAGTCAGGGAGGTGGGAGTCGTCGCCACGAGACACTGCCACCTGTCGATAATGCGGGATTTATCATCCGAATAATGGGCCCGAGACCCATTCTGGCTCGTCAGGAACTGGTAACCAAGGGATTCATATTGGCAAAAAATTCAATAGTTTTATTGTCGGAGCGATACACCTGGATCTGTGGCATGTCAGCTGATACCACTAGTTACACGGACGTAGTCGACCGACGGCGGTTCCTCAAACTAGCCGGAGTTTCCGGTGCTGCAGCCCTTGCAGGCTGTGCAGGAGACTCCGAGCCAACGGATACAGAAGAACCGCCGACGGATGATGGAACCAACGGCACTGATACCGCAACTCCGACCGGCGGGGTCGAGGTTCACGACGTTGCATTCCTGAATTCAGGCCAGGATGTCCCGACTGATACACACTTCAATCGGGCGAATAACCAGACCTATAGCTGGAACGCGGCCTGGAACATTCACGAACGGTATGCGGCGTGGAACTTCGCCAGAAACGAGTTCGAACTCGCGGCACTCGAGGAGTGGGAGATCGACGGCACCACAGTCACCTTGACGATACGTGACGATCTGACGTGGGAGAATGGCGAGGACGTTACCACAGACGATGTGGAAGTCCAGCTACGAATTCTCGAGAAGATCGGATCGACCGTCTGGGATTTCACTGAAGACTTTAGCGTCGTCGATGAGAAGACCGTGGAGCTTCAACTGGATCGGGAGTCTAACCCGAACATCGTCCGGTTCGCTATCGCGAATCTCCGTATGGGATATCCGGCCTCCGTGTTCGAAGAATACGTAGACCAGGATGCAGCGCAGGTACAGCAATTCCAGTGGCACGACCCAATCGGGAACGGGCCATTCAGCCTCGATACTAAGAACGCTCAGGAATTCCGCTTCACCCGCAACGACGAGTACTACAACGCACAGAACGTCAACTTCAGCACGTACCGGCTCCTCTATCGGGACGGGAATACTGCCATTCAGCAGGGACTCCGATCGGGTGAGCTTGAAGGGTCGACGAGTCTGTTCGTACCCGCCGAAACTGTCGAAACGTTCCCCGATTCCGTCGAGGAGATCAACGTCCCCGCGAAGTGGGGCTACGGGATGCTCTTCAACCACGATGACGACGTCTTCGGCAGGCGAGAAGTCCGGCAGGCGATCGCCCACGTCGTCAATCGACAGTCGCTCGTGGACAACGCCGGGCCCAATACAAAGTTCCCCGCGGAAGTCCCGTGTGGGATCGCGCCCCGGGACCAAGATCCCTGGCTGGGTGACCGGATGAGTGACTTTGAGTCCTACGGCGTCGATTCGAGTCAGACGGATGCGGCGGCTACTCTCATGAATGAGGCAGGCTTCGAGCGCAATAACGGGACGTGGCAAGACGAAAATGGGAATGCCATCAGCGCGCAGTATCTCTCACCGGCAGGATGGACTGACTTCACGGTGATGTCGAACACGGTTGTCGATCAATTGAACAACTTCGGATTCGATCTATCCGTGAGCACCCAACCTGCTTCAGACTGGGAGACCCGGTTCTCGAATAGTAACTTCCGGATCGGGACGTTCTACTGGCTTCCGGGAGGTGCACGCTCCTCGTTCCCGTACTTCCCGCTACGTCACCAACTCGTAAACAACGCCATCAATGGCGGACACAACTGGCCCGAGGGCGAGCGAACGATACCTGCCTTCGAGGGTGACGGTACTATGACGATTAACCCGATCGAGACGGTTCAGACTATCGCAACGACGGCTGACGAGGAGGAAACCCAGAATCTCGTTCAGCAAGCTGCGTGGCACAACAACCACGACCTGCCGATGTTGAGTCTCGTCTCGAAGTGGGAGCAGTCCTGGATGACGGATAACGAAAAGTGGGATATCGTCGGCGAGGACCACGAGGATCGCCAGGTCAAGTGGCCACCCCATTGGCTCCCACGGAAGGGAAGCATGACCGCAACCGGGAACTAGCGGTTTCGAACGAAGGTCGTACCCCCCGCTGCGTAATGTTTAATCGCACTCCCCCGTACCACTAACATGGTCAATTATCTGGTCAGACGAACGGCGAGGGTCTTCGTGACCATCATTGCCGTAGCGAGTCTGACATTTGGATTGATCAGATTGCTTCCCGGCGGACCATACACGCAGTTGCGTCTCCAACTGCTCCGCCAAGGGATCCCGGCCGAACAGGTCAACCAGCGCATACAGAATCTACAGAACATTCGTCCCGATGCCCCGCTGTGGGAACAATGGCTCGATTACCTGATCGCCTTCGCCCAGGGTGACCTCGGCGAGTCGACGTCCCTCGGCCGTCCGGTGGCGGAAATCGTCGCCGACGCGGCACCCTGGACTATCTTCATCGTCACCGTCTCGACGATCCTGATGTTCGCATTCGGCATTGGTATCGGATCACTCCAAGCGTACTGGGAAGGCTCACGATTCGACAAGCTGGTCACCGGGGTCTCGATCACCGCACTTTCGATCCCGTTCTACGTCCTCGCGGTGATCCTCCTCTTCATTTTTGCATACAACCTCGGCTGGTTCCCGACTGCAGGTCGGGTGGATCTGAGTATCCAGAATCCGTATAGCATCGAATACATCCTCAGCGTGTTGTATTACGCAACCCTGCCGATTCTCTCCTATAGTTTGGCGGCCGCTGGGGGCCAAGCCCTCGCGATGCGAGGGAACAGTATCCAGATACTGGGCGAGGACTACGTGGAAGTCGCTCGACTCCGGGGCCTGTCTGATCGGCGAATCGCGACCAGATACGTGGCCCGGAACGCTATCCTCCCCCTGTACACCGGATTCCTCCTCCTGCTCGGATTCCGCCTCGGGGGCACGGTAATTCTCGAAGAGATCTTCACCTACCAGGGACTTGGACTCCGCTTATTCAGTGCACTGGAATCGAACGATTACCCACTCATGATGGGAACCTTCCTCATCATTACGGTCGTCCTCGTCGTGGGCGTATATGTCGCAGATTTGACGTATAGCTGGATTGACCCGCGCATCAGTCAGGGTGATGAAAGTGAAGCGTACTGACGACAACACGACCGCCACTCGAACAGACGGGGGTTCGACCGAGGAGTTCGACTGGCATAGTGAGACGACCACGGAAATGAGTCTGTGGGACCGGCTTCGTGAGATATACGAGGAACGGATATTCAAGCCAGCACTGGTTGCCTGGTCCGACTCGAGGACACGGTGGGGGTTCATTATCCTGAGCATCTACCTGGGTGTCGCAATCGTCGCCGAGCTAGGGTTGTGGCGTCGGCCAACGAGCAACCAGGCAGAACGATGGCTCCAACCCTGGCCGTGGGGCGAACTCGCATACCCCCTCGGGACAACGCCATCAGGACAGGATCTCGCTGCACTCGTCATCCATTCGACTCCCTACATTCTGGTACTGGTAGCCGCAGGTGCGTTCTGGGCGACCGGGGTAGCAGTTGTCGTCGGGACCGTTGCAGGTTACAAGGGTGGATCGGTCGACAGGATCATGATGTCTATTTCTGACTTCTTTATGGCGATTCCCGGTCTTCCCCTGGTGATCGTCCTCGCGGTGGCGTTCAGCCCGGAGAATCCCATCTTCGTTGGAGTCATTATTACCATCAACTACTGGGCAGGCTTGGGCCGGTCATTACGGTCACAGGTCCTCACCATCCGAGAGAACAATTACGTCGAGGCCTCGCGAACCATGGGGACGAGCACCCCCCGCATCATCGTGAAGGATGTCCTCCCGAACCTCATGCCCTACGTGACCGTCAACGCAGTATTCGCAGCGAGATACACCATTTTCGCCTCGATCGGCCTGTACTTCCTCGGTGTCCTCCCGTATCAGATTCAAAACTGGGGCGTGACGCTGAACCTCGCGTACAACAGTGCCGCACTGTTCAATCCTGACAACGCGTACTACCTCGTCATCCCGATGGTCGTCATCATGGTGCTCTCCTTTGGATTCATCCTCCTCGGACAGGGGCTGGACCGGGTGTTCAATCCCCGGGTCCGCACCAGGATGGCGGGTGAGACGACATCGACCGCAGAAACAGAAGACGACACCGGCTTCACGGAGGTGATGTAAGTGAGCGCTGATCAGTCGTCTGCACAAGACACGCCATCCCAGATCACGACCGAGGATCCGATCATCGAGATCAGGGATGCACGTGTCACCTACGATAACGGGGAGTCGTACGTTCTCGACGGGGTGAGTATCGATATCGATCGGGGAGAAGTACTCGGCGTCGTTGGAGAGTCGGGATCTGGCAAGTCGATGTTCGCCTCGGCGATGCTCGACGCGATCCCTGATCCCGGCGTCCTCTCCGGACACATTCGGTACAACCCGGACGATGGCCCATCGGTGAACGTCCTCCAGTTGAGCGACGACGAACTCCGGAAGTTCCGGTGGGAAGAGGTCGCGATGGTGTTCCAGGGTGCAATGAGTTCGTTTAACCCCACGATGAAAATCGGGGGGCACTTCCGCGAGACATTAAAGGCCCACGATGCACCAGTGGAGGAGGGATTCGAGTTCGCACGCGAACTCCTGGCGGACCTCTATCTCGATCCGGAACGGGTGCTGGATGCGTATCCACACGAGCTCAGCGGCGGAATGCAACAGCGGGCTCTGATCGCACTGAGTCTCATCCTGGAACCGGACGTGCTGATCATGGACGAACCGACTGCCGCGCTCGACCTGCTGATGCAACGCTCTATCCTCATGTTGTTGTACGAACTGCAGGAGAAGTACGACCTCACGATGGTTTTTATCACTCACGACTTACCTCTCGTCGCCGATCTTGCCGATCGGATGGCCGTTATCTACGCCTTCCAACTAGTCGAAATCGGGCCACGCGACAGCGTCATCACTGCGTCCGGCCATCCGTATACCAGAGCACTCCTG
>CAZEDI010000011.1:15444-44046 GCA_964510865.1 uncultured Halobacteriales archaeon
GAGGAGATGCAACCGATCCCCGGCGACCAGCCAGCACCGATCAACCTCCCGAGTGGCTGCTCGTACCATCCCCGCTGTCCGCTCGCGACGGAAGAGTGCGAACAAGTTGATCCCCCGTACTATGACGTCGGCGAGAACCATGTTTCCGCATGTCACCACTGGGACGAGGCCAGGGAGGAGATCGAACTTCACCTTGCGGCCACCACACAGCAGGACGAGGCAGTAGCCGGCGACGGGGGAAGATTCGATGAGTGACACTACTACAAGCGACAGAACCCAACGGACCGTTCCGAGTGAGGAAGCCTTGATCGCTCTCGAAAACGTGGACGTCCACTTCGAGGAGACCCATGGCCTCTTCGACTTCTTCACGGAGCCCGATATCGTTCACGCGGTAGACGACGTGTCGCTCGAGATCGGGGAGCGTGACGTCCTCGCGCTCGTGGGGGAAAGCGGCTGTGGGAAGACGACGCTCGGCAAGACTATCATCGGGCTCCAGCGACCGACCAGCGGGAGAGTGACGTACCGTGGGCAGGACATCTGGGAGGCAAAAGCAGGACGTGGGGAGATCCCGTTCGAGGAGATCCGTTCCTCCCTACAAATCATCCATCAGGACCCAGGCAGCTCGTTGAACCCGAACCAGCGAATCGTGGACATTCTCTCCGAGCCACTCCGCCATACGAACCCAGGAGCTGGACTTTCAGAGCGGCGTGAGCGCATCTACGCGCTACTCGAGCGCGTCGGGATGAACCCCGCAACCGAGTACGCAGACCGATATCCACACCAGCTCAGTGGTGGAGAGAAACAACGTGTCGCGCTGTCGCGTGCACTTCTGATGAACCCCGACGTCATCTTGGCGGACGAGGCAATCTCGGCCCTCGATGTGTCACTCCGGGTCGAAATGATGGACCTCATGTTGGACCTCCAGGACGACTTCGGGACGTCCTACGTCTTCATATCCCACGATCTCTCGAATGCACGATACTTCACCGAGCATGGTGATGGCCGGATCGGGGTGATGTATCTCGGGGAGGTCGTCGAACTCGGCACCCCACAGCAGCTTATCGGGAATCCACGGCACCCGTATACGAGGGTTCTGCGGTGGGCGACGCCTAATCTGGAACGCACGCGAACAGAGCCAGGCGAACCACCAATGCGAAAGATCGACATTCCGGATCCGGTGAACCCTCCGAGTGGCTGTCGCTTCCACACCAGATGCCCGGAAGCACGCGAGGTCTGCCCGCGCGAAACACCGGAGCGATTCGAGGTCGGGGAGACGGGACAGGAGGCCGCGTGTTTTCGCGTTTTGGAGGACCACGAGTACTGGGACAGTGAGCCGCTGGAGGACTGATCCTCTAGGGACATCCTTTCGAACGGTTTTGATATCGAGCGGAGAACCCGAGTCGCATCGGTAACCTTCTTGGATAGAGCACGCCAGGATCACGCTATGTCTCGGTGGGGACGTCTCCTCGAACGTGCTTGCGCCCAACGAGGCCAAATCCCGATCATTCTCGCCGTGCTGGCAGTAGTGGGCGTATTGTTGGCGATTACGTTTCCCCTCCTGGAGCCTGGAACCGGTACGTTCGTGGTCGCACTCATGGATCTCGTGCTCGTCGTGAGTGGGTTCGTCGGATTTGCGCTTCTCTATCGGTACTGCACGAAGCGGGCGATGGATGAAACTGACGTTAGTTACGCTGATGGCGAGAACGAGACAGATGACGCTGACGGTGAGTGAGATAGATACTGGGAACAGTGGTCGTTCCTAGACCACGGCACGTCGCCCCTCAGACTGTTTCGAGAAAGTTGGCGGTATCGGCAGCGAGCGCACGAACGTCCTCATCCTCATCGCGTTCAGCAACAGATCTGAGCGCGGGAACGGCGTCGGGATTTCCGGTGAATCCTAGCGTTCGAATAGCCCTGGCTCGGATTCCGTCGGCCGGATGATCCAGACGATCGATGACCGGAGAGACGTGGTCACTGACCGCAGCAGGATCGAATTCTGCCACCTCGGCAAGCGCGTCGAGCGCAGCGGCGACGATCGAGCTATCGTCGTCATCCAACAGTGCGACGAGGTCATCGAGACATGGTGCGACTGCCTCCGGGTGTTCCTCTGCAATCGCAACGACGACGTGTGCGAGTGAGACGCGCGAGACAAATCGTGCCTGCGATTCGGTTTCCTCGTGGCGCCGAATCGTTTCCCGGGTTACATCATCGCTGGCCATCGACGCCGCGTCGGACTCGAGCGTGCTTTTCGCATCACGGACTACCTGGAGGAGTTCAGCTGTATGTGGGGCACAGATATCCGGCCGCTCGACGACGACATCCGCGAGGATCTTCGCTGCCCGCGACCGATCACCTCCAAGGTCGGTATCGGCGAACGAGATCACGCCGCCGAGCAGGCCCTCTAATTCCCCCGGATACTCCCGGGCGACCGGAATAAGCGCGGTCGCTGCCTGCTGGGCGGCGACGATGCTGTCATCGTCGAGCATCGCTCCGAGACAATCGAGGTGGGGTAAGACGTGTGACGGGTCCTCCGTCGCGAGGCGGACGCAGATGCGAGCGCCCCGCTGGCGGACGAGCCGATTCGAGGACGTGAGTGCGGCCCGGATCTCATCGGCATCGAGTTCGTCGGGCGAGAGTTCGTCGAGGTCGACGTCTGCGAGTGGGTCCGCCTCTCCCTCGGACATCGGTGATAACGGTTTCGTGGAGAGGAGTAAATACGTGGCGGTCAGAATACTAATTCGAACCGGTACCCCAGATCGAAGAAAGAGTTTTTGTGATCGACAGCACTATACAGAGTGATGCGACCTGACCCCTCGCGGGGGATTTCGCGCCGTGCATTCGTCAGGTCGGCAGTCGCAATCGGGGGGACGAGTGCTCTGTCTGCATGTCTCGACCGGGAACAGGCCCTCCTCGAGGTGACAACGTCCACCACCGAGTCAGGGCCGAGATTCCCTGCAGGGGACCCGGAGGCACTCCCCGATCGTCAGCATGCCTGGAATTCGTATCTCGTCAGGGACGTCCACGGGAACACTGCGCCTGCTCAACAGCAGGTCGTACTCGGGTTATCCTATGAGGGCTCGACACCGCCGACAGATGACGAGCGGGAGCAGGTGACGGCAGCTTTCAGAACACTCGAACAGGCGTTCCAGTGGGGAACAGGGGGCGATCAGAGCGCGACGTTCAACCGCGGGCTCCTGTTTATGCTTGGGTACGCACCGAGCTACTTCGATGCAATCGGCGCGGTTCCGGCATCCCTGATTCGACCGGAAGCGCTGCTAGAAGCCGTCGATGAGGACCCGTCGAAGGTCGACGGATTCGATGCCGTGTTGATCCTGACGAGTGATATCGGATCAGTGGTCTTGGCGGCCGAAGCTGCCCTCTTCGGCGAGAAAGACACGGTAAACGGGGTCCCTGTCGACGGGACACTCGAAGACATCTTCTCCATATCGACGAGGCGGACGGGGGTCGCAGGCAAAGGGCTTCCAGCTGAGGAACTCGACAACGAAGATATCCCCGAGCAAGCACCCCTGTCGATGGGATTCAAGTCGGGCTTTACAGACAGCCTCCCGAGCGAAGACAGCGTGACACTCCCACGTGGTCCGTTCGCCGGTGGAACGACACTGTCCCTATCACGGCTCCGGATCGATCTCGATCGGTGGTATGACCAGGACCACGACGAGCGGACGGCGGAGATGTTCTGTCCCGTGCATGATCCGGACGAGATCGGGAAAACGGGATCGGGCCTGGGGAACGATAGCGGGATCACGGAATCCGACGTTGATGCGATCCCCGACCACGCGGAGCAATATGGGCGAATTGGACATACCCAAAAGGTTGCCACAGCCCGGAATGACGACTTCGAGCCGCGCATCCTCCGTCGCTCGGAAGGCGTCGCTACGGACGTTCCCGAAGACTCCGAGTTCAACTTTACGTCTATCCAGCGGGAGTTTGCTGCCTTCATCGAGGCCCGAAAGGCGATGAATCGAGACACGTACGACGTCGACGTTGCCCCTGAAGATCATGGCATCGTCGACTACCTCGAGACGATCGACCGTGGGACCTTTCTGGTCCCACCCCGCGAACGTCGCTCCCTCCCGGTGGCATGAATCGGGACCTTGTCGGTCTACGCTCAGCATTCGTAGCGGTGGTGATCCTGCTAGCGATTACCGGTTTTGTCGCCGTGAATGGGTTCCCGTTCGGCGGCGACGAGGCACACACAGATCTGACCTTCCGAAACGTGACTGGAGAAGTGGGCCTCGACTACCAGTTCACCGCACTCGGTACGGGGAACGGGAACAGCGGCGTCTACGTCGCGGACGTTGACAACGATGGCTGGGAGGACCTGCTCGTTGTGGGTGGGGAGAGTCCAGTGCTGTATGCGAATACTGGCGGCCAGTTCGAGCGTTCCGACGCACTTCCGGGCCTTTCCCGGGAATTCAAGAGCGCCACGTTCGTGGATGTCGAGGGCGACGGCTGGACGGAGCTACTCCTCTTCTCACGGAACGGAGATGTCGCGAGCTTCCGGAATCACAATGGAACGTACGAGCGTACCGACTATGGACTCGGTAACCTTACCTATCCACTCGGTGCGGCGGCAGCTGACTACGACGGGGATGGAGACACGGACCTCTTCGTCTACCAGTCGGGGAACTGGCGGATGACGAAACCTGCGGGCTACTTCTCGCTCCACGCACACGTCGAAGATGACAACGGTAACCCAAACATTCTCTATGAGAACGTCGGTTCCGGTGAAGAAGCCAGGTTCGAACGCGTTGATGACGCTGGCATCTCCGGGGAGCGCTGGAGTTTGGCTGCGAGTTTTGTCGATCTGACTGGTGATGGGTTGCCGGACATTCACGTCGCGAACGACTACAATAACGACACTATCTATGTAAATCAGGGGAACGGGACCTTTACACAGCAGCTACTCGGCGGTGCGACGGCACGAAATGGAATGTCATCCGAGGTGGCGGACGTGACAGACGATGGTGCGCCGGACGTCTTCGTGACGAACATCTATCTCCCCTTCGAGTCAGCCGAAAACAAGATGTCCAAGGAGCGATACGACCGCCTTCGCCGGCTCCTGACCTATGTCATCCAGTCAGGTCGCACAAAAGGGAACACGCTGCTCATCAATCAGGGGAATGGCGTTTTGGTCGATCGCGCGGACGAATTTGGGGTTCGACGAGGTGGCTGGGGATGGGCAGCCACGTTCACAGACTTCGACAATGACGGCGACCGCGATCTCCTCCACACGACTCAGAAGGTGGCACGCCTCGATCCGAACCGCCCCAAGTGGACGCTTCCACAGCTCTGGCAGCGAACACCTGATGGGTTCGAGCGGGTGAATCACTCAATACACGGCATAGACGAACATGACAGCCGGGGGATGGCGACAGGTGACTACGACCTGGATGGCGACCGTGACGTGATCATCGCCACGCACGGAGGCCCGGTCCTACTCTATGAAAATACCGTGAACGGGGGGAACAGCCTCGCCTTCCGGATCGTCGATGAACAAGGCGCGACCGCACTTGGTGCGTCTGTCCGTGTCGAATACGGTGAGGAGTCTACCACCGTCCGACAGACCTCCCAGACAGATTTCCTCTCACAGGAGTCGCGCATGATACACGTCGGACTCGGGACTATAGACGAGGCAACCCTTCACGTTACGTGGCCCGATGGTACACGTCGGACGTTCGAGAATGTCGCTGCGAACCAACGACTGCGGGTGTCCATTTCCGGAGTCGAACGGATCACGACCACGGCAGACGACTCGTGATGTCACACTGGTGATCCATCAGAAGAGCGAACGGTCACGCAGACGAGACTGTCCATGTGCCGTCATCAGCTACGGTGACGACAGCGTCCATGAGTGATTTGAACGTATTGATGGTACGCTCGTCGTGGACGCTTGGATCCATGTGATAGTGGGCGAGTGCCCCACGCGCGTCGAGTCGCCCGCGGAGGACGTGCAGGAACTGGAAGGTTTTGTCGCGGGAGGCATAGTGGAGGAGCGCCGTGAGCGAATCGAAGTCAAGGAGTACCTGGTTCCCGGTGCCTTGCCAGTCCGAGAGCTGTTCGGTCAGGCGAACACCGAGCGACGTCAGATTTCCGGGCTCGGACACAGTACGGGTGACGAGGTTGGGAATGTCAGTGGTGGTTGTCGCTGCCGCCACGGACCTCGTGGAGTCTCCTACGGTGACGACACACATGTTCGCTGGCGTCTCCTCGCCGACATGGGCTCGCCACTCCCGTAATCGCTGATCAGGTGTATCTGTGAACGTAACCGTCAACACGTCAAGCTCGTCCGCACGATTCGAGGTGAGAAGGTCCGCACACGCTTCGGTTTCCACGGAGCCCAGCGATGGTGCGAGAAGGAGAACGTTACTCGCCCCCGCCACGTCCGAACGTGCCTCGTTGTGGGGGGGCGGGGTAGCCATAAGTCCGGTGGATATCTTGACGCACAAATCGAATCCGGATAAAAGTGCTGGTATGGCCGTCAGCACGCGGGTACACTGCTAATTCGTCGATGTGCACGGCGATGTCTCGTTCTACTGAGCCCGGTGTGGAGACTAACACACAAGTCGAACTAGACTACTACGGGACTATGAAGGAAGAACGAAGGGTGGCCGCCTGTTCAGCCGGTAACTGCATCCGGGCCGTCGACGGCTTCGTCTAACCCATCAGCACGGATGAGCCCGGAGAGCTTCTGTTCCATCTCGGCTTCCGTTCGACCGATCGGCTCACGGGAAGGACCCTCGTCCTGGGTTTCGGTGAGTGTGGTTTCATCCGATACGTCCAGGAAGATATCGCGAAGTGTATCGGTGTTATCTGGCATACGATGAGTGGTAGAGTTGTGGTTCATAATAAATATTTCCCCACCATGTCCAGGTGTAGAGATACTACAGGCCGGGTGAGAGCGGGGACAGGAATGACGGGAAATGTGGGGGCGAAGAGATCAAGAAATCCGTGAAATCGTAACCGCTAAACAGTGTCTCCGGATAGGACGGGATGAGCCGAGGTAGCCTAGCCCGGCCAAGGCGCCTGCCTCGAGAGCAGGTGTCCGTGAGGACTCGGGAGTTCAAATCTCCCCCTCGGCGCTCCGTTTGAAGGTGGGTTTCGTCGTACCCTTCGTATTTTCCACGAATCCGATTGGAAAAGTGGTAGTTGAAGTGGGAATCCGTTCCTTACTGGTGAAGCAGGACTCGGTCGTCGAATCCGAGGCAAGATGTAAATCACCGCAACCCCGAGGGCGGGTGTGCACCGGAGGACGGCAGAGATCGCCCTGATCGCGGGGATCCTCGTCCTAGTCATCTCCGTATCAGCGTCGACGCTCGATTCCACCACGTCGTCGAGCGATAACATCGGCTTCGGCGGTGACAATGGGACGGGGTTCACCCCGCAACCGTCCGTCAACGTCTCCGCCGACGGCAGTGGGGCGTCACTTCCTAGTGAGCCACTTATGGTTATCGCGGCAATTGGTGCCCTGATTTCGGTGTGGTACTTGCTTACCAACCCACGCGACGCTATCGCACTCATGGTTGGGGCGGCGGTCATGTTCGGCGTGATGTTCCTCATTCTCTATTTCCTCCAAGACCTGTTCGGTGGATCCCCCGGTGGGAACGGTGGAGGATTCCTAGGTGGTGGCGGCGGGTCGAGTGATTCCGGGAGTGGTTCTGCATTGCTCGAGCCGGAGTCCTTCGAACTCATCGTGGTGGTCGTGCTCGGTGCAGCATTCGTCGGAGTACTCCTTCGCGCGACGGGATCGATACAGGCAGAGGCCGTCGGGGAACAATCCCCAGAATCAACTGCTGTCGACGTGGACGCAATCGCTCGGACCGCCGGCCGTGCAGCGGATCGGATCGAGGCCGATGCAGCGTTGGACAACGAGGTCTACCGCGCCTGGCAGGAGATGACCGACTTGCTCGATGTGCCGGATCCCGAGACGAGCACGCCGCGCGAGTTTGCAGCGGCAGCAGTCACGGCAGGCATGGATCGCGAGGACGTCCACGAACTCACCGTCCTGTTCGAAGAAGTCCGTTACGGTGCGGAGGACCCGACCAGTGAACGGGAGGAGCGGGCAGTCGCTGCATTGCGCCGGATTGAATCGTACGCACACGAAGATAAAGAGGACTGAGGTCGTATGAGAGGCCGCGATCTGCTGATCGGTGCCGGGCTCGTCACTGCAGCCATCGGCTTCACGACGATCTTCGCCCCGGGACTCTTCGGCTTCTCGATGACGGAGGTCGCGGTCACGGCTCTCGGCGGGCTGATGGTCCTCCATGCAACGCTATCGATCGTCGGCGAAGATCCCTCACTCGAGGAAGCGACGACGGGTACGCCCGAACAACGTCGCCCGATGCCACGACCGGGGGATGAGGCGAACGTCATGCTCGCTGGTTTCGACAGTGTAAACGCCGGCCCCATCCGCCACAGGAGCCAAATCCGGGAATGGGTGATCGATGCTGCCGTGGGTATTATCGCGCACACCGAACAGATACCCGAAATCGACGCTCGACAACTCATCCAGGATAGGGTGTATGCGGCCAGACGAGAACTCCGGGTGATTGCAGAGTTGGACCGATCCGACGACGAGAGATATAGTGAACAGGCTAGATCGGTCGGGGCACGACTCCGTCGATGGGCCCGGTGGCGGAATCGGGACGAGTCGCCCCTACAGTATGACGTTCGTGAGGCCGTGAACGCGATCGCATCCCGGCTCGATATCCCCTCGCTGGATGCCGATACTGCCTATCCAGAAGACGCTGCCACGATAAGGGACCGTCTCGATCCTCCGACGCGAGAGGACTCGAAGGAGGATACGAGACTCGAGTGGAGTTGGGAGAAGCTCTCAGATGGCCTCTACCGCCGTTCCTCCCACGAGACCCGACACTGGACGGGCATGGTTACGCTCGCGTTCGCATTCGGTGGCGTCGGCATTATCACGACTCAGCCACCGCTCCTTCTCGCTGCAGCCGTCGGGATCGGGTTCGCGGCGTACGCTCGCCACGCAGACACCGCAGGATCCACGATCAGCGTCACCCGTTCGATCGATCCCGAATACCCCGATCCCGGCGAGGATGTGACGGTCACCCTCACCGTTACAAATGATGGGACCCGATCACTGCTCGACGTTCGGATCGTTGACGGGGTTCCGGAGCGACTCGAGGTTGTCTCGGGTGTCCCACGCTTGGGGACAGCACTCCGACCGGGTGAATCGACGACAGTACAGTACGATCTCACGGCGACCCGTGGATTACACGAGTTTGATCCAGTTACCATCCTGACCCGTGATCCGAGCGGGACGGTCGAGGATGACCTCGTCCTCTTTGAAGAGACCCACGTGACGTGCGTCCCGTCCTTACGAGAAACCGGATCGACGATCCCGCTCCGTGATCTCGCGGTCGGTTTCGTCGGCAGGGTCGCCGCCGAACGTGGTGGGGGTGTCGAGTTCTACGCTGTCCGGGAGTACCGACCCGGGGATCCGCCAAACCGCATCGACTGGAACCGCCACGCGCGGACAGGCGACCTTGCCACACTTCAGTTTCGTGAGGAACGCTCGACGACCGTCCTGTTACTCATCGACACCAGAGCCTCGGCCTATGTAGCACCCGACGATGCGGAACATGCCGTGGATCGGACGGTCGACGCCGCGGGCCGGCTGTTTACCAGCCTGGTCACGGCCTCAAATCGCGTCGGTATCGCCAGCTTCGGTCCGGACCTGTGTTGGCTCCAACCGAGCCTCGGACACCACCACGAGCGACAGGCGGAGGACCTCCTCGGGAGTCACCCGGCGTTCGGCCCGCTCCCACCCCCGGAACGAAAACCCCGCGTCACCTGGCTCAAAGACATTCGAAGCCGGATGCCGGAAGACGCGCAAGTAGTCTTTCTGACTCCACTCTGTGACGACTTTTCGGCATTTGTCGCGCGACGGCTGGAGGCATTCGGCCACCCCGTTTCGGTGGTGAGTCCGGATCCGACATCCGTCGACACAGTTGGAGGGCGCATCGCCTACCTCCTCCGACGGAGTAGAATGCTCGACCTCAGAGGGGCAGGGGTGCCCGTGCTCGATTGGTCGTGGGACCAGCAGTTGGAGACGGCTCTCCGCCGGGAGTCGCTCAGGAGGCGGGGACTATGACCGATGGCTTCGAGCAGGCACCGACGAGATTTAGTACCGTCACCGCGCTGGGTAGCGGATTCGTCGCCACCGCGAGCGTGGCCCTGGGAACTCCGATCACGTTAGCGGTGGGAATACCTGGGATGGTAGCTGTGTTCGCTGGAATCCACAACCGGTCACGGCGACTCCTGTCCGCTGGGGTCATCGGCGTGCTCGCCGGGACGATGATAGCCGGGATGTCGGGGACGCAAGCCCTCACTGTGCTGGTAAGTGCAACCGCAGGAGTCCTCTGCTGGGACTATGGAACGACAGCAATCAGCGTCGGAACACAGCTCGGTCGGCGTGCTGACACCGAACGACTCGAACGAGTCCACTCCCTCACGAGCCTGGGTGTCGGCGCCGTCACTGTGGTCCTCTCCTATGGGATCTACCGCTCAATCGGAGGATCGCATCCGGTGGCCGCCGTGTTCTTCCTCATCCTGACGGTGATCCTACTGGCGGGGACGCTCAGGTGAGGTGCACGAGGGAATCTGGTCGTTGCGTGCACCCTCGTGTTCAATCGTCCGCTGGTGCAGGCTTCTCGGGGACGGCCTCAAGGAGACGATCCACCCCATCGATCATCGCTTCGACGCTTGCGCGGGTGATGTCGGCATCGCTTGCAGTGACGGTTACCGAGTGGTCGCCTCGAGAGAGCCCGACCTCGACTGTCACCATGGCGTCAGTGCCTCCCGTGACCGCATCTACGTGGTAGGAATCGAGGTGAAAGACCGCGTCGTCGAGTGCCTTCCGCACGGCGTTAAGCGCCGCGTCGACGGGTCCGTCGCCTGTACCACTTGCACGTTCCTCTTCGTCGTCCAACCGGACAGTGACGCTTGCGGTGGGGGTGTGACTCCCACTCACCGCAGTGAGTTCGAGGAGTTCCACCCGGCGATCACGTTGGATGCCCTGGACGTCCTCGGCGATCGCGAGCAGATCGGCATCGGTAACACGCTTATCGCGTTCGCCGAGCTCCTTCACGCGGTCGAAGACTGCCGTGAGTTCGTCCTCGGATACCTCCACGCCGTGCTCCTGGAGGGCAGCCCGGACGCCCGCCCGTCCCGCGTGCTTGCCGAGCACGAGGCGGCGTTCCCGACCGACTATCTCAGGCGGATACGGCTCGTACATCGCCTCGTCCTTGAGCGTGCCATCGGTGTGGATGCCCGATTCGTGGGTGAAGGCGTTCTCCCCGACGACCGCCTTGTTTGGTGGGAGTGGGACGCCCGTTGCATCGGCCACGAGCTCCGCAACTCCGTAAAGTCCGTCTAGCTCCACTGTTTCCACGCCGTAGACGTGCTGGAGCGCGATCGCCACCTCCTCGAGGGCCACGTTCCCTGCACGTTCCCCGATGCCGTTCATCGTTCCGTGGACCAAGTCTGCACCGGCTGCGATGCACGCGAGCGTGTTGGTCATACCCAACCCCAGATCGTCGTGGGTATGGGCGCTCACCGGCCCGAGGTCCGCGAGACGGGACACCCCCTCAAAGCACCGTTCGGGGCCTGCGTGTCCCACCGTATCGGCAAAGCAGATGCGGTCTGCACCGGCGTCTATGGATGCCGACATGAGCTGCTCGAGGAAGTCGAAATCGGCCCGGGACCCGTCTTCACCAATGACCTCGACCCAGAGGTCGTGATCCGTCGCATACTCGACGAGTTCCCTCGTGTTGTGCACCGTCGACTCCCGAGTCGTATCCACCTTCTCCTCGACGTGTCGGTCACTCGCCGGCACGACGAGATGGATACCGTCGACGTCGCAATCGAGCGCGTGGTCGACGTCAGCGGTGATGCCGCGGCAGAAGCTCGTCACCGTCGCGTCGAGTCCCTCTTTCACAACCGCCCGGATGGTCTCACGCTCCCCCTCACCGGTGCACGCGCTCCCCGCCTCGATCACGGAGACGCCTATCTCGTCGAGCGCCCTCGCGATGTCTACCTTCTGCTGGGAAGTTAATGCGATACCGGGAGCCTGTTCGCCGTCGCGTAACGTCGTATCGAGAAGATCGACCGACGTGAGTTCAGTAAGTGGGGCGGAGGCCCCGAATAAATCGATCACGGGTCATAGTTGCCCTATCATGTTCATGCGCGTGGTGGTATTTAAATCGTCCTATCCGGTCGAGATCGACGATAGTGCCTCACCGTTCTACGATGACTCGATCGCCTGCCTCCACGTTCGCGGCTTGCAATGCAGGCAGCTCGATCACCGTGTCCGCCTGTGCGATACCGAATCCGATCCAGGGCCGTAACGTCTCCACCCGACGTACGTCCTCCTGATACAGCCAGAGGACGTCAATCGGAAACGGGACGAACACCATATCGACAGCCCGCGTCCCAGCTGCGTCGAAGGGGAAGACGACGGCCTGACCCTCTTCGAACGACTGCCGGAACCTGAGCCCCCTGAACTTCGCATACACGGAGTCAGCGACCTCGATGTCGCTTGCAAGTACCTCCCCCGTGGACTCGTTGATGACGCGCACGAGCAGTGGTCGGTCCCGGGGAGTAAAGCGTTTGTGCGCTGGACGACCAGCCGTTGTATGGAACAAACGCCGGAAGGAACGTCTGTTGGGGTGGACGACCCGTACGAGCATGCGGGCGTGTGCGACCATCTCACCGGCGAGGGCACCTGCCGGTTCGCGTTCGAGCGATTCGAGGCCGATCCGACGTTCGCACGACAGCGTCGCGACGACGGGTACGCGTGTCCGGTTGTCTCCGAGGATACCGACGAACACTGGGACTGGAAGGACTGCCCGCACTTTCGGTCGCGCTCAACCGAGCGGGAGTGTGAGCGCTGCGGACTCACGGAACGAAGAATGGCTCACGACGATTCCCGACCGTTGCTCGAAGAACACCACCTCTGCTACCCGGAGAGCGTCACGAGTCACGAGATCACGGTCTACTTGTGTCGGTGGTGCCACGCACGGATCCACAATTCGTGGGGGCGCGTGACTGACGACGTCGAACCCTCACCCGAAGCGCTGGCAGCACGCGAGGATCGTCGGTCACGCGAGCTCGACGAGCTCGAATTTTCCTCCGCCGCAGATCGCATCGAGGAGAAGTAAGTCTCCTCCGTCAGATTCGTCGGTCGCTTCCGAGGAATCGTGCAAAGACTTCGACGAACCACCCCATCCAGATCGTGAACACGATCAACCCGGCAGCGTACGTCGTCGTCCAGTGTGGCACGACCAGCGCGATGAAAATCGCGAGACTGACTGCGGCGAGGGCTGCACTGTCGCGACGGTTCGCACGAGGAAGAGTGACCATCCAGTACAGCTGGTTCTCGGCGATCCGCCAAAGGCCCGTCGGTATATCCATCGAGTCGGTCGAAATCCGGGGACGAGTCATCCGCGCCCGACGATCGGGATGCCCGACGTTTTATGTGTCGCGTCGACTACCAGGGGGTAATGACACGTATCGTCGTGATAGACAACCACGGCCAGTTTACGCACCTTGAGCACAGAGCGCTCAGGGATCTCGGCGTCGAGACGGAGATTCTGGATAACGAGACGCTCCCGTCCGAAATTGACGCGGAGGGGATTGTGCTCTCGGGGGGTCCCGACATCGAGGAGACAGGACGGTGTTCGGAGTACCTGGATCTCGACGTCCCTATCCTGGGAATCTGCCTCGGCATGCAGTTTATCGCCACCGAACTCGGTGGGGACGTCAACGCTGGGGACTACGGTGGCTACGCCGACGTGACGGTCGAGATTCTCGACGAAAACGACCCGTTGATCGGATCGCTCTCGCCGGAGACACGGGTATGGGCGAGCCACGCGGACGAAGTGACGACGGTCCCCGCGGGGTTCTCACGGACAGCACGAAGTGATGTCTGTGACGTCGAGGCGATGAGCAACCAGGAACGGGATCTCTATGGCGTCCAGTGGCACCCGGAGGTCGCCCACACGGAGCGGGGGGAAGAAGTCTTCGAGAACTTCCGGGCGATCTGTGAGGCACGTGCACCAGCCGAGCTCTCGGGATGACGGCGTCACAGGGCAATCTTGCCGCCCTCTCACGGTACATCTTCCGCGCTCCGGACTGGCAGACGAGCGTGACGTTTGCACTCCTCCTCGCAGCGATCACGGGAGCGGGAGCCTTCGATTCAGCCTATCCTCTCGCTGATGCCTATGAAGGCGTCTTCTTTATCGGAATCCCGACGTTGATCGCCGCGTTCCTGACTACCCCAATCGATCGAGTGCTGGGTGGGCATCTCACGTTCAACCGATCCTCGCTCCTCGCGTTCGTCTGCGAAATCGTAGTCGTAGTGGTGCTGGCGGTCGCCGGCTCCATTGCGCTACTCACTCCCCTCGGTCAGGACTTTGTCTTCGACGCCCTCCTGATGGGCCTCGCGGCGATCTTCGCGATCAGGCTGGCCGTCGTGATGGCCGTGTCGAACCGGAATGCAGTGGTGGCTGCCGTCCCGGCCAGCATCCAGACCGTCACTGCGGCTGTCCTGCTCTTCGTCTACAGTGGTACCCTCCGGTTCCTCGAGGTCGGCGGCCCGATCCTCAGTACGTACCTTGCACGTTCGGGGGAAGCACCGGACGAGCTACTGATCGTCGTCCCGCAGGACTTCGCACTCCTCGGCGTGATGTCCCTCCTCTATGGCGTGGCCGTCTACTTGCTCGTGCTCGTCGTCGACCGACCCTGGCGCCGGAGCCTCGGGGTGAGTGGTCTCGATTTCCTCCGTGGGTTTATCGGCCACATCGCGGAGGGGTCGCGCGAACTCGAGGAGTTTTTCGAATCGATCGGCGAAGAGGCCATCGTCCCCGTGACCGTCCTCTCGGTCCGCAGGAAAAACGGCACAGAAAAGGCTCGGTTCGTCCTTCCGATGATCCATCCCGGACCGATGGGTGAAATCGGCGGAGGGAACCTCCCCGAGCGGATCGCCGAGACAGCAGACGGTCTCGCGTTTCCCCCGCACGCAACTGCCGGCCACGACTTCAACCTCGTGACCGAGAAGGAAGTCGACACGCTGATAACGGCTATGGACCGCGCTATTGACCGCATTGAATTCCACCAGGGCGCGACGGGGAGCATCAGGGCCGAGATGGGAGAGGTCTCGATGCTCGGTCAAGCATTCGGCAATGATGCGATCCTCGTCGCATCGTTCTCGCCGAATTTTGCCGATGACGTGGAGTACGGTGTCGGCATGTCCGCGATCTCCGAGGCCCGCGTGGCAGGCCTCGAGAATGTGCTACTGATCGACGCTCACAACTGTAACGATGGCCTGAAAGGAGACGATCTGGGTCACGTCACACCCGGGAGCCGCCGGTCCTTCGACATGTTCGAAGCAACGCGAGAAGTGAGCGAGGCACTCGCGTCCGCCCCTCGCCACGAACTCGAGATGGGCACCGCATGGGAAAAGACCCCGTGGGGACCACCGGACGGAATTGGACCGCTCGGGATCCGGGTTGCCGTGACCCGGGTTAGCGATCAGGAGACCGCGTACATATTGATCGACGGCAACAACATGGAGCCCGGTGTCCGTGACACGATCGTACACGCGCTCGACGTGGACAATATCGAGGTCATGACAAGCGACACTCACGTCGTGAACACGATCCAGTCCGTGAATCAGGTGGGTGAGACGATCGATGTCGATGTCCTCATGGAACGCATCGAATCACTACTCGGGGACGCTCGTGACGACCTCGAGCCCGTCTCGGTTGGCATGGCCACCGAACGTGCGGAGGTCACCGTCTTCGGAAACGATCGCACCGAGACACTTGCCAGCCACGCAAACGCCGTCATTTCGCTCGGCGGGGCACTGCTCGGAGCTGTCGTCCTCGCATCAGTCGCTATCAGCATCCTGATATTTTTCCTCGCCGCGTCCTGAAGACGGATAGACAGCGTCGAGGGAACGGAACTGCGGCTTTGAAATCGAGACAGTCGACGCCCCTCGTTTCGAGGGGAGAGAGATCTCCTATTCACGTAGTGGCTTCCCATGGCCACGAAGACATAGAATGGGAAATATTACTCGAGCAGGTCGTCGACTGCTGACCGGGCTGCGAGTGCAGCGTCGTCAGTGACCTGTTCGACGGGACCATCGGCGTCGAGATAGACGTCGATGTCCAGGACGCCGTCCTCGAACTGGACACCGACGTCCAGATCCCGGATCTCCGATCGGTCATACCGTGAGAAGATAACGGTCTCAGCTGCGTCGACAGCTGCTGCAACGACTGCTTCATCCGTTATGACATCGTCGTCGGCCATTCCACCGTGTTCCTTATCCACCGGCGCCGGGGCCCATGCCACCGCCGACACCGCCAGCACCTTGGAGCATCTCCTGGAGTTCATCCTGGAGCTCCTCGAACTGGTTCCGGATGCGGTTCTCCTGTTTCTCGAGTGTCTGGACACGGACCTCGAGGCTGTCGACGCGGTCGTCGAGATCCTCCTGGGCTGATTCGTAGTCGCTCTGGATCAGGAGATCTCCCACTTCGCGATACATCGTGGCGTCCTCGTCAACCTCGTCGAGCGCATCCAGTGCGCTCTGAGCGTCCTCGAGTTCGGTCTCCGCCTGCTGCTTCTGGATCGAGACCTGCTGTGCCTTCTCCTGGAGCTGCTGGAGCTCCTCGACTTTCTCCTGCGCTTCCGGCGGTAGCTGTCCCTGCATACCCGGAAAGAGGGTTGCCCCACTCAAAAACCCACGCTTTCGAGGGCAGCCGACACGTCGTCCCTCCCCAGGACCACACGTCCATCTCCCGACCTACAATCCGACGAGCGGTCCACACCGTTACATCAAATAGTGCTCAGTCGATTACGGCATCCGTTCCGAGGTCGATCGATTGCTCGGCAACATCGGCCAACGAGCACCATGTGTTAAACGCCGCCCGAAGCGACACGTGGTCCGTCGCCTTGATCGAGAGCTCGATGTCGGTGCCCGCTCGGACGAGACGAGTTTCCGATCGGTCGTCGTCTATTTCACCGACCTCGCGGGCGAGGCTTCGCTCGATCGTCCGAGCCACCTGCTCGTCGTCATAGGAGAAGGTAAGGTCAAGTCGGTGTGACGGCGGTGAAGTCAGTGGTGCCACGGCCCGTATCAGAAACCTATTCGACGTCGATCGTCTTGACGTCGCCGCTTCGCTCTTTCAGAAGGATGCGGTGGCCGCAATACGGACAGCGGACACCGGAGTACTCGTCGAGTTCGACGTCGCGTTTACACCGGGAACACTTGTAGCTCATTCGTCGTCGTCCTCGGAAAGGGCCGCCTGGACCGATCGAGTTGCTGCACGTCCACCGGGCGTTTCTGGTCGGTACGCCCCGCCTGCAAAGGTATACCCGCACCGGCCACACTCCCAGATTCCCGTACCCGATCGCGAGACGCGCGTCGCGCCACAGTCGGGACAGGCGTGATCCTCATTCGTGTCTGCCTCGATCTCCGAGACCCGACGACGGGCGACACGACCGTAGCGTGGGCCAAATCGGCCCGCGCTTCCCGTATCTCGTCCTTCGCTTGGCATGCGGGGAAATACTTGATTCGGGGGGATAAACCCTTCGTACCGTCGATCGCTCGATACTCCGTGGCACAACAGCGGATATCGTCATAGCTGGAGTACAAGGCTCAGGGGAGATGGTATAGCCGGTCACGAATTCCATACCGTTGCCCGCCTGGTAGTGACGATTCCATACGCTGCGTCGGAAATTGTCTCGGGGTACTCCCTATCCGGGCACCTTCGACCGCAGTCTCGGCTCCGACTCGTGTGCGAGGCCGAGGATCGAATACCGCGTCGAGTGCATCGTGAATGACATCGGATGACGGCGTAATCCTCCGACTCGCGAGAGCGGCCTGTACATGGGTGGAGAGGGCTACTTCCCTCCCATTCGCCGTGGAAATATGGTGCTCCTGGTAGGCGTCGGTCCAGTCTTCTGGGACATGCACACCCCTCGTGGCGAGTTCGGTCCCGATCGCTCCAGCCGGGTCGGCAGGGCGATCGACAGCGAGCAACGTTCCGAAGAGATCGAACGATACTGCCACGTATGTGTGACTAGTGAAAACACACTTGAATTGAACGGTCGTCCGGAGTTGTTGCCAGCTGTCGAGCAGACCAAGATCCTGCCGAGTTCGATATGTCGGTAAGGCGGATGCGAAGGCCCCTGAACAAGGAGTCGCCTTGCCAGAGAGGAGTATCCGTCGTGCGGTGGCACTGCACGGGGAAAATCCAGGTCGAAGCGACGTCTCTACAGAAGCAGAGACGGGGCTCGAACCGGACAGCCCCTAGGTCGGTGTTGCTTGTGGCCTGCGAGCCAAGTTCACGCGCCGTCGGATACATCCCCTCTTCAATCGACGGGGATACGATTCGAAGCGGGGACGGTCTGAAGGTTTTCCCGTATTATCTATCGAGTTCCGCGTCGGTTAGCAATTCGTCGAGATCCGTTGCAATCCGCTCTCCACGGTCTCGATCCATCGCAGTCGTGACGATCCGGTTTTCCTGAACACTCGAACCATCTCGGACGAGGAGTCGAAGATTTCCATTTGCGTCTGCGCGGGTGACCTTCGCTCGAACGCCACCACTCCCCGACGATCCGCCCGACTCGATCGGCCCGGGAATCACCTTTTTGACGTGTGGATGGCGAGCGATCACCTCGATCACGCGACGACCATCCCTGCCGCCGACGAGCGTGGTGTGCGTACCGCCGATTTTCTCGGCGGGAGCCGCCTCAACCACGTCGAGATCCCGGTCACCACGGCGGGCGATTGCCACGTCCACGGGCGATGTTCCCTCAACCCGAAAGCACTCGACATGGACGTCTTCTCCGACGCGAGCAAGCACATCACGCTCGCCCGCCATGTATACTGTTTCCGGCCGCTTCCGGCGGACCTCATCCGCGATTCTACCCGCGAAGTTTCGTTGGTATGTCCGCTCACGTTCACCCGTTTCGGGCGTTGTCTTGATCGTCGTCTCGCCCAGAACTGTCTCCCCATCGAGCATCGTGAGTGTCGCGCGCTCGGCCGTCGCGTCTATCACGACGCCGTCTGCATTCGCCGATCGACAGACGAGACAATAGTCACCCGGCTTTGTGAGCGATGATCCACAGACTGTGCAATGGTCACGGCCGGGGGCACTCATGCAAATATCACCGCTCGCGAACGGTCGAGTGTGGCTATCACAGTGAATCGGGAGCGGTTTTCAGGTACTCGCGGAGCACGACTGTCGCGTACGACCCCTTCGGGAGACTGAAGGAAAAGGTGAGCGGATCCCGCGACGGATGAAGATCAGTTCGGACGAGAATCGAACGACGCGTCCCGGAGGACGAGAACGGCTCCGGCAGGGCAAAGTCATCGGCCGAAAGTTCGAGATCAGCGAGCACCTCTCGCTCGATGTCTCCCGGTTCTCCGTCGCCCAGATGGGTCTCTGTCCCGACGAGGGGGGCAGTTACGAACGCGCGACCCCGTTCGATGTGTCTGTTCACCGTCTCTACCCGATCCTCGGTTACCCGCTGTAGCCTGTCAGTGTCGGGAACGACGAGGTCCTCGTGTGTGCTCCCAAAGCAAACGACATCGCCCGGAACTGCCCGATCGAACGGGAGTGCACGCTGCATGCGCTCGGAGAGTATCCAGTTGAAGGCGTACGACTGGGCGGCATGGACAAACAACCGCTGGAGATTCTCCGGAACTGCACACAGCGCTTCCCGATAATCCTCGGGGGTCGGCTCGCCGTCCAAAGCAGCCAGATGGTGGAGCATCGCGCGCTCATATCCCATGTGTTCGGGCATCCGTGCGAGCCCACCCTGCCAGTCCAGCGTCTCCTCGATGTACGAACGCGCCTCCCGGGTCTCCGTAGGTTCCGTCTCGAACGGGTTTGCGACGTATGCTACCACTGCAGACTTCCACTCCCGGCGGACGATCGCACGGCCGACCTCGTGCGTGATCGGTCGACGGCTCCCAAATCGTTGTTGGCCAAAGAAGTTGGGAACGCCGATTGAGTGTGTCCCGTTCTCACTGGTGACGACGTCCTCGAGCCCACCGAACTCCCGAAGTTCGACCGTAATCTCGTCTGCGTGCTCGGGATGCTTTGGGTCACGAACGACGATCTCGAATTCGTTGCCCGCCAGGTCACCGAGATGGAGTCTACGTCCCAGTCGACCGATGGGCTCGATACGTGCACTGCTCATCGAGGGGAGGTCAGTCTCGTCCACGTCCTCGATCGAAAACAGCTGGGTGGTCACGGCACGTTTATCCTTCGTCCCCGCCCAGGCAACGCGCCCGCGACTGATCCCGAGCCTGTCCGATAGGTCGCTCGCAAATGTATGCGTGTCCCAGTTCTCGAGTGTGGCGCGTACGAGAAGGTGGCGAAACCGCGACGGATCCGCGTCGAGAGCCTCGGGGTCGAGATCTCCTCTCTCCCGGACACGAAAGTCCTTGGGGGTATCGCGTAGCTGTCCGCCAACGCCAGCAGTTTCGCTGGCATAGTGGGAGATTCCTATCGTACGTTCACGGGGGTGGGCTTCGCGCATCAGTAGAGCGACAGATCGCCGGTGATGGCGTCAATACGACGGTCAGCAGCGGGACCAATAGCGATTGCCGTGGGCGTCTCTGGATCCAGTTGAGTGTGACCGGCGTCACGCACGAGTCCGGTCGGGAGGCCCTCCACCTTCGCTGCCTCCTGGAGTTCAAACAATGCTCGCTCGCTCGATACCGCGAGCACGATCTTCTTTTGACCGTCACGTTTCCACTCGGACCGGGCGCTCTCCTCAGTGTGCTCGTATGCCGCAAGTGAGGCGTGAGCGACCTGGGCAGCGAGCTTTCCCTCGCCCATGCCGAGGTCCGCGCGCGCGACGATGGCCTGCTTCATGCTGGGACGTGGGGTCGCGTAACTAAAGGACTGATCATCGTCTTACCACGTTATAGTATGCTCGGGGGTGGTCGTCTGTCTATGGTTCGAACTCCACTGCGCCACCCCCATGCGTACTTTGCTCGCAAGGACGGGTTCTCCCTGTTTCGGGCAGCAGGGGTGGTACTCCTGCTGTGGGCATCAGTCGTCGTCGGATCGCTCGCGCTCGTAGTACTCCTCGCAGCCCGAATCCCACATGCACCACCGGGGACTATGGTCGACGCAATCGGTGTCGCACTCGGCCAAATGCTCCCAGTTCTGTTGGTACTTGGGTTTTCGTGGCTGATGCTCGGCGTGCTCTTGTTCAGTGCGGCACGACTCGCCGGAGGGAACGGATCATTCACGCGGACACTCGCAATCGCCGCGTGGGGGCTTGCCCCGACCATCGGCGTTATTCTCCTCGTGGTTGGTATCGGCGGGGTCGAGGTGGTGACTGCAGCCGTTCCTGCAGACCTCCAAGCCGCCACGGAGCGTTTCGGCGTCATTCTCGACAACGCTACCCAGGGCACGGGAGTTGTCCTGCAGTTCGGCACCGCTATCTGGCAGATGTATCTGTTCACCGGGGGTCTCGTTGTCGGTCACAATCTCGACTGGGGGCCTGCCGCATTCGCGAGCGGTGCCGTTGCCCTTACCGGATTCATGTTTGCCCTTGTCTAAGACAACTGAAGAGCGTAGATAGGATGTCTACACTGAGCATGTATTCGTATATGTGACAAAATCTACCGTTAATCTATACGTTCGACGTGAATCCGTCGCCGGAGTAGACCCGTGCACGTAGACCCTGCACGCGTCAACTGGTTTGACTGCCTCGTCAACGATCTCGTACTCGGCGACATGGCGGTCGTCGCCGACGTGATATCTGTCCTCGTCGGCCTGGCCGGCGTATACGCGATTTATTTTGCTTACCAGCTCGGCGAAGCGAGCTAAGCACGAGCGCTGTCACCGGGTAGACCAGTCCACCACCACGCTGACGTGCCCCTGCGGGATAGGTCACGATGGCACAGCACGCGATCAGGGGGATTTACCTCACCGGGACGCTCACGGCGAGGTATGATCCTGTCGGACGCCGATATTCTCACCCGCCTCTCTGCGGGCGACCTCGCGATTGAGCCGCTCGATGATCCCGACCTCCAAGTTCAGCCGGCGAGTGTTGATCTTCGCCTTGGTCGTGAGTTTCTCGAGTTCCAGCGTACGAATATCTCCTGCATCCACCCCGACGACGAGCGCGAAGTGGGGGAGTACATCACGGAAACCGTCGTCGAGGAGGGCGAGGACTTCATCCTGCACCCGGGTGACTTCGTCCTCGGGACGACCAAGGAGCGTGTGGAGATTCCCGCGGACCTGATCGCGCACGTCGAGGGGCGATCATCGTTGGGACGACTGGCCGTTGTCGTACACGCAACAGCAGGCCTCTGCGATCCTGGATTCAGAGGGAAAATCACCCTCGAGCTCTCCAATCTCGGGACGGCCCCCGTCGCCCTGACCCCCGGGATGCGCGTCTCCCAACTCACCTTCACCGAACTGACCTCCCCGGCAGAACGACCGTATGGGTCCGAGCGGGGATCCAAGTACCAGGACCAGTCAGGTCCCCAGGCGTCTCGTATCCAGTCCGATCATGAGTTCGGCGGCGACCAGAAATCAGAGGAATCCGAATGACCAGTCGACGACCGTCCAGGGGGTGAGGAGCGGTGAGATTTATCGAGGAGGTCGTCGTCGATCGATTTTTGCCGACTGTCCGGGCAATGCTTGCAGAAAAACTCTACGACCGGGGGCTCACCCAGCGGGAGGTCGCGGATCTGCTCGGGATCAGTCAGAGTGCTGTCTCGAAGTATATTCACGGCGACGTTGCGGGGGATCCGCGGGTACGCGAGGATGGCAGGGTCCGGGAACTCGTCGATGACCTCGCCGAGGGACTCGCCTCTGGGGATACGTCGCCGGTTGGTGCACTGATCGAAATCGAGGTGTTGATTCGGCGACTCGAACGGGGGGACCTGCTTGCCGACCTTCACGAAGCCGAGATGCCTGCGCTCGGTGACGTTGGGGAGCGATTCGATATTCACGATCCAGGGGGAACAGTGCGCGCAGCGGAGCAAACGCTCGCATCCGTCCGTCGCGGACTTCGAATGCTCGAACATACGGACGGCTTCGTCACCCTCATTCCAAACGTTGGATCGAACCTCGTCGAGTGCCTCCCGGACGCGATGGACGTCGATGACGTCGCTGGGGTACCAGGGCGACTATTCGCCGTGAAAGGAAGTCTCTCGATTCCGGCCCAACCCGAGTTCGGGGCATCAGAACATGTCGCCTCCGTCCTCCTCGCTGCTCGTGTCGCAGGTAGCGATGCACGTGCCGCGCTAAACGTCCGGTACGACGAGGGGCTGATCGCTGATTTTGTCGCAAGCGGTCTCTCAGCCGTCGAATTCGACGCCGAACGTGATTTGGAGACGGCCATCGTCGAGGCGACAGTGGGTACCGATGACGTCGACGTCCTCTACCAAACTGGTGGCATCGGGATCGAGCCTGTGGCATACGTCCTCGCCGAGGACGCCGAAGCCGCAGTCACCACGATCCGTGCGATCAGCTGAGCCCGAAGGACTATTCTGGTAGCGACCGAGTACCCGGTCGTGTCCGATCGGGGCCGCCGCAGGACAGTCGAGCAGTTCTACAGCCGGTGGGCTGGCGTGTACGATCTCATCGCACGGAGAACACCAGGTATCGCCGGTGTCCGCCGGAAAACCGTCGGAGAGCTCGAGCTCCAGCAAGGGGAGACTGTTGTCGAGATCGGGTGTGGAACAGGCGCCAACTTCCCGTATCTTCGGGCACACGTCGGGGGCGACGGGCAAGTTGTGGGGCTCGACCTTGCACCTGGGGCGCTCGAGAGAGCTCACCCATATGCCGGACGAAACGGATGGACGAACGTACATATCGTACGTGGAAACGGAGTAGCGCCCCCGTTCGACCGAGCCGATGCGATCCTCGCGACGTTTGTCGTCGGTATGCTCGAGAATCCGGAGAGAGCAGTCGACGCCTGGCTCGAGTTCCTCTCACCTGGTGGACGGATCGCACTCCTGAACGCAACTCGGAGTGGAAAGCCGGCCACCGCACCCCTCGATCTCCTCTTCCGCGGCGTCGTTCGGCTCTCTTCTCCCGGGAGCCGCACAACGTTCGCCTCTCCAGCGGAGACGCTCGAAGCGCGTGTCGCCGATGCGCATGGGATCCTGCTGGATCGCTGCGTAGATGTCCGCAGGAGATCGCTCGCAGGCGGGTATCTCACGCTCGTGAGTGCCCAGAAGCCACTATGACGACGTTCCGTAGCGGTCGGCGTGTTCTGCGCAGAACTCCGGATCAGTGAGCTGAGCGGTAATCACACCCTCCTGTCGGTGGGGATTTGCGAGGCGGCACTCCGCTGTCTCACAGAACGTTTCCCCCGTCTCCAGGAGATGGACTGCCTGGAGGACGTACCCCTTCAGTGCCTCGGTCGTCCGTGGATCATCTTCAACGAGAAACGCACCGTCGACCTCGGTCTCCAACACCTCCCGCGGTGGTGCATCGCCGGACATCAACGCATGGGTCTGTTTTGCCTTGTAATACGCCTCGGGCTTTGCTGGCGCTTCGTACAGTCCGGGGACGGAGACGAGCGCGGGTTGACCGAGCACGTGTACCCGTTTGTGCCACCGTCCGTCGTGATCGCCCCAGGTGCCGAGCACCCGATCGAGGAGGGGGATGTGAAGGTGTGAGAGGGAGCGCTCGTCGGGTGGGAGGAAGCCGTTGAGTGTTGCCTGGATCTGACGGCCGTCGTAGAGGACGCCCCCGGCGCGTTCGGGGTTCTCGAGTGCACGACTCTCATACCGGATGATACCCAGCATCGTATTGCCGGTTTCTCGCTCGTATGGTGAGAGCACCCGGGCCTCTGCAAACGCCTCAGCGAGTGTATCGACGGTGGCGTGACCGTGCTCGAGGAGATATGGAAGGAAGCTGTCCCGGACTGTCACGTCTGCGGTGATACGCGTCGCGAGCCAGTCAGCAATCGCGTCCGCGTCGGCTACTGTCGTCGGCGCGTGGTACAGCGTCACCCGCTCGACCATACCGAGATGTACCCGGCCCGGAAGAAACGCCTTGCGGGTTGAGAGTCCTGGCTCAGGCGAGGGTTTTCCTCATCCCGCGTTCGAGTATGCGTATGGTCGATGCACGTACGTACCACTACCGCACTAAACACTCCCCTCGTCGCTTGCGTGAGGACACCTTCACGCTGGAGTACGAGAATCAGCCGCGGCCGTACAAAGTGTATGAGGATCTCCCGCGTCTGGAACTCACGTCCATCACCCCACCACAGGCGCCCACGCTTTCGGTGATTGCGGAATCGACTGCAGACCCCCTCGCCGTTCCGGAACAACCACCGTCGACACCACCGGACCGGGAAACCCTCGCAACGCTCTGCTACGAAGCGACCGGTGTCGTATCGACCGTCGAGGGAACCGATAGAACTGTCGCCTTTCGCGCGGCCTCCTGTACGGGCAAACTCTATCACATCGACTGCTATCTCGTCTGTGGCGATCTCCCAGATCTCGACGCGGGGATTTATCATTTCGACCCCGCGACGTTCGCATTCGACGTCATCCGAGAGGGCGACTATCGGGGCGTGCTCGAAGCTGCCTCGGGAGAGTACCGAGGTATTTCCGACGCCCCCGTCACGGTCGTGATGACGTCCACGTGGTGGCGTAACGCCTGGAAGTACCGCGATCGCACATATCGACATGCATTCTGGGACTCGGGGACGATCCTCGCGAACCTCCTGGCCACAGCGCACGCACTGGATCACCGAGTCGAGGTCGTTACGAGCTTCGTCGACGACCGTGTCGCCCATCTCCTCGGTATCGATCCGGTGGAGGAGGCCCCACTCCAGCTGGTCCCCATCGGGCGCGACTGTCCCGTCCCGAGCCCACCATCGGTTCCCGAACTGGATCCCCACACGGAGCCACTGTCAGAGACCGAAACCGAGTACCCGCTCGTGTACGATGCCTGGGAACAGAGTACGTTCGAGGACGCGAATAGAAGCTCGACATGGCGGGAACGTGCACAGAAAGGACACGTCGGGACCCGCGAAGCGGGTGGGGGTGAGTGTATTCCACTCGATCCTGTCGACCACGAGACGGCAACGGCCAGGCCTCTCCATGAGACGATCCAGCGACGGGGGTCGTGTCGCGAGTATACGACCGATCCGATCGGCCGACGTGCCTTGGGCACGATCCTCGATCGAGCGACGCGTGGAATTCCGGGAGACTGGAACGGGGGAACAGCAGATGGGCTCGCATTCAATGACGTGTACATCCTCGCGGCACGGGTTGCGGGTGTTCCTTCGGGGAGTTACCACTACCACGCAGCTGAAGCGGAACTCGAACGAATCGGCGACGTGACCGAACAAACGATGTCACATCTCGCACTCGACCAGCAGTGGGCGGGTGCCGCCCACGTCAATGTGTACCTCCTGAGCGATATCGAGGCGGTGGTCGAAGAACTCGGGAATCGGGGATACCGGCTTGCACAGCTCGAGGCTGGGATCGTCCTCGGCAAACTCTACCTGGCAACGTACGCCCATCGTACGCTCGGCGGGACTGGCCTCACGTTTTACGACGACCGTGTCACCGACCAGTTCGAACCACGGGCCAGCGGGCAAACTCCGACGACGCTCTTCGCACTCGGCCGCCGAAACGATGGGTGAATCCCCATTCGAGGACAGTACACGGGGACGAATCCATAATAATGTGGTGAAGCCCCTTCCACGGAACACCCGAATCAGAACGATCTCCGCGCATCGACAACCATACCCGCGGAGGTTCTGTCCCGGGTGAGAGGAATGCTCGGTGGGTTTCCCGTGCGTTTCGTATACTCACTGAAACGACGAATCCAGTCTGGCATTCCTCGAAGCAAAGTACTATCCAAGGATAGTAGCGACTGGCAGGTATGTCCGCCTACGACGTCGCGTTCATCGGCACTGGCAATAACGATGATCTGCACGATCCTGGACCGACCGGATTTGCAATGAACTACTATCACGCAGAGGGGTATGAAAACCTCTCCAACTGCTCACTCGTCGCCTGTGCTGACCTCGATTCAGAGAACGCTGCCACGTTCGCGGAGACCTTCGACATCGACCACACGTTCGAAGACTACGAAGAGATGGTGGACGACGTAGAGCCCGACGTCGTTTCGATTTCGGTGTGGCCGGACATCCACGCGGAAGTCGTCGTCGACTGTGCAAACGCCGATAGCGTCGAGGCGATCCACTGCGAGAAACCAATGGATCTCACGTGGGAAGGGTCCCAGCGAATGAGTCAGGTTTGCTGGCGACAGGATGTCCAGCTCACCTTCAATCACATGCGCCGATTCAAACCGACATGGGTCGAGGCGCGCGACCTGATTCGATCGGGGGAGATCGGCGAACTCCAGCAGTTCCAGTTGTCGCCGGGGAATATCTACGACGGAGGAACGCACATGATCGACTTCGCGACGGGTGTCGCTGGAGACTGCCCCGCCTCGTGGGTAATCGGGCAAATCGACTATCGAGAGGAGAACCGCTGGTTCGGAAGCCACAACGAGAACCAGGCCTACGCACTCTGGGAGTACGAAAACGGGATCGAAGGGATCGTCTCGACGGGCCAGGGTGCCTCGATCATTCCAGCGAATATGCGATTCATCGGGTCCGATGGAATCCTCGATGTTGCCCCCGATGACGGGGAGTCGGGGAACGAGATTCGATGGCGACAGACCGGTCAAACCGACTGGGATCGCCGGACGGTTGAAGAGGGCAGTTGGACAGACCCAATCAACGACGCCGTGGAACATGTCATTGACTGTCTCGAGGATGGGCAGGAGCCCGTGATCGGAGCGCGTAATGCGTTGAATCCGACGGAAATCATCTTCGGGATTTGGGAGTCCTCACGCCGACACGGTCGTGTCGAATTCCCACTCGAATTCGACGGGAATCCCCTCCACGACATGGTTGCCTCCGGTGACGTCGACCCCCAGTGATTTCACTGTGGATTACATTGGGTAGGTGCCATCGAACCGAACGTTCCGAACACAGTCCTCTTCACTTCTACAGGTTGAACACAAAAGATGAGTGTTGGGATATCAGTCCTCTCCGCAGTAGTCACCGATGAGATCGGGGACGGACTCGGAGAGGTGTTCACAGCCCTGTGCGGGATCTTCTGGCGGGCCTGCGGCGACTTCACCGATTCCACCGACTACGAGGAGGGCGATGAAGGCCAGGATAAGCAGGGCCCGCGAATGCGTGAATACGAACAGGAGGATTCGATCGTTCATGTATACCTCCATGTTCGATGTCACCGTTTACCACGATAATTGTTTGTGTCCACACTGCCGATGATCGGCGAGCCGTCCGGGCTTTTTCCCATCTATTGAGATCGAAATCCCGGAAATCCGCAATCCCGATAGAGTATCGACCGGCGAGACAGCCCCGTTTGCAGGGTCAGATACGCAGTCCCTCGTGCAATACACGGGGAGCATCCCTATCCGATCGGGGTAGCACGCCATATCGGCTAGAAAATAGATCCGCCCTCCCCGATTTGAACGGGGGGCAAGCCGATCTACAGTCGGCTGCTCT
>CAZEDI010000012.1:0-40590 GCA_964510865.1 uncultured Halobacteriales archaeon
TCGACGGCGATGGCCGCCGACGGGCTCCCGATGCCGGTCGACGTGACGGAGACCGGCGTGTCGTCGTACTCGCCCGTCACGGTGCGGTACTCGCGGTGGCTGGCGACGGGGTCGGCCGCGTCCCAGCCCTCGGCGATCGTCTCGACGCGCTCCGGATCCCCGGGCAGCAGCACGCTCGGGGCGACGTCACCCTCGCTCACGGCGAGGTGGTACTGTTCGCCCGCGGAGAGTCCCTCGTCCTCGTCCATGCGTGATCTCCCGTCGGCGTGCGGGCGCACGCGACCGTTCCGTGTTGGATCGCGCCCGACCGTTCCGTCGATGGATCGCGCGCGGCCGGTCGACGCGTCGGTCCGACGCCACGACGGGTCGTCTCGTCCGTCGCCCCCGCCCTACAACGGTCCTCCGCGACCCGAGCGGCCGTTCGTCGCCGCGAAGCGACGGCCACGTCGGGATCGTGATCTGTTAAATACCCACACACGTCCCGGCCGGGAATCACGGGAGGGCGACGACTCGTGGAAATCGGAGCGCGGGCGAACGCGAAGGTTTTATATAGAATAGCATTCAATTCCAATTCGAATATGGCACAGCAGATGGGTAACCAGCCGCTCATCGTACTTTCCGAGGATTCCCAGCGAACCTCGGGGAAGGACGCGCAGTCGATGAACATTACGGCCGGACAGGCAGTTGCTGAAGCGGTCCGGACGACCCTCGGGCCGAAGGGCATGGACAAGATGCTCGTCGACGCCGGGGGCGGCGTCATCGTCACGAATGACGGCGTGACGATCCTGAAGGAGATGGACATCGAGCACCCGGCGGCCAACATGGTCGTCGAAGTCTCGGAGACCCAAGAGGACGAGGTCGCGGACGGAACCACCTCCGCAGTGGTCCTCGCGGGCGAGCTGTTACAGCAAGCCGAGGATCTCCTCGATCAGGACATCCATGCGACCACCCTGGCGCAAGGGTACCGCCAAGCTGCGACCGAGGCGAAGGATATTCTCGACGACATCGCTATCGAGATCTCCGAAGACGACGACGAGGTGTTGACGGATATTGCGTCCACTGCCATGACGGGCAAGGGCGCCGAGTCCGCGAAGGAGCATCTCGCGAATCTCGTCGTGCGGGCGATCCGCTCGGTTGCTGACGAGGACGGGGTCGACCTCGATAATATCCGTGTCGAACAGATCAGCGGTGCCTCGATCGGCCAGTCCGAACTCATCGATGGCGTGCTCTTCGGGAAGGAACGCACGCACGAGAACATGCCGTACGGGGTCGAGGATGCGAACGTCCTCGTCTTCGGTGGCGATCTCGAAGTGAAGGACACCGAGATCAGCGCAGAGGTCAACGTTACTGACCCCGACCAGCTCCAGGATTTCCTCGACCAGGAGGAAGAACAGCTCCGCGAGATGGTCGATCGGATCGTTGAGCTCGGCGCGGATGCGGTCTTTGTCGACGGCGGTATCGACGACATGGCCCAGCACTTCCTCGCAGAAGAGGGAATCTATGCAGCTCGCCGGGTCAACGACGCCGACCAGGAGGCGCTCTCGCGGGCCACGGGCGCGCGCATCATCTCCAGTCTGGAGGATGCCGACGAAGACGATCTCGGATTCGCGGGATCCATCTCCCAGCGCGACCTCGGTGGCGACCAGCACACGTTCGTCGAAGACATCGAGAATGCCAAGGCCGTGACACTCGTCCTCCGGGGCGGCACGGAACACGTCGTCGACGAGGTCAACCGTGCGGTCCAGGACGCCCTCGGTGTCGTCACGGTGACGCTCGAAGATGGCGAAGTTCTCGCAGGCGGCGGCGCGCCAGAGATCGAACTCGCGCTCGGCCTCCGCGACTACGCTGACTCAGTCGGTGGGCGTGAACAGCTTGCGATCGAATCATTCGCAGACGCACTCGAGATCATCCCGCGCACCCTCGCGGAGAACGCCGGTCTCGATCCGATCGATTCGCTCGTCGATCTGCGGGCCCAGCACGATGGTGGAGCAGTGGCTGCCGGACTCGACGCATACACCGGCGACATCCTCGACATGGAAGACGAGAACGTCGTCGAGCCGCGACGGGTGAAGTCCCAAGCAATCGAGTCCGCCGTCGAGGCAGCTGTCATGATCCTCCGGATTGACGACGTCATCGCAGCCGGCGATCTGAAGGGCGGTGGCAGCGACGACGATGACGAAGACGACGCACCACCCGGCGGTCCTGGTGGTATGGGCGGCATGGGTGGCATGGGCGGTATGGGCGGTATGGGTGGCATGGGCGGCGCGATGTAACACCGGCCACCTGACTCCCACCACGCCTGCGCAGAACCGAAATAGTAACTGCCGTTCTCGTTTCGTCCGTTCACTCGTTGGTCGTCGAATAGTTTGTCACGTGTTCCAGAGCTGTCACACCCGTGGTTCGTAGATAGCGAATCGTTGGGATCCGCTCACCGGGACCACCTGACACTCTTCGTCGACGACTGACACCCGTCGCGCCAAATACCGACAGAGGATAAACGTCGGGCTCGTTCGAGAGTCCCCGGTATCAATCCTTATCCGAGTTCGACCAACACTCCAACCAATGTCACTCAGTATAGGGATACTCGGTGCGGGTGGAATCGCTCACACGCACGCAGCAACACTGCACGCCCATGACGAGGTGGAGGTGGCGGCGATTTGTGATATTGCAGTCGAGAAAGCCCAGGAGCTCGGAGAATCAGTTGACGCAGATGCCTACTCCGACTATACCACCCTGTTCGAGGAGGTGGATCTGGATGGTGTCTACATTACGACCCCACCTCAGACACGAGTAGAAATCATAGAGGCTGCCGCACAACATGGGAGCGCCGTATTTTGTGAGAAGCCACTGGCAGTCTCTGTGGCCGATGGTCGACGGATTCAAGCTATCGTCGAGGAGTATGCGATCCCCTTCATGGTTGGATTCTGTTTGCGGTTCTGTGAGCCGTGTCAACGATTACACGACATTGTACACGATGGAACAATTGGGAAGCCACGGATGGTCTTCAGCCAGCGAGCAGGCTGGGGAGTTCCATCGTCAGATAACTGGCGGGTCGATCCAGAACACGCATGCGGCATCACGATCGAATCGTCATCCCACAACATCGATCTCATCCGCTGGCTCGGTGGCGAGATTACCTCTGCATCCGGACAGACGATGAATTCGACCCATCCAGAGATTGAGACATTTGACGATAGTATGGTCGCGACAGTCTCCCTTGGGGAGGACTGCATCGGGTTTATCCAAAATACCTGGACATCGAAACTCAAGTATCTCCGACATGGCGTCGTTGGAACCGAAGGGGCAGTACTCGTCGAAGGAGATGAATGGTGGCGGGTAGACAGACTCACGTACGCAGTAGCGGATGACTCGTATCCGACAACGATTTCATTCGATGCCGGGACAGCGACCGACATGGGATATGAAGAGGAAACGAATGTGTTCATTGACTGTCTGAATACGGGCAGCCCACCACCAGTAGATGTCCACGATGGCTTGCGGGCGTTGGAAGTGTCGCACCAGATCCTCGGCTAAGTGTCATCGGAGGCGGACGAGACCTGATTCCCGTCACCTACGCATCGCAATGTCCATGATATCTCTCACAAGTAATGCTGGAAGATGCCGTCGTGACGGGGCAATTCACTACGGGTACACGTGGCGTGGCTGGTAGCCGCTCACTCCCGTCTATCTAAGGCTGCAAAGAGTTGGTCGCGGAAGGTCGCGATCTCGTCTACCTCCGCCTGGAGGGTTTCCATCGTCGTTTCGACCGACTCTAGCCGTTCGGTGACGGTTTCGACCGTCTCGACCGCGTGCTCTACGTCGTCGATGTCTGACTGAAGAGCATCCACGTCCGCGTCGACACTCGCCTGCAGCGTCTCGAGGTCGGCCGCCACGGTCTCGATCCGGTCGTCGAAATCTTCGACAGTACTGACGGTGCTGCTCACTCGATCAGTCGTCACCTCGACGTCGTCCGCTACTTCCTGGAGCTGATCGGCGAGGCGATCGGTCTCAGTTGAGACGGCAGTACAGTCCTCCTGGAGCCGGGACATCGTCTCCTGGATGCGATCGACCCGCGTGGTGACAGTGTCGAAGGCGTCACGGGGATCGCCATGGCTATCCAAAAACGGCTCGAACGCAGCAGTGTAGGCTTCAAGATCGCTGGTCCGTACCTGGAGGTGTTCAAGCCGGGCATCGACGGTACCGTCGCCCAAGGCGAGTTCGTTGCGGAGTAGTTGTTTGTCCGCTGGCGACACAGTCCCTTCGCGAAGCTCTTTGGCGAGTGTCCGTGCGATCTCGCCAGGGGATGATCCTGTATAGTCGTTCCCGTCTTCACCTTCCTCACTGGGTGAGTCGGCAGTGTGATCACGTGCCCCACCCGTTGTTTCGGCCGATTCGGGGTGCTCCATCGGACCCTCGCCCCTGATAGAATCGGATGTTTCGTCACGCCCTGCATGATGATCCGCGTCAGTCACGGCAGAGTCGTTCCCACCCGTAGGCGTATCTCCATTGGCATCTGCGGGCGGATCAGTGTCGCTTCCGTCGTCCTCCATGGGTTTTGGCGGTACGACGCCATCATCCTCATCGGTGCCGGATGTCCAGTCATCCGTTGTGTCTGCGTCTCCACCAGCTACTGCCCCGTTTGCGTCGTGAAACGGGGATTCGGAGGCAGCGACGTCAGTGAAATCGTCGGTATTCGAGCTGTGACCGGTAGTCCCATTCTTCGAGGTAGTGACCGCATCGAGGTCGAAGGGTGCATCGGAAGGAACAGCCCCGGGCGGGGTACCCTCCTTGTCGACGCCAGGCAGGTTCGTCCGCGTGCCAGTACTGACGTCGCGTACGAGGTCATCCCCAGTGCCCACGAGGCTGTCGACACCCACCGCATCTTCAGCATCGGCTTCGTGGATGAAGTCCAGGATCGGGTCACGCTCGAGGAGTGCCGCGAGGGTGTCCTCGTCCACATCCCGCACGCCGTAAACAGTCGTGTAGTCCTCACCTGGCGAGAGCGTCCGCTCGAACAAGACGACGTCACCATGAATCGACCAGTGCTCGCCACCATAGTCCGGATGGAACCCGATGTCATTCGTTGGGATCGTCCCCGGAATCCCATCCGTGATCCTGAGCCGAACCTCCGTATCCCTGTCAGACTGAATGGCGAATGCGACCGCCGGGGTTTTGAACTGTTCCGTCGTGATCGATTTTTGAACAGTAACCCCCTCGGCCGAGACAGTTCGCTCCCCCCACGCAGTATCACTCATGGAGACCACAGCCTGGATCCCAGAACGTCGGTCATGGTAGCGTTCGTGACCCCTCTACGAGAGTCCCCCATAAAATAGACAGGGGTGAAGGTATCAGATGTGCGAACAGCGACCCCGTGTCGAACACCCGGCATCATACCCCAGTACAATCGACAGAAGGCCCGTTGGCGAACCTTGACGTGGAAATACCGCGTGTCGCCTCAGGTTCTCTGCCGTGGTCAACTGACCTATTACGATTATAGTAGTTAGTACGAATAAGGACGTTCGTACTTGACGTGTTTAGTTTCAATCGATACGTGGCCTCACGTGAGATTAGCGTGGTAAGCGTGTCAGAGATCGAGTTTGATTGATTCGGGAAATCGAATGATGTCGCCGTGGACAGTGTGGAAGAACATGAAGACTCCCTGAATACAAGGACGTCCATAGAATAATAAGAGATAATAGTCCTATTATACGTAATAATATTAAATATATGAGAATATGAGAAGTTTAACATATGGCCGGTCGTAGGGATGATACTGGCATGACCGACGAGACAAACCCGTTCGAAAATTTTCAGGAACAGGTGGATGACGCGGGAGAACACCTCGATATTCCGTCCGATGTACTCGAGCGATTCAAACATCCAGAGCGGGTCCTCGAGACGAATCTCTCCGTCGAGATGGACGACGGGTCACTCGAGGTCTTCACGGCATTTCGTTCGCAGTTCAACAACGACCGTGGCCCGTATAAGGGAGGGATCCGCTACCATCCGGGTGTTAGCCGTGACGAGGTGAAGGCACTCTCCGGTTGGATGGTGTACAAGTGTGCCACTGTCGGTATCCCGCTCGGCGGTGGCAAGGGCGGCATCATTATCGATCCCGACGACTATTCGACTGCCGAACTCGAGCGCATCACCAGAGCCTACGCGACCGAACTCAGACCGCTCATTGGTGAGGATCGGGATGTGCCCGCACCGGACGTCAATACGGGCCAACGCGAAATGAACTGGATCAAGGACACCTACGAGACACTCGAACGTACTACCGAACCAGGTGTCATCACGGGCAAAGATATTGCTAGTGGAGGGTCAGCAGGCCGCGTCGAAGCCACCGGTCGATCGACTGTCATCGCCGCGCGCGAGGCGTTCGAGTATCTCGGCCGGGATATCAGTGAGGCGACCGTCGCAGTGCAGGGGTATGGCAATGCCGGGTGGATAACCGCCAATCTCGCAGACGAGATGGGAGCGACGATCGTCGCCGTTTCCGACTCCAGCGGTGCCATTCACGCACCAAATGGTCTGGATCCCGTCGCCGTCAAAGAACACAAGCGACAGACGGGGAGTGTCGTCGGGTATGCAGATGCAGACGCGGAGATTAGCAACGAAGAACTCCTCACGCTCGATGTCGATCTCCTCGTCCCCGCTGCCCTCGAAAACGCCATCGATGAGTCCCTCGCCCACGAAGTCTCGGCAGACGTCATCTCCGAGGCGGCGAACGGACCACTCACACCGAATGCGGACGACGTGCTCGCCGATGCGGACGTCCTCGTCATCCCGGATATTCTCGCGAATGCAGGAGGTGTCACCGTTTCGTACTTCGAGTGGGTCCAGAATCGCCAGCGATTCTATTGGTCGGAGGAACGTGTCAACGATGAACTCGAGACGATCATCGTCGACGCCTTCGATGAACTGGTCGCTGCCTACGAGGAGAACGACCTGAAAAACTTCCGTACCGCCGCATACGTCGTCGCGCTCCAACGGGTGTACGACGCCTACAAGGAATCGGGAAGTTTGGTCTAGTCCTTCCGACCAATGGTTGCTCCCTGCGATCGGTGTGGTGAGGATGCAACCATTCGCTACGGATACCGGGATGGCGATGAGCGACTCCATCTCTGTGCTGAGTGCCACCCGGAGCGCGCTGGCCGCTCAGCGTGAGTGAACCGACAGAAACCACCGATACCTCCGACGACGTTTAGACGCCCCCAGTCCTCGCTGGATATGATGGACGTGACGCTTCGCGAGGCACACGCACCCGACGTGCCCGTCCTCGAGATCGTCCGCCGTCAAGCGATCGAACACCGATTCGCTGACGAGTACGACCGCGCGAAGGTCGCCGATCTGGTCGCCGAGGCCGAGGCAGACCTTCCGGCCTGGATCGAGTCGGACCATCACGACGTGATCCTCGTCGAGAGTGAAGTCACCGTCCTCGCGTTCGGCGTGCTCGACAGATCGAGGGGAGTTATCGAGGGTGTGTACACCGCACCGGACTACGAGCGCGAGGGGTGGGCATCACGCATCGTCGAGCGAATGATATCCCTCGCCCGTGAGGACGGTCTCGACACCCTCGAGGCAACCGTCCCCCGTCCGGTCGAAGCGTTCTTCCTGGCGCACGGGTTCGAGCCGGGCGAAAAACGAGAGCGTGACGGCTTCCCAGCCAGGACCATGCACAAACCACTGTAAGCGTGGTGCTGTCACTAATCTTCACCACGAAGACTGAACCAGGATCCCCGCACGAGGGTTCTCATACCCAGGGATTTAAGGGTTTTATATGCGTAAATGTCCAAGAACTCTACCTATTTATTCAAAAAACAATATTCTAGAAGAACCGATCCGGAGGGTAATAGTAACGATACTGATGTATCTATCGTGATTTGTGATGCCTGAAGCTGATTGTATGTGTTTCATAGTAATCATAAAAAGATAACGAATATCGGAGATGGCGGGGTTTTTTGGACAATAGAGGCAGGATATCGCTGAATAGGCCCAGGATTTTAATTTGTAATAGGGTAATGGTTAACATTCGTGCTCCCAGGAGAACGAACCGTGATGGTACGCACCGATCCATACACGCCGACGGAAGCGAAACGCTATGAGTGCCAAGAATGCGGTCACAGGGTCGTCACGGATGACCCGATCGGGGTATGTCCGGAGTGTCAGGGCGATCTTCGCAACCTCGCCGTTCCGCGCGAATGACCGAGACGGATATGGGAAGACCGGGCCATCGACGATCAAGCAGAGTCCGCGCTATCGCTCTTCGAATCAGCTGATGTGACTATCGATGCTCCCTGAACGCGAAGAGACGCGAAAAGTGCAGCAACTCGGGTCGTCGACACTAGCCCTCTCGCTCCCCTCCGAGTGGGCCGACAAACACGGGATCGAGAAAGGCGATTCGATCACGATCCGGCAGAACAGCGAAGCTCTTTCCGTCCTCTCGCCGTCCGGATCTGCCCGTGGCTCGGAGGCTGTCGTTCACGCAGCGACAGTCGATGGCAAAACGCTCGAACGGATCATCGTCGCCCAATACATTCTCGGCCGCCGCGTCATCGACGTGGAGACCCAGGGTGAGGCCCTGTCGGGTGAGGCAATCGACGCGGTTTACGGGGCGGAGAAACGGCTCATGGGGTTGGGAGTAATCGAAGAGACGGCCAGCCGCATTTCGATTCGCTGTTCGATCGATCCAGGGGATTTCACGCTCGATCAACTCCTCGAGCGGCTCGAAAGCACGGGTCGGACGATGCGCCAGGACGCTGTGAAGGCACTCGCCTACGGGAATCCGAATCTCGCAACGCGGGCGATCAATCGGGAACGCCAGGCCAGCAAGATATTCATCCTCTTACTCCGTCTCGTGTTCTCCGCCTACGGGATTGCGGTGGTCCAGACGGCCCTCGGCCTCGAGAGTGGTCGGGCCCTGATTGGCTATCGTGCGGTCGCGAAGAATCTTGAGCTCGCAGCGAATGCAGCCAACGAATTAGCGGGGCACGTCATCGAGATTCACGAGGGAGAAATGGAGATCGATGAAGCCACAACCAACGATATTCGCTCTCTTGCCGATCGCGTGAACGATCTCTCTGCAGCGGGTGTGCAGGCCTTCATCGAACGGGACTTCGAACAGACGGTCGACATCCGATCCGGGTTCCGCCATGTTGATACACTCGAAGATGCGGTTCTCGAAAACCTCGATGGGAGCGCATCGAAAGAAGAACTCACGATCCGTGAGATTCTGCACTCCCTCCAGCGGGCTGCAGATTACACCGCTCGGAATGGTGAAATCGCCTCCACCGTGGCACTGGATGGGGATTCTGCATTCGTGACCGTCCGATGATTCCCTCGGATCCCTGCCTATCCGCCGGGTGTATAAACACACAATATTATTTTATTATTCGTCTCTGAATGTAAATCTGGGTAAATTCCTCAATACCCGATTAAACACTCTGTGTTCCTAGTTCACTCGTAGGGCAACTCCTATCAGCATGTCCTAACTATTTCGAATACAATGACTTGCAGTACACCGAATCGGCTCGTAGAGGTATGGCGGGGGTGTCCCCGACAGGAGACAGGGGGGACCGAGGGCTGGAAGCAGTCCACCCCAAACCAGCGATGACGGATACTGGCCGGAGTGACGCCCACCGCTTGTACGACCCGTCCGAAACGAAATCGAACTGCGGTGTCGGCGTCCTTATGAACCTCTCGGGGGAGGAGAGTCACCAAATCGTCGAAGACGGGTTCGACGTCCTCGAGAATCTCGACCACCGTGGTGCCCGCGGAGCAGAAGAGAATACTGGCGACGGGGCAGGTATGCTCATCGGAAAACCCCACGCCTTTTTCGCATCCGAGGTTCCTGCGGTAGCCGGGCTCGATCCCGATTCGTACGGCGTTGGACAGTGTTTCCTCCCCCCCGACGATGCAGCAGCAGATGAGCTCCGTGATCTCCTCGAACGGGTCGCAGCCGATTCAGGATTTGACGTGCTCGCCTGGCGTGACGTGCCGACCGATAATAGCGGACTCGGCAACACGGCACTGGAGTCTGAACCCGCCGTGAGCCAGGTGTTTCTGGCACCGACACGAGACCTCGATCCCGACGAACTCGACGCACAGTTGTATGTCCTCCGACGGGTGATCGAGAACGCGGTAACACGTGAGGAGCCTGCCGGCGCCGATCGGTTCTACATCTGCTCCCTGGACCGTCGGACGGTCGTGTACAAAGGCCTCCTCACCAACTTCCAGCTCCGGACGTACTACCCGGAGCTATCCGATCCTCGGGTGGAGTCGGCGGTGGTCTTCGTCCACTCGCGCTTCTCAACGAATACCTTGGGCGCCTGGGAACTCGCCCATCCCTACCGCAACATCATCCACAACGGGGAGATCAACACCCTCCGTGGGAACGTGAACTGGATGAAAGCACGGGAAGCAGATCTCGCTCCGCCCGAAGCCTTCGAGAGTCACCTCACTGCGGATGACGTGGAGAAGCTAACGCCGATCACCGACGAGGACCAATCGGACACGGCGATCGTCGATAACGTCCTCGAGCTCCTCGTCGAGAGTGGCCGCGATCTCCCCCACGCGCTGAGGATGCTCGTCCCGGAAGCCTGGGAAGGGAACGAGCGCATGAGTGAGGAGAGACGTGATTTCTACCGGTACCACGCCGCGATAAACGAGCCATGGGATGGTCCGGCACTCGTCGCATATACTGATGGCGATAGCGTCGGCGCGATTCTCGACCGCAACGGCCTTCGCCCGTGTCGCTACCTGGTTACCGAAGACGACCGACTGGTAATGGCCTCCGAAACGGGCGTTCTCGACGTACCGGAGGAGGAGATCGTGCTCAAGGATCGACTCCAGCCCGGCCAACTCTTCTATGCAGACACGGAGCGGGGCATCGTACCGGACGAGCAGCTCTTCGAGGATCTCACCGATACGCGATATAGTGCGTGGCTGGAGGAGAACCGACTCGAACTCGAGGAGGTTCACACAGGGGCGGAGACGCCACCGACCTACGTCGGCGCTGACGAAGAGATCGAACGCTATCAACGAACGTTCGGCTACACACTGGAGCACCTCGAGCGTCTCGTCGGGCCGATGGCCGAGGAAGCGAAAGACCCGATCGGTGCGATGGGTAACGATACTCCACTCGCCGTCTTGTCGAACCACAATAAGACGGTATTTACCTACTTCAAGCAGTTGTTCGCACAAGTTTCGAACCCGCCGATCGACTACATTCGTGAAGAACTCGTCACCTCACTCGAGAGTCATCTCGGGGCACAGAACAATCTCCTCGACGAGTCGCCCGAGCATTGTCGCCAGCTCGCCCTTGACTCGCCGATCCTCACTCGAGAAGAAGGTACAGCCGTTGCAGAGATGGACCACAACGGGATTCGAGGGAAGACCATCGATTGTACCTATCCAACGGACAGTACCCTCGAGGACGCCATCGACCGAGTGCGCGACGAGGCGGCTAAAGCAGTGGAGGATGGGTTCGAGGTGCTCATCCTCAGCGATCGAGCTACGAGCGATGACCGGGTTCCGATCCCCTCGCTTCTCGCGACTGGAGGCGTCCACCACTACCTCGTCAGGGACGGTCTCCGAACCAAGACGAGCCTCCTCATCGAGTCCGGTCAGCCCAATGCGGTCCACCACGTCTGTACGCTCCTTGGTTACGGCGCGGATGCCATCGTTCCGTATCTCGCATATGAGAGCATAGAGGCGATGGTCCGTGACGGAACCGTGAACGCTGACGAACAAGAAGCGCTGGCCGCCTATCGCCATGCGCTCGAGGACGGGATTCAGAAGGTCATGGCCAAGATGGGCATCTCCACGCTCGAATCCTACAAGGGCGCCCAGATTTTCGAAGCGGTCGGTCTCGACGCCGATCTCGTCGAGGAGTACTTCACGGGAACGGTCGCTCGAACCGAGGGTGTTGGCATCACTGAAATCGAACGAGACCTCCACGAGCGTCACGAGCTAGGGTTCGAGGAAGCCATCGACGGGAGCCTCGATCTCGAAGCCGGGGGCGAGCTCTACTGGCGCCGCGACGGCGAATTCCACCAGTGGAACCCCAACACGATCGGGAAGCTCCAATACGCGTCTCAGAGCGGCGATCCCGAGGCTTACCGGGAATTCGCCGCGATGATTAATGACCAACAGGAACGCTTGCAGACGTTGCGGGGAATGCTGAACGTCGAAGTCGATGCACGCGAGTCTATCCCCATCGAAGAGGTTCAGCCAGTCGAGGAGATCGTCACACGCTTCTTCACGGGGTCGATGTCCTTCGGCTCGCTCTCGAAGGAAGCCCACGAGACCCTCGCAATTGCCATGAACCGTCTCGGTGGGGTCGCATGTTCAGGCGAAGGTGGCGAACCCACAGAACGATTCGGAACCGAGCGTGAGTGTGCGAACAAGCAAGTCGCCTCTGGCCGATTCGGTGTGACGGCGAACTACCTCGCGAGCGCCGACCACCTCGGGATCAAGATGGCCCAGGGATCGAAGCCAGGCGAGGGTGGGCATCTCCCCGGCGAGAAGGTGAACGAGATAATCGCCGAAACCCGGAACACGACGCCCGGTGTTCCGCTTATCTCGCCGCCGCCCCACCACGACATCTACTCGATCGAGGATCTCGCTCAACTCATCCACGACCTCAAGTGCTCGAATCCCGAGGCTGACGTCCACGTCAAGCTCGTCTCCGAGGCCGGCGTCGGTATCATCGCCGCAGGCGTCGCGAAGGGGAAGGCCGATGCCGTCCTCATTTCTGGACAGTCAGGAGGAACGGGCGCCTCGCCGAAGACATCCATCAAGTCCGCTGGGCTCCCGTGGGAGCTCGGCATCGCGGAGGCGAATCAGGTACTCCTCGATAACGATCTCCGGTCGCGGATTAGAGTCCGGGTAGACGGGGGGCTGAAAACAGGTCGAGACGTCGCCATCGCCGCACTGCTGGGCGCAGAGGAGTACGGCTTCGGGACGGCACCCCTCATCACTTGCGGCTGTATCATGCTGCGGAAGTGCCACTGTAATACCTGCTCGGTCGGCGTCGCGACCCAGGATCCCGAACTGCGGGAGAAGTTCCCCGGGGACCCACAGTACGTGATCAACTACATGCGCTTCATCGCAGAGGAACTCCGCGAGATCATGGCCGAACTCGGGTTTACGCAGCTTGAGGACATGATCGGACGGACGGATCTCCTCGCCCAGCGTGAGGACATCGACCACCCGAAGGCAGCCGACATGGACCTCTCTAGCCTTCTCGCCCGGCCCGACAGTGCCGACGATCGCCGGAAGACGATGGAACAAGATCACGGTCTCGACGGAAAACTCGATGTTCGGCTGCTACAGGCTGCGGAGCCCGCGATCGAAGAAGGTGAACCCGTCCGAATCGAGACGGGGATCAGAAATCGGGACCGAACGCTCGGGACCATGCTCTCCGCGGAGGTAACGAAGCATCACGGCGAATCCGGGCTTCCGGATGATACGATCACCCTCGACCTCGTCGGATCCGGTGGGCAGTCCTTTGGGGCGTTCGCTACCTCGGGGATCACCTTCGACCTCGACGGCGACGTCAACGACTACTGCGGAAAGGGGTTATCGGGAGCGAAACTCATCGTGCGGACGCCCGACGAGGCGGGGTATGTGGCCCACGAAAACGTCCTCGTCGGCAATGTGGCGCTCTATGGAGCCACGTCCGGCGAGGCCTACTTCAACGGACGCGCGGGCGAGCGTTTTGCGGTCAGGAACTCCGGCGTGAAGACGGTCGTCGAGGGCGTTGGCGACCACGGCTGTGAGTACATGACGGGTGGTGTTGCGGTAATCCTCGGCGAAACGGGGAAGAATTTTGGCGCAGGGATGTCCGGAGGCGAAGCTTACGTCCTCGACGAAACAGGCGACTTTCGGGAACACGTCAACCCCGAGATGGTCCACATCGAAGAACTCGACGAGCGTGACCGTCGGATGGTCCGACGACTCATCGAGAATCACCACCGGCACACGGAGAGCGAAAAAGCCGCGATGGTACTGGAAAACTGGGACGAGATAGTCGACCAGTTCGTGAAGGTTATGCCTGATGCATTCGCTGCAGCCATCGAAGAACGACTCGCCGCTGGGGAGACGGATCCTCGGCCGTCTCCCCCAGACCCGGTGGAGACGGATAGCCCGTCCTTCCCACGGGAGGTGAGCGATGACTGAACGTCATCCCGATGGATACCGCGAGCACGGTCGCCGGGACATCGGCAAGCGTGATCCAGCGGAGCGAATCGACGATTTCGACGAAATCTGGGAACCCGAGTGGGATGACGCACACCTTCAGGACCAGGGCGAGCGCTGCATGGACTGTGGGGTCGCCACTTGCATGGGGGGATGTCCGATTGGAAACATCATCCCGGACTGGAACGACCTGGTCCACCGCGACAAGTGGGAAGAAGCGCTGGAACGCCTTCATGCGACGAATAACTTTCCGGAATTCACGGGGTACACCTGCCCGGCGCCCTGTGAAAATGCGTGCGTGCTGGCATACAACGAAGACCCAGTGACGATCAAGTCGATCGAGCGAGCTATTGCCGATAAGGGCTGGGAAGAGGGCTGGATCGAACCCAAGCCCCCCGACCACCGGACCGAGTACACGGTAGCAATTGTCGGCTCCGGCCCGGCTGGATTGGCTGCGGCCCAGCAGCTGAATCGCGCCGGACATCGCGTCACTGTCTTCGAGCGCGACGACGAGATCGGCGGCCTGATGCAATACGGCATCCCTGATTTCAAGTTCGGCAAGCACCAGGTGGCCCGGCGAGTCGACCAGCTTGAAGCTGAGGGAATTGACCTCCGCACAAACGCCGAGCTCGGAGGGAATGTTCCCGCAGAGACACTCACGGAAGACTACGACGCCGCAGTGATCGCCGTCGGCGCCCAGAAGCACCGCGATCTCCAGCTTCCCGGTCGCGACCTCGAGGGAATCCACTTCGCGATGGACTACCTCAAGCAAGCGAACCGTCGTGGTTCGGGGAAGGAGATCGAGGGCGAGACGATCGATGCTGAGGGCAAGAACGTAGTCGTCCTCGGGGGCGGAGATACCGGTGCAGACTGTGTGGCTACCGCCCATCGTCAAGGGGCAACGCAGGTGGTCCAGATCGGCATCAACCCCAAACCACCCTCGGAGCGGCCGCCCGACAATCCATGGCCAGAACAACCCCAGACGTACACGAAGACGTACGCCCAGGAGGAAGGCGGGGTCGAGGAGTTCGAGGTCGACACGAACGGGTTCGTCGATACGGACGGCGATGGCAGGGTAGACGAGTTAGACGCGGATCGCGTAATGTGGTCGTACAGCGAAGAAGGCCATCGGGCTGACAGGGAGGTCATCGAATCGGACCTCGAGATTCCCGCAGACCTCGTCTTGATCGCTATCGGCTTCGAAGGGCCGGAGACGAATCCCTTCGCGGGCGTCGGCATCAATCTCGAGGAAAACGGGACGATCGCGACGGACGAGACCATGATGACGGACGTTGAGGGCGTGTTCGCAGCAGGTGACGCCAATATGGGTGCATCGCTTGTGGTCTGGGCGATCGGCGACGGACGGGACGTGGCATGCAGCGTCGATGAATACTTGACGGGCGAAACGGACTTGCCTCCGAGTCTTCGGACGCCCAACGAGACGATCGAACCGATCCCTGGAAGCTAACGTCCACGGGTCCTGTGCAATTATCCAGATTCTAACAGAAGTTCTGGGTGATATACACTTTGAGTCCGTTCGCGGTCATCCTCGTCGCGACGCCGATCCCTTCGTTTTCCCACTGTGACGTCAGGATTTTTTGTCGGGGGGTCTCAGCGTTCATCCACTCGTCGACGATGGCAGTAGCGAGCCCGGTCTCCGTCGAATAGACCTGCTCTCCATTGTGGAACGATCGGTTTTCCGAATACCAGTGTAACGCGATATTTTCGGCACCGTCGAGGGAGCCATCTACAGTCGGGATCATACAGTTGTAGCCAAATCGGAGATACCGATCCTCATAGGTCTCGCCATCAGGTGACTGGTGCGCGAAGTACTCGTTCTCTGCCATATCTTCGCTGTGGTACTCTGCAATCCGCTGGAGCTCCTCGTCCCAGGCGATCGACCCCACGTTTTCCGCTATCCGTTCATCGAGTATTCGTTCGTGGATCAACTGCGCGAGCCGTGCCTGGTCAAGTGGTGGCGGCGCCGGTGTTCCAGGTTCCGTCGGCGTCTCGGTTGCACCCGGCGTCGACATCGGCGTTTGTTTCTCCGTCGGTGTTGGCGACGCTGTCGGTGACGGAGATGGTGTCGCCGTCTGTGTCTCTGTTGGTGTCGCCATTTCTGGTGTCGAGGCTACCGTTGGTGTGCTGGGATTCCCCGTGTTCCCACTGCCACCACCACATCCAGCGACCGCACCAATCCCGACCGTCGCAAGTGCCCGCAGGCACCGCCGCCTGTTGACTCGTTGGCTCCTCTCGGACTCCCCTTTGTTCCTTGACATGGCACCTGTTGTTGGTTTGGGCAACATTGCACATGGTCTTTATGGATGGACAGATTTCCGACACAAGCCATTCATCACTGAGGATTCGAGAGCAATTTCCGGAAACATCACCATTCATATGCGATACGGTGTCGGGAACCCGTCGTCTTCCATCCGGCTTGAAATGGGGTGTTAGCCCAGTAACACCCGTACTCCGAGACAAGCCCAACGTACCATGTAGATGAATGACGTGGCGAACCTACAGGCAGCTCCCCGAATACAGAACTGTCAACGCAAGGAATAGAATCGCCTACAGGCCTCCGATAATGGATAATGTGAGAATTCCGTTCGAGCCAAGGTATCAGTGTCTGCGGACGTTGTTGATATCCTCCTCACCTACCGGCTGTGGCAGTCACGACATCGTGGGGCTGGACACCGAGAGATGGTTAGAACTGGTACCGACGGTCATCGTCAGGCGCCGAAAACTGGTCCGCACCTGTCATCTCGTCGAACGTCATACCCGAGAGGTACTCATCATAGGTACAGTCGTATTCACTTCGGAGGTGAAAATCGAGTTTTGCCGTGTCCACACATGCCTGGTAGAGCGTATGGACAGCACGCTCGATTAACATCTCCGGCTCGTCATCCATCGTCGCGATCAACATGGCGAGTTCGTGTCGCGCCTCACGGTCGAGATCGACCGTAAGTTCGCTGTCGAGATCGCCGTATGCCGTCTCGACCGCGTCGTTCAGGTCCTCAAGACTCATGCTGGATCAAAGCGCCTCAACGAGGATAGACCTTGGCTTTCCCGGAGCCACGGACAGAAACACGTCTTGCACAAACCGGGGCTAGCTGCAGATGCTGGATCCGTTATCGATCCCGACAGATAGTTCCAGCTGATTCAGTCCGCATCCCCAGTGAATGCGAATGAAGCCGCCAAGCACAAGCCACCGAAGTCGGTAGGGGATCGTAATGGGTGTCGAAGACGAACGTCCGTCCCTTCCCGATGGCGTACCTGCTATTCGCGAGGCACTCCAGGAGTGGTACGAGTCCGATCACAGGTCGTTCCCCTGGCGAGACACCACCGATCCGTACGAGATTCTCGTCTCCGAAGTGATGAGCCAGCAGACTCAACTCGAGCGAGTAGAGGATGCCTGGCATGCATTCATTACCCGCTGGCCCACGGTCAAGGACCTCGCCGATTCCGACCGAGGTGACGTAATCGGCTTCTGGTCGAAGCAGTCCCTGGGCTACAATAACCGGGCTAGGTACCTTCACGAGGCCGCGATACAGGTCGTGGAGGAGCATGACGGGGAATTTCCCCGAACCCCCGAGGGACTAGAGGAGCTGATGGGCGTCGGTCCGTATACCGCCAATGCGGTCGCGAGTTTCGCCTTCAACACCGGGAACGCCGTGATCGACACGAACGTAAAGCGGGTCCTCTACCGGGCATTCGACGTTCCCGATTCAGATTCGGCGTTCGAAGAAACTGCGAGGGAGCTGATGCCGGAAGGAAGGTCCCGTGTCTGGAACAACGCGATCATGGAACTCGGCAGCGTCGCATGCGGGAAGGCACCTGCCTGCGACGAGGCGGTCTGCCCGTGGCGTCCGTGGTGTTCTGCATACGAAACTGGTGACTTCTCGGCCCCCGACGTACCACAGCAACCAGCCTTCGAGGGATCGCGCCGCCAGATGCGCGGACGCATCGTCCGGGCGCTCGAGTCCAAGGGGGAACTCACGCTCGACCAACTCGGACCTCGCATCCGGGTCGATTACGATCCTACCGGGGAGTATGGCCGGGAGTGGCTTCGGGACCTCCTTGCAGACCTCGTCGAAGACGGGTTGGTCGAGGTCGAGGAGACAGATGCGGACCTCAGGGCCCGACTACGTCACTAACACCGAGTATCCAGCCCTGATAGCCACGACACAAGATTAACGCCGGTGGGTGCACAGAAGATGAGCATGCGAACCGCCCTGATCGGAATCGGACAAGCGGGGGGAAAACTCGTTCAGGCCATGGCCCACTACGACCTCGAGAGTGGGTTCGATGCGATCGATGGCGCGCTCGCGGTGAACACAGCCCGTGCCGACCTCCGAGGACTGGAAGTAGATACCCTCCTGATCGGACAGGATCGAGTTGACGGACATGGCGTCGGTGGCGACAACGAACTCGGTGCAGCGATCATGCAGTCCGACGTCGACGAGGTCGTTGACGTGCTCGACGGACGAATTTCGACCGAGACGGAAGCGATCGTCCTGCTCGCGGGTCTCGGTGGTGGAACAGGAAGTGGGGGGGCTCCCGTGCTTGCTCGCCGCCTCCGGGAGATCTACGACCGGCCGGTCTACGTGATCGGGATTCTCCCCGGACAGAACGAAGGGAGCCTCTATCAGCTGAATGCCGGACGCTCACTGAAGACGCTGGTGAATGAAACCGACTCGCTCCTGCTTATCGACAACGACGCGTGGCGGTCGAGTGAGGCGAGTGTGCACGAGGCGTTCGAGGAAACGAACCAGCGCATCGCCCGACGGGTGGGACTGCTGTTTGCCTCGGGCGAAGCCGTCGAGGGAGTCGGCCAGAGCGTCGTCGATTCGAGTGAAATCGTCAATACCCTTCGCCATGGTGGACTCGCGACCATCGGGTATGCGACCGCGCGGGCGAGCGAGAAGAGTCAGGAGAACGTGACTACCATCGGCAGCCTCGTCCGGCAAGCCCTCCGGTCAAACATGAGCGTGCCCGATGCAACGGACGCCCAGGCAGCGCTCGTCATCATCGCCGGGAGACCAGCGGCTATTCCCCGGAAGGGGGTTGAGCGGGCACGTACGTGGCTGGAAGACGATATCGGTTCCCAGCAGGTTCGGGGTGGAGACTTCCCCCTTGATGATGACGGTCTCGCAGCGATCGTGCTCCTCGGGGGTGTGGAGCGATCTGACCAAATTACCTCGTTCATGGAGCGGGCGAGCGCGGCAAAGGAGGAGGTCGACCGAGAAGACCCAGCGGAAGCCTTCCAGATGGACGCACTCGACGACGTGTTCTGACGGGAATGCGCTCCAAGGGAGTTATTTACGGCCAGCCCTGTCCCTCCCCATGGCAGATCGACCGCACGTTCTTGCCCTCTGTGGTAGCCTGCGCGATGGAAGCTACACGCGGCCCGCGCTCAGGCACGCATTAGACGCTGCAGAAGAAACCGGCGCGACCACCGACCTCGTGGACCTTCGGAAATTGGAGCTCCCTATTTTCGATCCTGACGACGAAAATGCGGGAGATGCCCAAGAACTCAGAGAGCGCGTGAGAACCGCTGATTCGATCATCCTCGGAACGCCAATGTATCATGGCTCGTACGCCTCGCCGCTGAAAACGGCGCTCGATTACTGTGGGTTCGACGAACTCGAACACAAGACTGTCGGGCTCCTCTGTGTCTCGGGAGGGAGCTTTCCCATAACGGCGTTAGAACACCTCCGATCCGTCTGTCGGGCCCTCGACACCTGGGTGCTTCCCCACCAGGCTGCTATCCCAAACGCCTCGACCGTCGTCGAGGACGGGGCGATCACTGACGAGAAGATCGCCGAGCGAGTCGAGGTCCTCGGGGAACGGGTCGTCCGCTATGCGCACATCGAGGCTGATCCCGTGTCGTTCGAGGGTAACCAGAACGTTGGCGCGGCCGACTGACCGGAAGAGGGAAACAGCACGGGCGAGAGGGCCGAGGCGAGAATGACCACGTGGGTCGAGGAGCCATCCGGAGGACGTGCTCGTGGGCCGCGAGGGATCGTACGGGCGTGGTTCGAGGTGCTCGTGAGACCAGGCCGGTTCTTCCGCCATGGGATCGCCCCTGGTGACCAGGCGCCGGGATTGGCGTTCGCGATGGCAGTGGTCGCCATCGAGGAGAGTTCTCGTTTCCTCCTGGTCGAGGGTGCACTCCCGGAGATCACGGGGAGCCGAGCGGCGTCTCTCGCGATCGCACTCGGGGTGGCAACGTTCCTGATTACACCCGCTGCCCTCCACCTCATCTCTGGATTACAGACTCTCGTGCTGATGGCAGTAGTCGATGAACGAGCTGGCGTGAGCGAGACCGTGCAGGTCGTCGCCTATTCGATCGCTCCGTGTGCGCTCGCCGGACCCGCGATCCCGGAACTCCGGATCGTGTGCTGTGCATACGGCTCCGTGGTATTCCTCGTCGGATTGCGGGAGGTTCACGGACTATCTACTGGACGAACCTTCGTCGCGGGGATCGTTCCCGCGGCGATCGTCTTCGGCTACGCCTTCAGGGGATTCGCTGCCAGCACGACGCTGCTGGCGCGGTGGGGGATCGAGGTCGGGAATCTGGTGTGATGAGGAAACGTTCCCAATCGGATTCAGGACGCCCGGCCCCATGTAACTATTTTCGAGGGGACTCCTCACGACGTTCGCGGAACATGTCGGTGAATACAACGTGTCGTATCTCCCCAGCCAGAATTGGGGGCCCTTATTGTGAACGGTTACAGAGTCAACCCATGCTCTCGCTCCAGCTCGAGGACTTCATGATCGAACTAAAGGAGGGATCGATCAAGAACGTCGGCGGTCCCACGAAACGCGCCACCGTCAAGCTCTACGATGTCGAGGAATCGGAGGCAAGGGAGTTCGGCGACGAACGTGTGAAGCTCTCGTTCGTTGACGATGACGACAATACCGTGGAAGTTGCGCTCGCTCCCTCGCACGCTCGCGACCTCGCCCGGCGTCTCGACGTTCTCGAGGAAGAGAGTTCGATATTCGAGTAGGGCAGTCCATTGGCAGGCTCTCACACGGCGGTCGAACCGTTTCGACAACCGTTTTAGTCCGGGTCCATTCTATTCACGCAAATGGGTACGTGTATCATCTGTGGGGCAGACGTGGAGGGCCACGTCTGCTCGAGTCATGAGCAGGACGTCTGTTTCGAATTCACTGGATCGCGGCCGGGACAACTTACGGAGGGACGGTATTATCGTGGAACTGTCGATGGATACGCGGATTTCGGCGTGTTCATCGACGTCGGCGATCACGTCACCGGATTGCTTCACACGAGTGAGCTCGACCGGCGCCTCGAGAGCCTCGATTGGGAGCCGGGCGACTCGGTGTACGTGCAAGTCCAGAACGTCCGTGATAACGGTAACGTGGATCTCGGGTGGTCGATCCGCCAGCGCGATACCGAGTTCCGGGGGAAACTGATCGAAACGCCCGAGGGGGATCAACTACCCGAGGAGTCCGAGGAGGTGAGCGATGAGGGCCCACCGACAGTGACGACCAGGAAGCCTGGCCAGCTCGAACGGGACGACTCCCCACCGAGTGCTGAGAACGCCGGGAGTCCCGAGCCCACGGAGGGTGATGGCGGGACTGCCGTTGCAGTCCAGCGCGAATTCGAGGCCGCGACCATCGCCGAACTCGCTGACAGGATCGGTGATCCGGTTCGAATCGAAGGTCGCATCGTCGAGGCTCGCCAGACGAGCGGGCCGACGATCTTCGAGGTTCGCGACCAGACAGGAGCCGTCGAGTGCGCGGCCTTCGAGTCCGCGGGCGTGCGGGCATATCCGGACGTCGAGGAAGGCGACGTGGTACGTCTCGAGGGCATCGTCGAAGAGCGCCGGGGTGATGTCCAAGTAGAGACGGAGTCGCTCGAGGCACTGGAGGGCGAGGAACGCGCGGCCGTCGACCGCCAACTCGAGGAAGCGATCGCGGAACGGGCGCGTCCGGACTCTGTCGAGCTCCTCGGGGACGACCCGGCAATCGACGCGATCCGGGAGGAGGTCGTCAGCGCTGCAGAACAGATCAGACGGGCGGTCTTCGAGGGTCGGCCGGTCATCATCCGACACGCCGCGAACGTCGACGGCTATGTGGGGGCTGCAGCACTCGAGCACGCTGTCCTCCCGCTCGTTCGCGAAGAGCAGGATGATCACGACGCAGAATACCACTACATCGATCGCCGTCCGATCGACGGGCGAGTCTACGGGCTCGGGGATGCGCTTCGCGACGTGACCCGCCTGCTGGAGGCAGGCGAACGACACGACGAACCGGTCCCCCTCTTCGTATTCGTTGGCGCGGCGGGAACAGACGACTCGTCGGACGGTCTCGATCTTCTCGGGACATACGACGCAGGTCGGATCGTGATCGACGGCAACCGTCCCGACGAGACAATCGCGGACGTGGCCGACGTGTTCGTGAATCCACACCTCGCTGGGGCGACGGCGAACACTGCCGCCATCGCAGCGAACGTGGCCGCGCACGTCGCAAACGTGCGTGACGACATCAGTCACCTCCCCGCCGTGAGTTACTGGCGTGACGTCCCCGCGACGTACGAACGCCTCGCGACGGAGGCTGGGTACGACGCAGCCGACGTCGAGACGGTTCGACAGGCGATCGCGCTCGAAGCATTCTACCAGGTATACGACGACAAACGTGAGCTAATCGCGGACATTCTCTTCGGGGAACAGACGCTGGCCGAACGAGCAAGCGAGCAGTTCCGTGACCGCGTCGATGACGAGCTACGGACGGCAGAACCCCACGTCGAGACCTGGAAGCTTGGCGGACCGACAGTCGCGACGCTTGATCTTGCAGCGTACACACACGGCTATGAATTCCCGCCTGCGACACTTCTGCTCTCCGAGCTCGCCGAACGGGTCGAGGCAGATGCAGTACTCGGGATCGACGAGGACGAGCTCCTTGTCTGGAGTGAGACGCCAGTCGACATGCGAACTGTCGCCACAGCGATCGACGATGCAGTCCCACAGGCCGGCGTCGAGACTCGTGGTGGCGTCGACGGGACGATTTCGTTCCTGTCGGGGGAACGCGAGGCCGTCATCCAGTCCGCGCTCGACGCTATCGGCGAACAGCTCTGACAGCGACGACCCCCGAGAGCAATTCTCCGAGTGGACGGGTGCGCATACTGTGATCCGAGAACTACTCGAGGCGAGTGACCGCTCCGACATGCTTAACCAGCTCACGCGGGGAATACGGAGCAATGAGTGCTGACCTCGAGGACGCGGATGCCTTCGAGAAAGCCTGTGCCGAGCTGATCGAGCAGCTCCTCGCGGGTGCAATCGGACAGGAGGACCTCGAGACAGCGAAAACCGACGTTTGTGGACGATATTCGTCACCAAAGGTGCCAAAGAACACCGACCTCCTGGATCGAGCGCCCGACGAGGCCCGCGAGGAACTCGAAGCGGTGCTCCAGCGTAAACCTGTGCGGACCGCATCCGGTGTATCACCGATCGCGATCATGACTTCGCCACACATGTGCCCGCACGGGAAGTGTCTCTATTGCCCGGGCGGTCCCGCCAGTGAATTCTCGAGTGCCCAATCCTACACGGGTCACGAGCCAGCCGCGGCACGTGCCGTCCAGAACGACTACGACCCCTACGGCCAGGTCGAACTCCGCCTGAACCAGCTGCGGGAGATCGGTCACCCGGTCGACAAAGCGGAGCTCATTCTGATGGGCGGGACGATGACCGCACGCTCGCATGATTACCAGGAGTGGTTCGTCAAGCGTGCCCTTTCGGCGATGAACGATCACGATGTCGATGCCGAGCCGGCCCCGGAGGAGGGCCGGAGCTTCGCTCCCGACGAGCACGACTTCCGCTACCTCGAGGACGTCCAGGCCGAGAACGAGACCGCCGATGTCCGATGCATCGGGATGACGTTCGAGACCAAACCCGACTGGTGCGACCCCGAACAGATCGACCGCATGCTCCGCCTCGGCGGGACGAAGGTCGAAGTTGGGGTCCAGACGACCTACGACGAGATCAACCGGGCGATGCACCGTGGACACGGCACCCAGGCCTCGATCGACGCGAACCGCCGTCTCCGGGATGCAGCATTCAAAGTCGGGTTCCACATGATGCCTGGCCAGCCCGGGATGTCACGGGAGATGTGCCGTGAGGACTTTCGGCGGCTCTTCGAGGCGGACGAGTGGAAGCCGGACTACCTGAAGATCTATCCGACGCTCGTGGTCCGTGGGACGCGGGTCTACGATCAGTGGAAGCGAGGTGACTTCGACCCATTAGGCAACGAGGAGGCTGCGGAACTCGTCGCGGAGATCAAACGCGATATCCCTCGCTACACTCGGCTCCAGCGCGTACAACGCGATATTCCGGCTGACTTCATCGACGCCGGCGTCTGGAAGTCGAATCTCCGACAGCTCGCTCGCGAGCGTATGGCAGAACACGGCTGGGAATGTTCGTGTATCCGGTGTCGAGAAGTCGGGATGAACGACGAGGAACCGGACACGGTCGAACTCGACGTCCTGACCTACGACGCGGCTGGGGGCACGGAACACTTCATTTCGTTCGAGGACTTCGAGAAGGACCTGCTCGTCGGATTCTGTCGCCTGCGGTTTCCACACACCCCGGTTCGGCGGGAACTGGAGAACGCGGCACTGGTGCGCGAACTCCACGTCTACGGGAGCGAAGTGGGCGTGGGTGAGGAGGCTGGTACTGGCGGGCACCAGCACGAGGGATACGGCACACGACTCATGCAGAAAGCGGAGGAGATCGCGACCGAGGCAGGCTACGGAAAGCTCGCTGTGATTGCCGGAATCGGCGCCCGCGAGTACTATCGTGCGAAGCTCGGGTACCGCCAGGACGGGCCGTACGTGTCGACGCGTCTCGATCGCTAACGTCTCGTGGCCCAGCGCGAAGGATCCGATTCTCCGGATGGAATCCTCAAGAGTGCTTTTGAGCGGGACTCCGCCCGGGAATTCGGACGAATTTGGGGGAACGTTCAAGCCCGTGCTGGTGGCGATTCGAGCCATGGATCGACGAACGGTACTCGGACGGATCGCTGGCGTCGCGATCGTCGTGACGGCTGGATGTGCAGGAGATGATGGGGACACAGTGAGCCCGACGCCAACAGACCCATCCGATGGTGGGGAACTGACTGACACGCCGACATCGACACCGACACGTACACCGACAGCAACACGGTCACAATCACCGGCGGAGTCACCGACGTCGACACCGACCGGGACGGACGAGTCGACGTCCCCTGTTACGACGACGCCAACGCGTACCGCGACGCCGACGGAGACGCCGTCGCCTACTGCCACTCCGCAGCCGGACGCTGACCAGATCGTCACGGTGGCACCCGGGGGAAGTTTCCGGTTCGATCCCTCCTCGTTTACTATTTCGGTCGGAAGTACCGTTCTCTGGGAGTGGGAAGGCGGGGGTCACAACGTCATCCCAGATTCGACACCATCCGGGACGTCGTGGGAAGGCACCCCTGGCGGCAGTGGAACGACCTACGGCTCGGGGTACACGCACACACACGAGTTCACGACAGCCGGCGAGTACGGGTATTACTGTGCCCCACATCGGAATCTAGGGATGACGGGGTCGTTCACCGTCGAGTGACCGCAGGACGTGTACGCCAGGCCTAGCCGAGGGCGACGTCGAGGTAGAGCATGATGATGATACCCGCCATCGTCCCGAGCGTTGCGATTCGCTCGTTGCCTCGTGCATGCGTTTCGGGCACGATCTCGTCGGAGATGACAAACAGCATCGCGCCGGCGGCGAACCCCATAGCGTATGGAAGGAGTGGCTCCGCCATCGAAACCGCGAACGCGCCGAACACCGCGAGGGGAATCTCGACAAGTCCGGCACGAATCCCGGTTACTGCGGCGTAGAGACGACGATCCAAGCCCGCGTTGATCGCTGCGACCGAGACCGCCAATCCTTCCGGAATGTTCTGGAGACCGATCGCGAGCATGAGGGCGATGGCTTCGCCAACGTCTCCCGACCCGAAACTCACGCCGACGGCAAGACCCTCGGGCATGTTGTGGAGCGTGATCGCGAGGATAAACAGGATGACTGCCGCGACACGCTCATCACGGATCTCTATCGGGAGGCGCCCTCCTTCGCCCGCGTCTGCCCGCTATTGTCCAGTCAGGAGGTAGTGGGCATGCGGAACCAGTCGATCCGCGCGATCCAAGAAGAGCGAACCGAGGACCAGCCCGATGACGACGGGATAGACCCCATCGATTTCGACTGAGCCGAGGACGTATCCGGCATAGTCAGCCCGTTCGGCGAACGCCACCCCTGGCACGATGAGGCTCGTAAAGCTCGCGGAGAGCATCACGCCCGCGGCGAATCCGAGGAGCCCATCGAGGGATCGTTCCGATGGATTCCGCCAAACCAGGACGAGTACTGCTCCGAAGAGATTCAACGTGGCGATAACGAGACCGCCAACGAACCCATGCACGACGGCGTTCTCGCCGAATAGGTCAACAAATGTCTCGGCGACCGCCATTCGTGGTGATCCTCGAAATGGAGTGGCAAAAAACCCGTCCATCGTAGCTCCCCATACCACGTGAGCACCGATTGATGCTCGTCCCCCTCGAGCGGTTAGCTCAACCTAGTGTAGCGTGTACGCTTGAGAAGCCGATCCAGTGGACTGTAGCGATCGCGACGACACCTGTGTTCACATAGGAACGTGTGACCTGGTCCCGACGGAGTGAAAAGGGGCGCCGGGCAAGGTCTTTGCATGGATCCCAAGCGGGAGCTTTCGAGCGTCGACCTCGCTGCGCTCACCCGCGAACTCGGCGCATACGAGGGCGCCGTCCTCGACAAGGCCTACCTGTACGGCGATGACCTCGTCCGGCTCAAACTCCGGGATTTCGATCGCGGCAGGGTAGAGCTCATCATCGAAGTAGGTGACGTAACGCGTGCCCACGTCGCCGATCCGGCACATGTCCCGGACGCACCGGGGCGGCCGCCCGACTTTGCGATGATGCTCCGGAATCGACTCTCCGGGGCGAATCTGGTGGATGTCTCCCAGTACGAGTTCGATCGCATCCTCGAGTTCTCCTTCGAACGGGAGGATCACCACACGTCGATCGTTGCCGAGTTCTTCGGCGACGGAAATCTCGCGGTACTCGATGCGAACCGCGACGTGATTGATTGTCTCGATACGGTACGCCTCCAGTCCAGAACCGTAGTCCCCGGAAGCCGCTATGAGTTCCCTGCCTCGCGGATCAATCCACTCAGTGCCTCTAGAGAGGTGTTCGACGCGCGAATGCGAGACTCCGATACGGATCTCGTACGGACGCTCGCAACACAGCTCAACCTCGGCGGCTTCTGGGCAGAGGAACTCTGTACCCGGGCAGGTGTCGAGAAAGGAAAAGCGATAGACGACGCAGGCGAGGACGACTTTCGAGCGATATATGACGCCCTCTCACGTCTCGCTGACGATCTCGCCGGGGGAGACTTCGATCCACGTATCTACCGCGAGGACGACTCGCCCGTCGATGTCGCCCCGTTTCCACTCGAGGAACGGGAAGCCATGGACCTCGAGGCGGACGCACACGATACATTCAACGGTGCTCTTGACACCTACTTCTTCGACCTTGCGCGAGGTGTCGAAGAGGAGACGGACGCGGCTGGCGAGTCAGCGAGACCCGATTTCGAGGAGGAAATCGCCAGGTGTGAGCGCATCATCGACCAACAGGAGGAGGCCATCGAGCGCTTCGCCGAGCAGGCAGATGCGGAGCGGGAAAAGGCAGAACTACTCTATGCCCGCTATGATCTCGTCGACGAGATTCTCTCCACCGTCACGGAGGCGCGTGAGTCACACGCCTGGGAGGAAATCGAAGCCCGCCTCGCGGAGGGAGCTGATCGGGGTGTCGAGGCTGCCGAGGCGGTCACCGCGGTGAATCCCGAGTCCGGGACGGTCACCATCGAGCTCGACGGGTACGATATCGACGTCGATCCTCGCGAAGGTGTCGAGAAGAACGCGAACGAACTGTACGAGGCGGCCAAGGAGATCGAAGCAAAGCGCGAAGGGGCCCTTGGAGCGGTCGAGGGAACTCGCGACGAACTCGCAGCGCTCGAACGCCGGCGTGACGCATGGGAAGCAGACGAGGACGATACTGACGAGGAGGAAGACGACGAGACGGAATCCATCGACTGGCTCTCCCGGGAATCTATCCCGGTGCGACAGGTAGAGCAGTGGTACGAACGATTCCGGTGGTTTCATACGTCCGATGGCTACCTCGTCTTGGGGGGGAGGAATGCGGATCAAAATGAGGAGCTCGTCGAGAAATATCTCGAACGCGGAGACCGGTTCTTCCACGCTCAGGCTCACGGAGCGCCCGCGACGATACTGAAGGCCGCTGGGCCGTCCGAGCCGGCTCGGGAAATCGAGTTCTCCGAACAGACCCTCGAGGAGGCCGCCCAGTTCGCCGTCTCGTATTCCTCGGTGTGGAAGAACGGCCGCTTTGCGGGCGACGTCTACATGGTCGATCCCGACCAGGTGTCGAAAACGCCCGAGAGCGGTGAATACCTGGAGAAGGGATCGTTCGCCATTCGCGGCGATCGTGTCTACTTCGACGACACGCCAGTGGGGTGTGCGGTCGGCATCAAGTGCGAGCCGGAAACCCGGGTGATCGGTGGTCCACCGAGCGCAATCACGGGACGTGCGGAGACAGCAATCGCGGTCGAGCCAGGACAGTTCGCGCAGGCGGACGTCGCCAAGCGCGTCTATCGGGCCTTCCGTGAGCGGTTCACGGACACATCGTTTGTCCGGTCAGTCGCCAGCCCCGATCTCATCGGCGAGTTCCTCCCGCCCGGGGGGAGCCGGATCGTCGACGAGTGATCGCCGTCCCTCGCTCGTGACAACCTGCATCGACGGCTCGCGTCGGAAGAATGACTGCCACGCCTCTCGACGCCCACATCTGGTGGGAGGTAACTAGAAAGCCTCGAACAATTCACTCGCGAGCGTCCAACCCCGTTTCGTCCTGCCGACGTACGTACCCGCCATACCACGCAACGCCAGCGGCGATCAGGACGAGGCTACCTGCGATGACGAGGGGCTGCATCTGCGTTATGATGGCAACCGTCGCTAATACGCCGAGGATGGGCACGGCGGGATACAGCGGATCTGGAATGCGAAACGAGGGATCGTAGTCATCGACACTCCGACGAAACCGGATGACTGCGACGTGAACGAGGCCATACGTCAGCAGATACATGAAGCTAGCGACCTCCGCGAGCACGTCGATGCCAACGCCAAGCACGACGAAGAGGATGATCCCGAACCCGGTGACCAGCGTCGCCCGATATGGTGTCCCGAATCGCCCGTGTATTGATCGGAGAAGGTGAGGAAGGAGCCTGTCCCGAGACATCGCGATACTGACTCGACTCGCGGAGAGGATCGACGCGTTGGCACTCGAAACGGTGGCGAGCACCGCTCCTCCCACCATCACGATCGCGCCGATCTCCCCCGCGTACGCGTGGGCCACGTCGGCCACCGGGATCCACGAGTCCGCAAGTTCATCACGGGGAAGGACCCCGGTGCTGACGATCATGACCAGTACGTAGAGAATAGTCGGAACGATGACCGAGACGATCATCGACCATGGCAGATTCCGCTCGGGCCGCTCGATCTCGGCCGCGGCAGTCGCGATCAGGCTGAACCCGATCAACGAGACGTACACCGTTCCAGTGGTCGCGATGACGGCGCCCCACCCCTCGGGATTCAGGGGAGTCAATGTTTCCGGTTCGATGTTCGGTGTGCCCACGCCCACAAACGAAACGATGATGATCAGGAGAACGATGACGATGACTTCCTGCAATCCGCCCGCTTTAGCTGCCCCATAGATGTTTACGCCGGTAAGGACCACGGCAAGGATGACTGCTGGAATCACGAGCACGAGATCCCCAACGAAGTATGTGAGATATCGGGCAAACCCGACGGCGTAGAAGGCTGAAGCGAAGATGAGGCCGATCCACATCCCCCATCCAACGATGTTCCCGAGGAAGGTACCGAGTGCGGCACAAACATACTCGTAGCCGCCGCCATCGACATCCTGCATCTCCGTCGCGATTTCCGCATGAGAGAGCGCGGATAACAGTGAGACACCGCCCCCGATAGCAAAGGAGATTGCACTTGCGGGACCCGCCTGGGCTGCAGCAATGCTCGGGAGAATGAAAATCCCGCCACCGATCATCGTGCCGAGGCCGATCGCCGTCGCTTGCAGGAAACCGAGTTCGCGAGTCAACCCGTTCTCTTCACTCATACGAGATCCAGGGCACTATGGGCGTGTTTCCCGACTCCGCAGGAGTCGATCAGTCCCCCAACGGCGTCGGTGAGACGGTGACTAGACACTAGCGGAGGAACCCATACAAGCGCACGGGTTGCGAGTTCCGGGTTACCATCTCACAATCACGCTGTCTCGGTGTATATCAGCTCAGGAACGCTCACATGACGCGTCTCTCCAATTCGATACCGGACGCGAACAGGCACGTGTCGTGAATAGCCCGGTGAGACGAACACTCTCGACGTCGGATTCGTCGATTTTCCACTGCGTTATTCGCGTGTGGTGTGAACAACGTGATAGGGCATCGCAACCCGAGGATTGTACACGCCCGGAATAATGATCACAGTATCATCGTCGGCTACCGCGGACGCGTAGACGAGCAGGTCCCACTGCCGTTCGATATATGTCCGGGGGATCGTCGCTTCGTACCCGGCATCGGTCGACGTCATTTCGATCGTCTGGAAGACCCCGTCATATTGATTCGCGTGTCGATAGTGCAGCCGGACGGTTGCAGCCCGGTTACGCTCTCCAGCTTCGAGGACGATAGGGAGATCTTCGTCCGCTGGATGGCGGTCCGGGACGTCCAGGTCGAACGCAGGGTGCGAAAACTTCCCAACCTCCGATGGATTTCGTCGAGATACTGCGTCCGGGTTCGGATCCTCGCCTTCCTCGTCGAGCAGTCGCTCGAGCGTCTCGATATCAGCGTCGATCTCCGAGAGGCGATCGCTCCAGTTCCCCGCGTCCGCGGCTTCGGGACCACGTCCGAAGACCAGATCGTCGTGATAGGTCCCCTCACCACGTGCCGCGAGTGCGGCCCAGAACTCCCTCGCGGTGCGGGCCGAGGCATGTGCCCCGATGAGGTGTGACGGAGCTCCTGTTTCCTCGTACTGACACAGATCGATCGCGGCGTGTACCTTGTGGGCATGGTAGTCCGCGAGATCCGCGAGCATCCGTAGATCGAGGATAGTTGCGCGGCACTCTCCGGTATCCGGGGCCTGGGGTTCAGCTGCCGAGACCGCGTCCCGTGTTCTCGCCGCAAAGTGTGAGAGCCATGTCGCGACTTGGACCGGGGTGTACTTCCCACCGACCGCATCAGCGAGTTCGTCCTCGACGTACTCGTCGATTCGATAGAACAAACCTGGATCAGACGGCTCGGCGGTGAGGTACGTCGTCTCGCCAAACGTCTCGTTGAGATTGTGCTCGGAGAAGAGCGCCCCACCGGTATCCAGCTCAGCCCAGTTATGGAGGGCCGGGTGTGTCGTCAGGTGAAACGCCGTGAGTAACGGGAGGACGCCACTCGCGGCTCGGTAGCCGTCGAGAAGTGCCGCGCTCGCATCCCCGAACCGTTCCTCGAATTGCCGCTCCCACACGTCCGGGTCGGTCTCCCGATCGTATCCCACCCGGCCGAATAAACGGTACCACGCCCAGTACCGCTCGTCCTCCCAGGTATAGTCACGCAAGTCCGGATCGTCGAACAATGGCCATCCGTCTTCCCGGAGCCCAGCGTATCCGCCCTTCAATGAGAGGGGCGACGTGATCTCGAACCCCCTGGAATCGCCGAACTCGGTGGCGCGTGAGAACCGTCGAGCGTAATCAGGATCGCCCCAGACAAAGAGCCGATTCGTTCCTGTCACCCAGAGCCGGTAAAGCACATCATAGGCCCGTGGTTCCGTAAGCAAGTCCGCATAACTGTATCGGCGGCTCCGGTTTGGATCGTCGAGGTTCGAGAGTTCCCCCTCGCGCATCTGCGTGGTGTGGTACGGGAGACCGGTCGACTCACACCAGAACTTCGTCGGTACCGTAACATCCAGCCCCCGTTCCAGCCCGTGATCGATCATGGGATCGGTCAGCCCTTTCGCGCGGAGGTCCAGTCCGATTTCCTCCCCCCGGTCCTCGCTCGCATCGGCGACAGCGTCAATGACACGCAACCAGAAGTCCTCGGCCGTGGCGCGGTCGTCCTCACCTGCGACCCCGGATTCGTAGTTCACCCGCAGCTGAACCCCATCTATCTCAGGCACGGCAGTGAGAAGTTCGCGAAGACCCGCTGCACAGTAGTCGGCGAGTCGTTCGCCCTCGGGCAATCCGTCGACGAGGTTCCCCTGGTACCCGGTCCACGGTTGTTGTTGCCAGATTCCGAGGACGAACTCCAGCCCGTGCTCGTGACACTGCGCTCCAATGGATCGAAGCTGTTCCCGGTGCTGCTGGCGACTCACGTCACTATTGTCACTCAGTCGGACATCTGGATACCCCGGAACGTCGACGATGAACGGATAGGGCGGAGACAGGTAGGCGGTATCGTATCCGGTGACGAGCGTGAAGCGGTTGAAGCGACACCGGACCAGTCGATCGAGATAGTATGCCCAGAAGTCGTCGTCAAACAGCCAGTCGTCCTCGACGGGTGTCTCGACGAACTTGTCGACCCCTCGGATCTCGTTATCGGGGAACTGGATAGCGTCGTCGACCGCAGTGAGTGCCGAGACCCCATGGGCGTCGACACGTTCGGCTAGTTCGAGGAGAGCATACGCGAGTCCACGTGCGTCCGTTCCCGAGACGACGAGTGCTCGGCCGGTATCAGTCTCACACCACTGGTACATGACACCCTCCGATCGAGACGTCTCCACGTCGTCGAGGAGCCTGGCGACGGGCCTGCTATTTGTCGTCCCCATCACGAGATATGTGTCTCTGTCCGTTTCCGTCCAGTGTGATACGGAGCGAACGTCGACACCGCCTGTCGCTATCGCCTCGAGGAGCGCATCCCGGCCATGTGTGATCGGCCCGGACGGTTCACCACTCGACGTCCGATCAACGACGACAACGGTCCCGTCGCGGATCAGGTTGGCTCCAGTGTCCATACCAATCTCCCTCTCACGGACGACTAATACGCGCATCGGCCGTGGTCGATCGTGCCGGCTCTGCCTGGCCGGATCGGGATGGCAGGACACTTAGCCCGCGCGGACACAGGTCGGGCAAGAAATGCGTATCCAGGCTCGAGAGCAGGTCGAAGGGGGGGACACCCGAATTACACTCGTCCCCGAGAGCGTCGACGACCTCTGGCACCTGCAGTACGTGATCGAGCCGGGCGACCGTGTCGCCGGTGACACGACCCGACGTATCCAACGCGACGATGACCAGATGCGCGATACGGGCGGACAGCGTGAATCGATGCATGCCACGCTCGCGATCGACGAGGTAGCGTTCCACGAGTTCGCCAATCGGCTTCGAGTGAGTGGCGAAATCGTGGCGTGCTCGCGGGAAGACCAACTGGGGCAGCACCACACACTCAACGTCGAGGAATTCGACGAGATCTCGGTCGAAAAACGCTGGAAGCCGGACCAAATCGAGCGGATCGAGGAGGCCGAGGCACGCACCGATGCGCCCGATGTCGCGATCGCGACGGTCGAAGAAGGCTATGCCGCAGTGCACACCGTCTCGGAATATCGTACGAACGAATATGCCTCGATCACGGCGCCGACCGGCAAAGGAGAATACGCCCGGTCGCGATCCGAACTCTTCGAGGAACTCGGGCAGGTGCTCTCTCGACTCGACGGTGACGCCATCGTGCTCGCGGGGCCGGGTTTCACGAAACAGGATGCCCTCGACTATCTCGAGGAGAACTACCCCACAGTCGCGGAGGAGATCACCGTCGTCGACACATCGACAGCAGGGGACCGGGGTGTGCACGAGGTGTTCTCCCGGGGCGCTCTCGAAGAGGTGCGGGCGGAGGCACGAATCGCCGAGGAATCTGCGCTGATCGACGAGCTCATGGCCCGGATCAAGGAGGGCGAAGAAGCCTCCTATGGACCCGAAGCGGTGGCGAAAGCGGCTGATTACGGTGCTGTCGAGGAGCTGCTCGTACTCGACGAACGACTGCGCGTGGAACGTGGTGGCGAGGGCGAGTGGCCAGTTGACGCGAACGAGATCATCGAAACCGTCGAACACCAGGGCGGGGGGATCACCGTCTTCTCCAGCGAATTCGAGCCCGGACACCGACTAGACGCCCTCGGAGGGATCGCGGCTTTACTCAGGTACCGTATCGAGTGAACTACCCTCCCCTACTTCGCTCGGTCTGACGATCTCGCTCGGTGAGGTGATACTACCTCGGTACAGATGACCACACAACCGGTTGACTGGGGGTCCTCGCCCGTTCAATCGGTCGGTGTCACTCGACACCCGAGAGAGTGGTTCGGGATCACCATCGACTGCACAGTCCTTGCCAAGCCTTAAGACCGGATCGGGGCTACCCGCAGGCAATGAGAGCAGTCGTCTCCATCGGCGGGAGCGTCCTCGCGCCGGACCTCGATGCCGACCGGGTCGCAGCCCACGCAGCGGTGATCGAGTCACTCACCGCTGCTGGTCACGAGATCGGTGTGGTCACCGGAGGTGGGGGTATCGCTCGTGACTACATCGAGACGGCACGAGCCCTCGGGGCGAACGAGATCCAGCTCGATGACGTCGGTATCGCCGTGACTCGACTCAATGCACGGCTCATGATCGCAGCGCTCGGTGCGACCGCCGCACCCGCCCCCGCAGAAACCTACGACGGTGCCGAAGCTGCACTCCGGCGTGGCGAGGTCCCGGTCATGGGTGGCACCGTGGCCGGTCACACTACCGACGCTGTCGGGACGGGGCTCGCGGAATCCGTCGGTGCCGACCTCATGGTGTATGCGACGAGTGTCCCTGGCGTGTTCGACTCGGATCCGAACGTCAACGATGAGGCGTCGAAGTTCGACGAACTGACGACGACCGAACTCCTCGACGTCGTCCGCGATATCGAGATGGACGCCGGGAGTAACGCACCAGTCGATCTCCTCGCGGTCAAGCTGCTCCAGCGCTCCGGCCTCAGGGCGATCGTTCTCGACGGCACCGATCCCGATGCCATCCGTCGGGCCATCGCCGACGACGATCACGTCGGGACCGAGATCTATCCGGCGGAGTGACCAATGAGCGAGCCCGATGCGACTGCAGGAGCGCAGGGGGGAGCTACTGTCGACGATGGGAGAGACGAGTCTCCACCCACCGGCGAGCACTACGCCTTCTGGGCGGACGAGCTCGCAGACGAGATCGAGGCCCGTGATCCTCCCGATCCGATCGTGATCAAGGGCGCCGTCTCCCCCTCAGGTATCCCGCACATCGGTCACTTCAACGAGATCGTACGCGGGTACTACGTCGCCGAGGTGCTCAGAGAGCGCGGTCACGAGGTCCGCCAGGTGTTCACCACCGATGACCGGGATGCGCTACGGAAGGTCCCTCGCAGGCTGGCGACCGAGGACTGGGAGATCGTCGAGCTAGGCGACATCGACGCTGGTGCACTGGGACGGAACCTCGGCGTTCCCTACACGGACGTCCCGGATCCATTCGGGGAGTGCCACGACTCGTACGGAGACCACTTCACTGCCTTGCTGCGCGAAAGTGCGGAGATGGTTAGCGTTCCCCTGGAAGTCATCTCGACGACGGAACTCTACGAATCGGGCGAATTCGACGACGTGGTCCGCGACGTGCTCGCGCGTCGTGATCGCGCTCGGGAGGTTCTCTCGGACTACCAGGACAGCGTCGACGAGACGTACGTCCCGTTCATGGCTAACTGTGCGAACTGCGGGAGGCAGCTCACGACCACGGTGACGAAAGTAGATCTCGAGCGGGGGATCGTCACCTACGAATGCGTCGGTGGCGCGGCCGGCGGCCGGGAAATCGACGGGTGTGGACACGAGGGCGAGGCGACGTTCCGCGAGGGCAAGCTCCCGTGGCGCTTCGAGTGGCCGGCGGGCTGGGCAGTCCTCGGGGTCGATTTCGAGCCCTTTGGAAAAGACCACGCCGAAGGTTCCTGGCCCTCGGGGGAGCAGATCGCGAGGGTCATCCTCGGTATCGAACCGCCCGTCCCGATGGTGTATGAGTGGTTCACACTCAACGGCGAGGCGCTCTCGTCCTCCGCGGGGAACGTGGTCACGGTCGCAGAGCTCCTCGAATTGATCGAGCCCGACGTCCTGCGGTACTTCTTTGCGAAGGACCCGAACAAACAGCGGGACCTCGACCTCGAACGGATCGATCAGCTGGTCGACGAGTTCGATCGGTTCGAGGCGATATACTTCGGTGAACTCGACGGGACCGAAGCGGAGACGCGCGTTGCCGAGCGTGCATATCCGTTCGTCGTCGAGTCGGTTCGCGAAGACCGGATCCGCCTGCCCTATACGTTCGCTGCAGTGCTCGGGATGACCGACGATCGCGAACTCCGACTCGAGATGGCCCAACGCGAGGGACACATTCCCGAGGACGCCCCCGCGTGGGCGATCGAGGAGGCCTTCGAACGCGTCGAGCGTGCTCGCATCTGGGCCGAGCGGATGGACAACGAGTACAACTACCGTCTGCAGGAGGACCTCCCGGACGTGGACGTCGATCCCGCCATCGAAGCAGCGCTCGACGATCTCGCGGCCGTCGTCGAATCGGTGGATGTGGACGCTGTCGAGGACGTCGGCGAGGCGATTCAGGGCGAGATATACGAAACGGCGAATCATCACGATGTCGCCGTCGGTGACCTCTTCGCCGCGGGCTACGAGCTCTTGCTCGGGCAGGCACAGGGACCGAGACTCGGGCCGTTCCTCGCTGCACTCGACGAATCGTTCGTCGTGCGACGACTGCGGCTCGAAGGGTAGGTTCCCTCGACATGGCCGCGACGCGAACTTACATGCACTCGGAAGGACAGGACTATCCATGCGACTCGGCGTCCAGCCGTACACGCTTCACGAACTCGACGAACCGACCACGCGGACGATCAGGCGCATTGCCGATGCCAGGTTTGAGGCGGTCGAACTCGGTCCTGATGCGAATACCGAGGCGGTCCACGACGTCATCGCGGAAACGGGGCTCGCCGTGTCGAGCTTGGCCGGCGGGCTCGACCTCCTCGAGAGCCTCGACGCCTACGTGGACGCCAGCGACGCGTTCGAGACTTCCGATGTGGTCGTGATGTGGGCCGACCCAGAGCAGTTCACAACCCACGACGGGATCGAGGCGGTCACCGCCGAGTTGGAAGCCATCGCCGACGAGCTCGCAGACCACGGCCTTCGCCTACACTACCACAATCACGATCACGAGTTCGCGGAGCTGGGGGACGCGACTGGCTATCATCACCTCGTCGAGCAGACCGACGAGGTCGTCGTCGAACTCGACCTCGGCTGGGCGGGCGCTGGCGGGGTCGACCCCGCCGGCCGCCGGCGGTCGATCGGCGATCGAGTCACGCACGTCCACGTCAAGGACATGGACGTCGCCGACGGCGAGTTCGTCACGTTCGGGGAGGGTGACCTCGACCTGGGTGATACGATCGACGCAGCTCGCGATACGGAGGTCGAGTGGATGCTCTTCGAGAATGACCATCCCGAGGACCCGGTCGCGGAGGTGTCGCACGCCTCGCTCCTGCTGGATCGCCACACTGGCCATATATGCGCATGAATGAGGTCGCTACGGGACGAGAGACGGAACGCATTTGCGGGACGGTTCCCAAAGCCGGATGAATGGTATCCGCGCTGACCTGGGTCCTCCTGGGGATCGGCTTCTACTGGGTTGCCCTGATCTGGCTACGACGCCAGGATCTCCTCCCCAGCTTCGTCGGAACGCAGGGTCCGCTCATCACGCTGCACACCAAGCGGTTTCGCGATCTTATTGACCGCGTCGCGTCCCCGAAACGGTTCTGGCGCGCGTGGGGCAACGTCGGCCTCGGCGTGGCGCTCGTGTTCATGGCGGGCACGTTCGCGTTCTTCATCTATGGCGCCCTCCAGACGGCCCGCAACCCACCCCAAGCGTCTGCGATCAATCAACCCAGGAACGTGCTGGCGATCCCCGGGCTGAACGATTTCCTCCCGCTCTCCGTCGCGCCGGAGATCGTACTCGGCCTCGCTATCGGTATCGTCGTCCATGAAGGCGGACACGGCGTCATGTGCCGGGTGGGCGATATCGACATCGAGTCGATGGGGCTCGTCTTTCTCGCGATCCTTCCCATGGGGGCCTTCGTCGAACCGGACGAGGAGAGCCGGCGTCGCACTGATCGCGGCGTCCAGTCCCGGATGTTCGCGGCCGGGGTGATGAACAACTTCGTGATCACCATCGTCGCGTTCGCCCTCCTCTTCGGGCCGGTCGTCGGCCTCATCACCTTTGCAGGTGGCGCTCCCGTCGGTGCTGTGTTGCCCGGCTCTGCGGCCGCAACTGCGGGCCTCGCCCAGGGCGATCGGATCGTCGGCGTCGACGGCCACGAGATATCCAATGCCTCCGACCTCGAGGCGACCCTCTCCGAGATCGAGGCGAGCACCGTACGCGTCGATATCGCCGGCCCCGACGGGAATCGCACCGAAACGATCGAACGAGCGACGCTCGTCACTGGTATCGCACAGGGGTCGCCGTTTTATGAGCCCGATGTCCTCGAGGACGGTGCGCGGATTCGCGCGGTGAACGACACGGAAGTCCACACCGAGGAGGGATTCCGGCAGGCCATGGCTGAGCGTCGGGTGGCGATCCTCCAAACTGCGGCGAACGAAACCGTGACGGGGGCAGTGGGTGCGGTCGTGACGGTCGTTCCGGGCGATCCGCTGGACGACGCGGGTGCACCGGCTCGTGATGCGATCGTAGTCACCACGATCGGCGGGGACCGCATCGTCTCCGCGGACGACCTCTCCCGCGTCCTCGAAGGGACCGAGCCAAACACCACGGTGGACATCGAAGCCATAGTCGACGGGTCGAAGACGACCTACCAGGTCCGTCTCGGCCAACAGGACCACCACGGCTACCTGGGCGTGTTAGTCGCGCCGGGGGTGAGCGGTCTCAGGGTGAACGACTTCGGGATCGAGCCGTACCCAGCCGAGACGTATCTCACCGCACTAGGTGGAAACGGGGGCGGCGGCCTCTCGTTCCTCGAGCGAATCTGGGTCGCACTCCGGCTTCCACTCGCTGGTCTTATCGGTGCCCTCACGTTCAACATCCCGGGGTTCACCGATCCGATCACGAATTTCTACACCGTCGCCGAACCCTTCACCGGCGTGCCCTGGGTGATCTTCGGGCTGGCGAATGCCCTATTCTGGACCGGATGGATCAACTTCAACCTCGCCGTATTCAACTGCATCCCGGCGTTCCCGCTCGACGGGGGCCATCTCCTCCGGGCCTCCGCAGAAGCGGTCATCTCCCGACTACCGGTACCGCGACGGCGGGCGATCACGAGCGCCGTGACGACGAGCGTCGGCCTCTCGATGCTGTTCGCAGTGCTCGTCACCCTGTTCGGGCCACAGTTCCTGTGATCGAACGCAAAACCCCCAAGGTGACGCGGCACGCTCACCCCGTATGGACCGACGAGAACCGCCGCCGACCCGGGAGGGGTGGTACGCCCTCCACGACTTCCGGACGATAGACTGGGACGCCTGGCGCGACGCCTCAGCACGGGAGCGCGAGCAGGCGATCGAGGAGGGCCAAGCCTTCCTCGACTCCGTCGAGTCCCTCGAAGACGCCGACGAGGGGGCCTCCGTCACCTACGCGATCACCGGCCACAAGGCCGATGTGTTGCTCATCCACCTCCGACCAACGATGGGCCAGGTGAACGCGCTCGAACGACGCTTCGAACATACCGCGCTCGCCAGCATGACCGAGCGTGCCCACTCCTATATCTCCGTGACCGAGGTCTCCGGCTATACCAACGACGAACTCGATCCAGACGAAATCGACGATACCGGGCTCGCGAACTACGTTCGAACGCGCCTCCATCCCACCATTCCCGACGCTACATACGTGTGTTTCTACCCGATGGACAAGCGTCGAGAGCCGGCACAGAACTGGTACGATATGCCCTTCGACGAACGGGCGCTGCACATGCAAAGCCACGGCGAGATCGGTCGGTCGTATGCAGGGAAGGTCACCCAGATGATCACGGGGTCTATCGGTCTCGACGATTACGAATGGGGCGTCACGCTGTGGTCCGATGACCCGACGCAGTTCAAGGACTTGCTGTACGAGATGCGCTTCGATCCCTCGACCTCCCAGTACGCCGAATTCGGCCCGTTTTTCACGGGACAGCGACTCCAGCCCGAGCAGCTCGAACAAGTCCTCGCGGGGAACTCCCTGGACGAGGA
>CAZEDI010000013.1:0-7986 GCA_964510865.1 uncultured Halobacteriales archaeon
GCCTCTTCCCATAACCGACAGTATCGTGGCTGTGGCTTTCCCTGTCTGTCACGAGTCGTGGATTTAGTGGAAACGACATGGACTGATGACCGAACACGGCCATCGTCGTATTTCTCCGGGAAAATCGCGTACATACCTGGCATGTCCATGAGCACAAAACCTTAATACTTCCTCGCTGCGAATCGTATGCGCACCCGACTGGCCGTGTGCTCTCCGTCGCCGTGAGAGCAACCGGACCCCGGAGGAAACTGGACCATCTCCGGGCCCTAGTTGCAGGCTAGGAGAGCCCACGCACGGCCCTACCCGCCCAAACCATGCCACCTACGACTACCGCTATCCGACTGTTCGTCGTCGTACTCATCACCGTCCTGGGAGTGGCGTTGATCCCCTCTCCCGCACTCGCAGACACCCAAACCTCTCCGAACGGGGATGTGAAAGGCGTGTGTTCTATGACCGGTGAGGGACCGGTCCATACACAGGAATCGGACGAGACCTCGATGGATTCGGAAGCAGTGCTGTACTTCCCGGGAGAAATCATTCGGGCCTCTCCTCCTGCGGAACCCACAGCGATCGACAGTGAGCTCCCGGAAGTGCTTCGTGGATCACTTCAGGATTCCCGCTCTAGTTCCACGTTGACTGGTGCCTCCGATAGTGTCTCTGATGCGGTGCAGTCGTCCGTGGATGACCGTCATATCCGGATGACCGCTCGTGACGAGGTGCACGTCGTGAATACTGAACAACCGGTCGATGTCGCGGCGGCGAACTTTCGAGGGATACAACTCCGCCAGACTGGAGGACTTTCAGATGGCGCTGGCCCCGGGTCCACACAGGTTCCTGCTGTCTTGCTCCTCTTCGTACTCGGTGCCTGTATCGGCACAGCCGTTTTGACAGTCCGCGGTGGGCATTGGCGGAGTGGGTCCCGGAGACCGACCGCCCGATATCTCTCTCGGCTAATAGCGAAACCGAGTCCCTCGAGCGATTCGGTTCGCGACGGAACAACATCTGTCTCTGAAGGCGTCTATCTCTTCACGAAAATTGTCCTCGACCGGATGTCGATGGCACCGTCACATTCGCATAACACGGCATCGACAGCGCCACCAAGGTCGACCGGTTCCCGTCATGACACTCAATCGATCGATGTCTCGATAGACGACCGAGACCTCCTACCGGATGAGGCGTATGTCGAATCGATACTGGATGAACGAGGTGGTCGGATGAAGCAGGGCCAGATCGTCGATACGACGGAGTGGTCGAAGGCGAAAGTGAGTCGATTGCTCTCCGCAATGGATGACGAAGGGCGAATCGTAAAGATTCAGATCGGGCGGGAGAATCTTATCTGCCTCGCAGGTGAAGAACCAGAGATCGCAGTCGGGACCCGGAGTCGCTGATTCACGCTGGACTCTTCGATCGCTCTCTGTCGATAGGCACCCGTATCTCATTCCTCGTGTCTCGAATTCTGTGCGACACAACGTAGCCTACATCGGTGGATTCTATAGACTGAACCATGTCTTGGACCCGATCAATCCCGAACAACCTCTTAAACCCTTCGACCATTCCATTTGATCCTTGAGGAAAGCTCTGCTGATGATTCGAAATAGTTCGGAACGGCAAACGCGATTTATGTCGTATCCCACGGTATCCCCGTCTAGGGACAATTCACATGTCAGCACAAACGGAGCGACCGACTAGCCTGCCCGTCGATGCCGATAGACCTCTGGAGGAGGATGATGAGGAACTGCCGATGGACGAAATCTTCCATCTCCTCCAAAGCCATCGGCGGCGGCTCACGCTTCATTATCTTCGTGGGACAGACGGCGCTGTAGATATGCGTGAGGTCGTCGAGGAGGTGGCCGCCGAAGAGTATGATACGACCCCTGAACAGCTCGACTCGACTAGGCGCCAGCGGGTGTATATCTCCCTGTACCAACGGCACCTGCCGAAATTGGATGATGCAGGGATCATCGTGTACGATCAGGATCGGGGATGGGTCGAGCGAACAGATCGTGCGGACGTGCTTGACACATTCCTGCTCAATGAGCCGGACCCGGTCAAGGGAACCAATTCGGGGCCGACGCCAGCATTGACGACGTCCCACGCCCATCAGTGGAATCTATACTACCGCTACGCTACAGTTGGCTGTCTCGTATTGATCGCGACGGCATGGTTTGATCTCCTCCCCGCATCGCTCGCTTCGGATATCGCTCTCTCATCTATCATCGTCGGCGTGTTTCTCGGACTCGTACTCGCGCGGGAAGTCGCTCGGAGAGTATCAAGTGAGCAATAACGACGAAATCGAGAGACGACGATCCGGTACAGTGAATCAAACACGGTTCGTGAAGTAACCAGTCTGTCCTCTCGTGAAGACAGCTACAGGTGCTCAGTGCTCACTACTGGATCGTAGGCCATGAATAAGAAAGGGGAATGCAGTCGTCACGACATGTATGTCAGATCGCCCGGACTTCGGTATGATGACTTCCGCACTCCGTGAATTCCATCGGACACAGGGTGTCGAGGTGCTTCCCTGTCCCAGCCCGTCGTGTTCTGGCACTATCGAACGGACAAATGATGGCCTGCGATGTAGTGAACATGGTGGTGTACCCGTTATTCTCTCTCAGTCCAGTGACGACCCGTCTTCACGACGGGGGAGGGACACCAACCGAGACGTTCACTAGCTGAGCCGCGTATTCCGTTCCTCTCGATGTACTAAACGTGGATGGCGCGAGCAAGACATCTCCCACCCTCGAACACTTCGAGCCAGGTATTCCTTTGCCCCGATGCGTCCCCGCGTGTCTGTCACGTGACTGAGTACGGCCGACTAGCTGAATACCAACGGACAGAATTCGGCCAAGGCTAGTTACGCCATTTTATGCTCCTCTGACATCATTGGATCATACACGCGGACTTCTCGGTCGTCGGTCACTGTTACCCAAGTACCAGCGAAAGCGAAGGTGAGCCATCCCGATACTCCGGGAGTTGAATCCGTTGGATCGAAGAGACGTTCCAGAGCATCAGGATCGATCCTATCACTCAACCTGTCGACGAGTGCCGTGGGCGGTATGTCACGCACGGCGGCAACTGCCTCAACCAGTGCAGTACCGACAGGTTCGGCTCCGTTATCTGATTCGAACTCGACAATGTGGACGGGTTCAGCTTCGGACTGGATTGCGTGCTCGGGAACGATTTTCGAATCCACGTCGGAACGTGGTATCATGGGTCCGTCGTGGCCCACGGGCGAGTACGCTTCGATGCCGTTCTTCGTGCGACGAGACTCCTCCATAGACAGCAGTATTACACCGAAGCAACCGGCAAATACCTTGTGACCGTTAAGCCGAGTTTACCTCGCCCTCCATTAGTTCGCACGGGCAAACCAAGGATACTCCTCACTGGACTGACGCGACTGGACGGAGATCGTCCCCGTCCAGTATTGTCCCATCGATCATCATTCTGTCCAGCGATTTACGGGTTTGCTAAGGCGTGTCACAGTGTGCCCACAAGACACGAAAATCGACTCCATGCTCCCCCGTATTGGTATCCGAATCTCCTCGCATGCCAGCCGGAGAGCATCCTCGTAGTAGGACCTCTATACCGTCAAAATGGGGTCGCATATGGAGAAAATCCCCGTGAATGGCCCTCGCACCGCGGCGTGCGCGCGTCATACGTGCGTCAGACGAACGTCTTATGCCCGAGGATTATTTCCAACTGGCTCACCCGTGCTTGCCAGTGTACATCTGTCCACTCATATATTCCACATAATAAGGGAGCGCCTCACCGAGAATGGGGGTGATGGTCGGCATCTGTGGCGTTGTCGGAACCCGCGACCACCCGATCGAACGATTGCGTGATGGGGTGGCCTGGCGGGACGATGAAGTCGCCACGAGCTACCGCGATGGAGACGTTGCTGTATCCAGTTCATTCCACCGGTCGTTGGTGGAGGATCCCCCGGAGACTGCGGAGGTGGCAGACGTCCATATATGGGTCTGGGGGGAAGTGTATGGGTTCGGAAGTGGTGATGACTATTCACCTCGACCTAGCCCACCGGCGGAGAGCGCTTCGTACTGCGCACGGCTCTACGATACATACGGGCTCGGATTCGTCCCCGATCTCAACGGCGATTTCGCTATACTCATCTATAACCGGGAGGTCGATACGGTCTCGTTTGTGACTGATCGGGTTGCAACCAGACCTATCTACTATGCGTGTCCATCTCGGGAGACTCTCGTATTCGCCTCGAACTCCCAGGTCCTCACACGCTACCCATCCGTCGACGTCTATCTAGATCCGGGGTACCTCTATGAGTATCTCCAGCTACGCAGGGTCTTCGGAACAGCAACGCCGTTCTCCGGCGTGCACGAGGTTCCTCCCGGATCCGTGGTCACAGTTGATCTCGATGATCTCTCCACGAATGTCTGGCGGTACTGGGCTCCTTCGTACGATCCCATCGAACGACCAATCTCCGAGGTGATCGATGAGTTCGTCGAGACCCTCTCGACCGTCTTGACGGAGTGGACTCGGGACGATCGATCCTACGGTCTGTTCCTGTCCGGGGGTAGCGATTCTAGGGCGGTTCAAGCAGCGATGGATCAGCGGTTGACCGCCTTTCACATTGCCGACTGGGATAGCCGGGAGGCTCGGATCGCCCGACAAGCAGCACAGCGTCGAGGTGATACGTTCCGGCTTCTCGAACGCGATTCCGCCTATGATGACCGGGCGCTACCACGGAATGCTCCACTCGCCAATTTCAGTGGGTGGTTTGATCAGGCATATGCCACGGGGTTCCAAGACGAGATCGTTGATGAAGTCGACTGCCTCGTCTCTGGTCTGTACGCGGACATGCTTTTCTCGGACGGCCCGTTTTTGAACCCCCGGCTCTCACTTGGCCCCCTGGGCGACATTTCACTCCCGATCCGTCCACGTATCGATTCACTAGACGACTACGTCGCGATGCAAACAGCGGGGGCAATCGAGCCATATCCTTGTGGCTCCACCCCCCGTCCTATCCACGATGTAGTGCGAGCAAACATCACCTGGATCAACGACCAAATCGAGAGTCACGGCGTTCGATACGAGTCGCTCGCCTCCCTTGTTCTCTACGGGGATTTCTACCCGATGAGCGCAGATACAGACGCTATTTTTTCCCGAAGCCTCGCGCAGATACTTCCCTACCGGACCCCGTTTTTGGATAACCGACTCCTTGATCTCTCTATGCAGGTTCCAGTGGTGCAGCGGGTCAGAACCAATATTGTTGAGCGGGGGATCACGCGCCTGGACCCGCAACTTGCTGCACTCCCGCATGCTCGGACAGGTGTCCCTCTGGATAAGTCCTTCTATCGCAAGTACCTCGGTGGCCTCCTGAATCAGTTTTGGTGGACACATGTCGCGGACGACGAGCCGCCTGAACCACACTACGATCACGGGCCATGGCCTAACAGAGCCGCCCTCCTCAGACAACGACCGTTTGCCCGGGAGACCATGGAGACGAACCGCGACGTGCTTGAGACACTTCCCCTCGTCGACTATGAGAGAGCGCACACGTCTTATACGCAGCATCTTGAGGGCACGGACAATACCACGGTCCTCTATTCACTCCTCACACTGCTCGGGATGCCTGCAATCCGAGCTATGAGTACGCCCGAGGACGTGTTCGATCAGGATCCCCTCGATCACCCGGATACTACTGGTAATCCGACATCTAGAGATATCGTCCCAGCTGAATCGCCGTTCTCGAAAAGCGGTCTTCCCCCGTATTAGCTCCTCGACAACGAATGCTCGACGCAGATGGCTTGCTCGTGAGGGAAACTGTCACGAACATCTCGTTTTCCTTTACAATCCTAGTGATGTAATGGATTGGTCGATGGTGTCCGTGCATTTACCCTGTGATATGGGTATGATAGTCCGTACGAACGGACAATTCATTCGACATAACTCCCGTCCGCACTGTTACTGTGTCTCTTCGAGTGGAAGATAGGACCCCTCTTCCGCAGTGATCCAATGGGTTGTCCCATCCGTTCCCGAGCGCGACGGATCAAAGATGAACACCTCGTCGGGATCGAGCTGGCGATCCGCATGCGCTGTCGAAGGATTGAACGTACAGGTGAGCATGAATGCTGGCCAGTGTTGTGTTGCGCGCTCTTCGGCCCCCGCGGATCGCTCCTCGTTCATTTTTTTCGCCCACACTCCTCGAGCGTATCGTCGAAGACGTGCAGATGTTCGATGGCTTCCTGGAGTGCAGCCTTGCTCTCCGCGGAGAGCGCGGCGTATTCGTCGCTCGACCACCCGAGCAGTAGTTCCCGCGCCGCCTCAATGCGCGCTGCAGGTGATAGTTCACTCATCGATTGACTCCCCTCCCCCACCTAGGACATGATCGCGATATTCGACTGTGGTGTCTCCCTCTACACTAACTCCTCTGCCCCTACTTGGTAAGGTTCTCCGTTTGACTGCGTCCACCGATGTACGTGGTGTGTCTCCCATTGTCGGATCCTAGTTGAGATCATGGCCTTTCCTCACTTGTAACTAATATAACATATGTGTAAGTGCACTCGGTTACCGACCAGTAATCAGACCTTGTTGCATAGCGGAAGAGCCGCCCGCCCCCGAGACCTATTCCGAGCAATACTTATGATGTGGGCCAGGCATACCAATCATCGGCGGTTGACCGAATCGGGGTCGGCAGACTCGTATCGTGGCGGTGAATAAACCTCTCGAAGGGGTTCAGCGGAACCGTGGAAGATAAGATGACCTTAACCGACGTCCTGTATTTAGGCCGACATCCCGAGTGTGCCTGTGAGCTATCGAATCAAGAACACGGGGAAGTCGCAGTGCAGTTGACGTCGTCGATCGATGTTGCTGAAAAGAAATTAGCGCGTGCCCGGTTTGATTGTCTAATCGTCGATCGCGAACTGTTCGAGACGATGAACGATCGAATGCTGGACGCTACCAGAAAAGTTCCGATTATTGTTCGATGTCCCGAGCAGACGACTGTTGCCGAGGACGATCCGCCGATGACTGACCTGATGAATGCTGATAACCACGTGCGTGTGATTGCCGACGAAACAGAGCTTCACTCAGCGATAGATCGACTCACCTCGAATGACGCTCACCTTACGTCCGACCTCGAATCGGGTGACGTCCCCGACAATTTTGGCACGCTCCTCACTGAATCGACACAGACTGACGGCTGGGCGCTAACCATAGAAACCGACGGGGCAATTCTCTCGTTCCGGGAGCTTGGGTCTGGTTCGACTGTCTCGGTCGAAGGGAATCACACGCTCGGGAAACTCATGGGCCCGACCGAGGCTGCGAGACATCTGAAACGGGGAGAGGAAGCACTGCTAACTGACCGAACACAAACCGTGACTGGACAGTGGAACGGACGACTCTATCATACGCTCGTTCGACCGGTTGGGCGGTCGCAAGTCGAACTCGTGGTCAAGGAGTTCGGACAATTCGACGGGAGTGGACCTTTCACACCCGAATCATCGTTCGTCGACGTCGTTCTCGATAACCTCCTCGATATTTTCTTCGTGTTCGATCTCGACCTCAACTTCACGTTTTGGAACGAGCGGTTCCCGACGGTTACGGGGTTCGATCCCGAGCAGATCGCGACCTCGACTCCGTTTCGGTTTATCGCCGAGGAGGACCACGAGCACCTCGTCGAAAAGCTCGGAGATATTGTTTCGACTGGTCAGGGGGTTGCAGAGCTCGATATAGTTACCGAGGACGGGGAGCGTATTCCGTATTCATTCACTGCCTCCTTGATCAGGAGCGAAGATGGGTCGCCCTTGTATATCTGCGGCATCGGTCGGGATATCACCGAACGTCGAACTCGGGAAGAATCACTCCGCGAAAGCGAACGAGCCCTCAGCCAGGAGCGAGATCTGATTGAACATATCCTCGAATCTATTCCAATAGCTATCTGTGTTCTCGACGATAGTGGACGTATCACCCGGGCAAATCAGCGTGCGAAGACGCTGGTCGGCGGAGACGCCG
>CAZEDI010000013.1:7996-37310 GCA_964510865.1 uncultured Halobacteriales archaeon
TATCCGGTGCAGGGTTCCTGACTCGCTCGACGGGACGGCTGAAGAAAATCCGGTGTACCACCTCCTTGAAACGGACGAACCGATACGGGGGGTTGAATTCCCGTTTACTGGAGCGGACGAGATCGAGCGATGGATCTCAGCGAATGGCGTTCCCCTCGAACTCCCTGATGTGGATGAGACGAGGATCATCGCCTTGGAAGACGTCACCGAGTTGAAGGAGCGCCAACAAGAACTCGAGGACCGTCGCGAAGATCTCGAGCGTTCGAACGCTGACCTTGAGCAATATGCCTACGCCGTCTCCCATGATCTCAAGGAACCGCTCAGGATGATCTCGAGTTACCTCCAGATGATCGATCGTCGCTACGCCGATGATCTCGATGAGGATGGTCGGGAGTTTATTGAGTATGCCGTTGATGGGTCGGAACGTCTCCGACGACGAATCCGTGCTCTCCTCCAGTACTCCCAGATTGACCAGGGTGACGTCGAGCAAGCGTCAGTTGACTGTGAGGAGATCGTCGATAGCGTCCGTGAAAACCTTTCGATCGCGATCGAGGAGGCAGGAGCGGACGTCGTAGTCGGAGATCTCCCGAGGGTGACTGGAGATCGTGGCCAACTCGAAAAACTCTTCCAGAATCTCATTAGCAACGCGATCAAGTATTCGGGAGAGAACCCGGAGATTCGCATCGCTGCTGAGCCGTGTGAAAACGCTGATGGATGGATTCTATCGGTCTCGGACGATGGCGATGGCATCCCTGAAGAGCGGCAGGATCGGGTGTTCGACCTCTTCTATACAAGTTCCGACGACAATTCTACCGGTATCGGCCTAGCGATTTGTGAGAAAATCGTTACTCGTCATGGTGGAGATATATCAGTCGAGTCAAAGCCAGGCTGCGGAACAACGTTCTCATTTACGCTCGCATCTGCGGAATCCGAACAGCGGCCCACACAACCGTCGCTCCGTCGATGACTCCCCGAGCTGTCAAAGTGCGTGTTTACCCCATTTTCCTGCTCACTCGTCTTAGGTGTCTGGTAAGCGTATACAGAAATGCTCCTACCAGTAGAGGGCGACGACCTAGACGTGCATTCGATGGGATTGAGGTCCGTACCGTCTAGTGGTTATAGGGTTCGAACCTGACGAGCGCACACCCGTTCGGATGAATGATGGATGACCGATACGTAGTGGATTCGTCCTTTAAGAAATATATAAATCAGGAAACGGTCTTGGCCATATAATAGCCTGTGCCTGTTCCTGAGTGGTAGAGGACCGATGCACGACCTGACGGAGTTCCAGCGCGATCTGCTGTTCGTCATTGCAGGGTTGGACGAACCGTCCGGGCTAGAGATCAAAGACGAACTCGAGGAGTATTACCAGGAAAATGTGCGGCACGGTCGGTTGTATCCGAATCTGGATACGCTGGTGAATGCCCGGTTCGTAAACAAAGGACAACAGGATAAACGAACCAACAAGTACGTTCTCCTAGATCGTGGCAAGCGCGAAATCCTCACCCACATGAAGTGGCAGCTTCAGAACTGTCCGCCCGACGTACTCGCCGAGCTCACCGAGTACATGCAGACCCTCCAGGCGGTGGACGTGCCTGACTCCGAGACGCCAATCTCGTAGCATCACGCCGATATTCGACGTGTCAGGAGGTGTCGTTCCGGGGAGAGTATCCTCCTCGCAGCCCGTTTGTTGTCTCCATAACAAAGCCCGAGCCGATCAAGCGCACGGCTATGTCGAATTCGTCTCCCGGGCGGGAGAGTGAGTCTCCCAACGAGGACCGGACGACTCGGCGTCTCGACGTCGGATTTATCCCGGCGGAGTGTCCGGGATCGACTGGAACGGGAGCCACGTACACCTCCTCACTCGTTCTCGAACGGTTGTCTAGGCATCTCGATCTGACGGTCTACGTCGCGAGTCAGACCGATGCCGACCGGAGAGACGTCTCGTTACCCGCACGCGACCGAGTAGAGTACGTGTTACATGACGACCTGGCCAAACTCCCTCATCCGCTCTGGCAGAAACTCGACGCGATCCGGTCCGAACGTGACCCGCTTGAGAAACACGATCTCGTACACTCCCACTCACCGGCGTTCATCCCTGTTGTTGCGGATCTTGACGTGCCAACGCTCGTCACTCTAAACTCCTATTTTCCGGTGTGCCCAAAGGGAGACTTCGTCTACCACGGCACGGAGAAGTGCGATGGTCCCGCGACGAAAAAATGCCTAGGCTGTATCGCGAGCGCAGATATCGATCTCCGTCAGGGTGTAGAGAGTAGCCTCAGGGCCGCGTACTCCTCTGTGGGGAAAGTAGGGTTCGTACGACGGTGTATCGACAGTGCCAGCTCCATTTCAGCGTACCACGCCGTCTCTCCACATATCCGGCGGGATTATGGTGACCTCGGCTTTCCTGTCGACCGAATCGAGGTCATTCCGCATTTTTATGAGGAATCTTTCCTGAATCTCCCTGGATCGACCACGCTCGACGATGCCCCTATCGAGCTGCTCTACGTCGGCGCGCTGAAGGACGAAAAAGGGGTGAAAGTAATCCTCCGAGCGTTGCCGATCCTGCTTCGACGGGGGCATGACATTCGACTCCGGGTCGCCGGTTCTGGCCCGTACGAACGGTCGTTGCGAAAGCTCGGACGCCTCCTGGGGGTTGACGATCGCATAGAGTGGTTGGGTCACGTTGACCATTCGGAATTGCCGGCTGTCTACGATGCCACTGACGTGTTCGTTTACCCGGGGCTCCTCGACGAACCGTTCGGACGCGTCTTACTCGAAGCGCTGGAGACGGGGACACCTGTGGCGGCATCGGATGTCGGAAGCACCGACTTCATCGTAGGCGATTGTGGGGTCCGGTTCGATGCGGGTGACGAGACCGCCCTGGCAGATGCTGTCGAAGAGATCTTCGCTAGCTACGAGAGCTACCAAGACGCGATCCCTGCGCATCTCGAGCAGTTTGCACCGCCTCGTATCGAACACAAATTACTGCATCTCTACCACCGCGTCGCCTCGCGGAATGTTGCTCCCCAGTACGGGGCTCTCTGACACCGGCGATACCGATCACCGTTAGTTTCCCGACGCAGGTGGATCGACACACAGTGCGACGTCGCCGTTATCGTAGACAATATCACGATTGCTACAGATCGCTGCCCGGGATACGGATGGTTGGTGGGCGCGCCCAGACATAGTCGCGAAATACGCAGCCCCACTTCGCTGGTACTCCCGATAGAGAACCATCCGATTGGGAGTTTCTCCGGCGACGATGTGTGTTACTCTGGTCGTGTGAATCCCGAGGCGTTTGAACACAGTATTGTACGGATGGTCGGTGTGTAGGTGGCCCCCCTCGTCCGGGACCAATATTGTTTCGAGCGTTTCGACGGCTGCCAGCTCTGTTTCGGTATAACTGTAGCGAGTCTGGACCTCGTCGAAGACCGGTGCATCCTGTGATGCATCGCTCGAGATCACGGAAACCACGGGAAACACAACCGCGAAAAGGAGCAAGAGAACCACTGTAAGCTGGACCGGTCCACGGTCCGAGAGTGTGCGGGCCCCCACCCCGGCGAGCACAGCCATCGGGACAACGAGGAATGCATACCATCTGCTCGGGACGAACATCCTGATACCGAACAGCGGGAAACCAAAGACGAACAGCAACATGATCCCCATCGCAATGACGCACGTCGCCGTGGCGTGATCGCCATTACGATAACTCACCCCGGCGAGCCCCCCAACGATCGCAATAAACAGGAGGCCAAGAAACCCGAGTGCATCGACGTAGGAGACGGCTATCTCCAGGAATGTTGTTTGAGGGAGGGGTGCACCAGTCGACTCCCGGGCGAGATTTCCGAACGCGGCCGAGGTCGTGAGCGTATCGATGAACCAGTTTCCCATCGTTCCGAGAAAGGTCCTGCCTCGGTAGGGTGTCATCGACCAGTTGAACGTCACGAGACCGAGATCGAAAACGAGCAGTCCCACGAGGTTCATCGACCGTCGCGACGAACCCAGGCCGTCGGCCGATTTGTCGATCGCGAGAACACCAATCGAAACCAGCACGTTCGCGAGTAACCCTGCGGCGACGAGCACCAACAGGATCATAGATGAGATCTGGTGGGTGAAAATGACGGCTGTGCTGAACAGTACCACGAGGAGATAGTCCTTCCACCCGCTAGACACGATCAGGACTCGTATGAGCGCGTACACGACAGCTACGAAGAACAGCAAGCCGAGGCTGGTGGGGATGAGGTGGATACCCCATTCGATCACGTTGCCGCTCGCAGTGAAGATGGCCGCGGCAAGAACTGCCCATCGAGGTTCCGTGATCTGTACAGTAGCACCATAGACGAATAGAGCTGCAACCGGCATTGAGAGTCCAAGTGTGAGGAATACGCTCTGGCGAAGGGTAACGTCTAGTAGGAGACTCCCGGTGACGACGAGCAAGTGGAACAGTGGCGACGCGTAATACTTCGCATCTGCGATCGGTGCGAGTGAATGGGTATCCAGAATCGCTGCACTCCAGTGGGGTACATGCGACCAGACGTCGATTCCCACGTATCCCGGTGTCGTATAGAGTGCTGCACCCCGTACGATGAGGCCAAAGAGCACTATCTGTCCGAGAATTAGACCGTGGTGGAAGTCGGCATCGGGAACGAACAGCACTTGAACGAAGAGAAGTACTCCCGCCCACGCCGCGAGGTAGTAGAACGGGATCGTCCGACCCTGGAAGCCGGCGACCAGTACCATTGCCGAGAACAGGAGGAGTGTCCCGACCGGAAGCAGGTGTGCGGTCGTCTTGGAAACCTGTGGAAGCGCCCGGGTATCGTCTGCTCGGACAATTGCTAGGTAACAGAGCGACGCTCCCCCAACAACGACCGGCAACAACTGAATGTAGGTGCCAGTGGCGATGAGTTGCATTGGGAGCATCACCACCGCGGCGAGCAATCCGAGGATACCCCCAAGAACATCGCGGTGGATACGTGGCTCGTCTGTCCACGTGCTCATTGTGAACTCCCCCGCTCTCGGACTATCAGTGTCCGGGCGTACGTAGTTCGCATCCCTTGTCGTCCCGGGTGGATCATCGTCGATCGTGCTCCTACTGCAACGGTGCAAGGATCCGTGTCCAGTCACCGCACACCGAGTGCCTGTCGGTTTGAATATTCGGACATTGCGGGGGCAGCCGGACGGTGGGCGCTATTCCAGACGCTACTCTGACGTGGGTTGTCTGGGCTATAGTAATCAGGTTGTTAAGTGGAGGATGCTCCGGATAGGGAGCACAGTCCGAATGAACGCCATCCGACACAGTACCCTCCTGGAGAATCGTGCTGTGGAGTGGTGTGACGGCAGCGTCGAGTATCCCAGTGCGGCCACCCGCTTGATACCGGAACGGGTAGCGGGAAGAGGGTCGAACGCAATTGCGTGAGTGCGGGCCGAACGCGGGCGGGGATCGAGCGATCTACAGCGTCTCTGTATCTGCAACGTGCCACCGACCGTTGCGCCAGATGGCCGGTCCCTCGGTATGTTGGCCTACATGGTACCCGTGATCGCCCTCGTGATGTCCATCGATACCCGATAGATCACACGGAAGGATCCGGCCCGCCGAGCGCACCCTGTAGTTCTGGCGGCGGTAAGGATCTTCCGCGAGCATCTCTGCGTCGAAGACGTGGTGGGATTCACAGTGAATATCGGGATCCTCGCACCCGAACAACGCAATAAACCCGTCATCATAGTTCCGGGCGGTACAGCTTCTGACGTTTAGATGCTGTGTTTGGTGGGCATTTACTCCCCGGCAGACACTCTCGAAGTCGTGTGAGACAGCCCGCGAGACGATACCGTGGAAGTAACACGTATCGATGGTGAAGCCATCCGCGTTGCGGACGTATACCTCAACCGGGAACTCGTTGCCGCGGGAGTTCCCTTCGATGTAGACGCCGCGGATGTTCATCGCTTTCCCGAGTCGTGCTTCGATCCCGTAATCGAAGTTGAGTTGGGTGGTCCCCCCATGGATCTTACAGATGTAGCCGCGGAGTCGGAAGCCTGCTCCACGGTTCGCCGTCGCCCGACACGACTGGAAGGTCGTGCCGTGGGCGTAGGCGTTCTTGTTCGTCCGAAACCCATCGCCCCCAGACTGGAAGGCCTGGCAATTCGTGAACGTCGCTCCGAAGGTACCTTTCGACCGACCACTGTCGGGATCGACGTACCCAGCGATTTCGACGGCATGTGACCCCGTGTTGTAAAACACGAGATTCTGATAGGAAGAGAACGGTGCCGCCTGAATCCGAAGTCCGACGTTCCCTCCGATGATCTTCAGGTTCTGGACGACCGGGTTGTTCCGGTAATCGTTCATCCCTCTGCCGAGGACCTCGATCACGTTGTTCTCACAGTGGGATGCATCGATGACAGACCCCGACGGATGACCACCGGAAAGCATGACTTCCTTCTCTTCGTAATCGAGGACGATCGGGAACGCTTCATCGGCCTCCTTCGCATCGTAGGACGAGTGGATGTACACGATGTCTCCGGACTCGGCGTCATCCCACGCCTCCGCAATCGTGGTATAGCCCTGGTCGCCAACAATGCGCCGACCACCACCGGGGCTATCCACGGCGTCGGAGGATGTCTTGTCCTGTTCCTGTTGCGTCGGTATTGATTGCTGGGTATCCGGTTCAGTGCCATCTGAAGCCCCTGCGGTCGACGCAGGCGCCATGGCTGACCCGCTGAGGATCCCGGCAGCTCCCACGGCCTTTAGGATCGAACGCCTGTCGGTCTCTGCATCAATACGCTCGGACGATTCGTCAGTCGGCTCGATCTCCACCACGTTGGATCACGGCCCAAAAAAATGTATATTATTATATCAATCCTAGCTAACATGTAGGTGAGTGCCCCGGCTTACCAGTCGGTGAGTGAGGGTGACGAACGACCCAGGCATGGATGGATTCCGGGCAGTCACCACGTCGGTAGCAAGTATATCCTCGATTCCGACAGATACCGGGTGCCGCTCACGATACCCAACAAATAAGGACACAAGGCGCAAATTTAGCCCGCGGAGTACACTAGCGGTGACCGCCGAGACACACAACGAGCAGGTGGTCCGCGAGACACTGGACCTGCTCTCAAAGAAGTGGCATCCCGTCGTAATACAGCGGCTCCTCGAGGGCGTCCCGCTGCGATTCAACGAGTTGAAAGACCGGTTGGACGGCGTCTCTGCGAAAGTGCTGACGGATACGCTTGATGACCTCGTGGAGAATGATCTCGTTCGACGCAGGGTCATCACCGAGTCACCACGCCGTGTCGAATACGAGCTTACGAAGCACGGGAGAGAGCTAGAACCAGTACTCGACGAGCTGGCGACATGGGGCGAACGGAACCTCGGCGAGAACCCATTCCCGACGATCCTCATAGTGGACGATGATCCTCGACTCGTCGAGATGCATGCTGGCTGGCTCGAGGACGAATACCAGGTCGAACGGGCCCATACCGGCAGAGAGGCGATCCGGAAGCTTGATGCGTCGGTCGACGTGGTTCTCCTGGACAGACGGATGCCCGGACTCACCGGCGACGAGGTGCTTGAGCAGATCCGCGACCATGGCTTTGACTGCCAGGTGGTCGTGCTGAGCGCGGTCGATCCCGACCTTGACGTCGTCGACATGTCGTTTGATGCATATCTAAATAAGCCGGTCGTCGAAGAGGAACTTCTCGAGGTCGTTGCCGACGTCCTCTCGCGACGCGTTTTCGATGATCGTCGCATCGAATACCTCTCGCTGCTTGCCCGCCGATCGGTTCTGCTCGCGGAGGTCCCACCAGCGGAACTCGAAACGAGTGGTGAATATGCACGGCTCCTCGATCGGATAGACTCGCTCGAAGCTGAACTCGAGAGCGACGACGAGGCGTCGGATGAATCGGCGGATGTCCGTGCGGTCGATGCACTTCTCGATCAATGATGGCCACCCCGCTGACAGTTCCACGGAGTACTACTGGCCTGCGTCGGAACCCGCGACGGCTCCATGAGTGTTCTTCGGGTTGCAGATTGATGAGACTACGATGACGACGTTTACCATTCTCTTGGTGGAAGACAATCCAGGAGACGCTCGACTGATCGAAGAGCTCCTGTCCGAAACGGAGACAGCGGGGGTACGCCTCCAACCACCGGACACGTCACGGTCGGATGAGTCGGGGATCGACGCGGACCCCGTGGAGGTTGGCATACTGCACACTGAGTCACTCGCGAGGGGTATCGAGCGCCTCAATGACGACGTCGACGTTGTCCTTCTCGATCTCAACCTTCCCGACAGTAGCGGCATCGAGACACTGGAAGCCATCCTGGAGACTCCCCACGAAGTTCCTGTCGTCGTCCTTACGGGCGTCCCCGAGGAACGGCTGGGACGGACAGCGGTCGCCAAGGGTGCCCAGGACTACCTCCCGAAGGCAGATGTGACCGGTGAGGTGCTCGTCCGGACGATGGAGTATGCCGTTGCCCGCCATGCCTCCGAACAGGAGCTTCATCGGCGAACCGAGCAGCTGGCAGTCCTGAATCGACTGATGCGCCACGATATTCGCAATGACATCAGCCTCGTCGTTGGCCGGTCGAAGGAACTAGCCGACCACGTCGATCATCACGGTGCGACCCTCGTCTCTGAGATACTCACGGCTGGTAATCACGTCCTCCAACTCACGCGGAGTGTTGGCGATGCAGCCGAGACTGTCACCTCGATCGAGCCACTCCCTCTCGTCGCAGTTGATCTCTCCGAGGTCATCTCCTCCGAGGTGGAGACGGCTCGAGATCTCTATGAAGACGCGACCGTGGAAGTCGTCGGTGATCTCCCTCCCGTCGAGGTACAGGCAAACCGATTGCTCTCCTCCGTGTTCGGCAATCTGATCAGCAATGCTTTGTTGTACAATGATGCGGAAGTACCACTCGTCCGGATCGAAGCCACCGTGGAGGACGAGACAGCAACCGTCCGAGTCGCGGACAATGGCCCTGGTATTCCGCCGGAACGACGCGAAGTAATTTTTCAGCGTGGCACATCTGGCGATGGTGGCGGAACGGGAACCGGACTGTATCTCGTCGATCAGCTTGTTGAGCGGTATGGCGGCAAGGTCGATATCGAGGATACCCCCGATGGAACTGCCTTCACCGTTACCCTCAGCAGGGTCTGAGTCACGGCGTGACGTCACTCCTATTCATGAGGACGACATGATACACGTCCCGCAGCCGCTCACCCATCCCTTCGAGTCCGAGTTCCTCGTGGACCGCCCGTCCGTTCGATCGCTCGCCGGAACGGAAGACTTCCGTGAGGGCCCTCGCGAGCCCCGATACGGACTTCCTGACATAGGAGTGTGACACCGGGTCGAGAAAACCCCTCGCGATGCCGACATCTGTCGACACAACGGGCACGTTACACGCCGCAGCTTCTCTGAGAACCATGGGCCCACTTTCCCGCTTGGACGTTACCAGCACAACGTCGCTTGCATTCACGTAGTAGGGCATTCGCTTGTAGGGAATATCCGAAACACACCGAAGTTCTGCATTGACAGTAGCCTGCTCGACAACTTGTTCTGCACGTGCGTAGTTTTTCACTGGGCGTTCCTTGTCATAGGGAAACAACACGATAGCGTCCTCAGAGTGCCACCCGATTTCGGATCGGGCGTCTTCCCGATCCATGGGTCGGAATACCTCAGTGTCGACGCCAAATGGGACGACGTGATGCGTACAATCGAGGTGGGGTGACATCGTGGGCCAGGGAACGATTACGGCATCACACGCTCGAGCCGATACCGTGCTAATCCAGTCAAGCCAGCGAGCATGGCCCATAATATCAGACCCCCATAACGTCAGAACGACTGGTCGAGTTGGCTGTGCTAGTGCCAGCGGGCCTAGCAAGCCGTAGTTGGCGTGGATGATGTCGAATTCGTCACCCGCCCGCCGGAGCAAGGAGGCGTAAAACCGCCCGTAGTCGGTCATGGAATGGCGCGAGTCCGTCGTGTGAACCCCGGGGACAGTCTCCACCTCACACTCTACTCCAACGGACGCAAGTGCGTCGATCTGCGTATCGAAGAACGGTCGCCGGGTATTGACGAGCTGGAGGACTCGTAACGGGGGCCGATGATCCATCGGGGATACGGTGTGTGTACTGACAGTCATCGACTGGTAAGTTCCTGACTCGACCGCGTGCGGAGGGTCCGCTCTCTGTCCGCCACAATGTCGTCTGGTTCCATGTTAGAGAGCCCGAGCGCACGAACGATGCGGAGGATTACATCGGTCGTGTCCTGTTTCTCGGAGAGGAGCTGTTCTCGTCGTCGTTCCCAGTCCCGAGTGCGATCGCGTTCGAGGAGCATCGTTGCTTTCTCGAGTCCAGCCTCGTGTCGTCCCTCGCCATGGAAGCCGAAGAACAGCCCGTAGTGCTCTTCCAGTTCCTCTGTATAGCCCATCGACAGGGAGTTCACGTACACGGCTGGCGTTCCGAGAACGGCACTCTCAGCGGCCATTGTCGCCCCCTCTCCGACAAACAGGTCGGCCGTGGAGAGGAGATCGTGGATCCGGTGGGGCGGGACCCGACTCCGGCGCCCTTGCAGAGTAGGTGGAAGAGGAACTTCGGATGTCACCACCACGGTGGCACCAGCAGATTCCAGGTGGGTGACCGCATCGGTTAGGTCTGTAAAGCCACTCTGTCCGACGTCGTGGGAGGAATTCCACGAGGAGATCCGGAAAACGACGAGTGGGTCGGCGGGATTGACGTCGATGTGATTGCGGATATCTGGATCCGGAGAGAATCGGTCGGGGTGGAGGTATGCGAGTTCGTGAAAACCCCGATACCGGATCTGTTTGGTGCCCACGTCCGTCCTGAAGCATGTGGGCGTGCAGACAGCATCGGCAAACGGCCACGTGAGCCTGTTAACGATCGTCGCGTGTTCGGTATCGGTGAATACGATACTCCGGGCCCCGATTACCGCAGCAACGTGTGAGACCGCCACCCCACCGACAGCAACCATGACGTCTGGTTTGATCTGCCGGGCAGCCCGGAACAATCGTGTTTCCATCGTTGCCTGCGTCGCCGCGAGTGAACCGAGCGACGTCGCCTCCCTGGCCAGGACACGGTGGTCGATGTCATAGTGGTCCAGAAGGTCGACTGTCATCTCGTTTTCACGGGTGAAGACCCATACTTCGGCACCATCTCCTTCGAGTGCAGCGATAGCGTGTCGGAAGAAGTGAACATGGGCCGGGTGCTGAACCGTGAGAATGACTTTCACCTATCCCACCTCCTCGAACCTCGCTGTCTGGGCCGGCACAGGTTGCGTCGGGTCCCCATGCGTGATCCACGAGTGTTGCCCGAGGGTCTTTGTTATCGCAGGGGTAAGTCGGCCCGGATCCCGACAGGGAACTGTTTGGGACCGTGTAGAACCAATTCGAGGGATCCAGGCCTGCTAGCGGTAGGAGCTCGTAGTTGGGTGTGGCAGACGTGATTCGGCAGGTCGACGATTGACCGGCGCTACCGAGCAGCGATGGCTATCGGTTACGTCTGGTCGCAAGCCGTATTGACGTCATCCCGGGTGTCCCATCGAGAAACCAGAGTACAAGGGCAAGGAGTACGGGCGCTACGTAGAGTACTCCAACCAGTCCGACATCGCCCGCGATCAGTCGATCGATGAACTGAGTGAGATACTCCAGAACTCGCTCTATGACACCGAGGTCCTCCGGTGATGGTGATGGCGGAGTGATCGGCCAGAGAACACGCTGAATTGTGACATTTCGGTCGTCTATGACTGCGACAAGGACATCCCCGACTAGGTGAGACCACCATCCCACCAGGACTGCGACCCCCAGCTCGGATACCCTACGTCGGGCTGCGCCGAGCATAATGAGGGCCCCTATCGGTATCGCGACAAAAATAGAGTGGCCAGGCCCGTATCCAGAGGCGCCAATCCCGAACAGCCATGCGAGGGGCTTGTCGACAAGATCTGGCACCTGCGTGGCAAGCACGAGAACGAGGACGGGGTGTGGGGAGACTTCCTTGTGTCGGAGGCGTGCGAAGAGGGAATATACGATGTATCCAAGCGCGGCGTGACCCCAGGGCCACATCAGTCTGCTGACCTGCTCTCTAGCCAGAGTTGATCTACGCGATACGCATTCGTTATGGCCGGGGTCTGTGGGGGTTCACCCCGATAAAGAAGGATCACCAATCGACCACGTTCTCTATTCAGTGATGAAACGTCTACTCGCTCGTGAAGGGTTTCTGCGTGATCGATCGTAGCTCGAAACCGTGTTACTTCACGCTCGGTTTGGACCTGATAGCTGCCGTCGACGTGCTCGCCATCTTGTTCGAGTATGACGACCGTGTACTGTACACGCTCACCTTCGTGGTTCCCGATAGCGACAACCACGGACGACCGTTCACCCGAGACAAGCCTGTCGGAGAGGCCTTCGGCGACCAAGTCACCTGATTCGTTCTGCTGGAGCAGGTATAATTCAGTAAACGACGTATTGGTCTCGGATGGAACTCCGGCGACGAATGCGACGCTACCGACGAGGGCAAGCATACTGACGAAAAGCGCAATGTTGAGGAGTCGTTGCGTTCCCGTTTCTGGATGCAGTGGACCGGAATCGGATAACCGAACCCGGTGGATGCTGAAATTTTTCGCCAGGCTACGGAACGTGGGGCTACTCGATACCCGAAAGCGGACGTGCGGTCCAACGAGAACACGACCAACAAAGGCGAGAAAACACAACCCTACCGTCACTCCAAAGACGATGAGTACGATTGGGACCGCACGAATCCCAATCGGTGTAAAGGATAGCATAAACGCGACACCAGGAACGATAGCCACGCTTAGGCCCAACGCGAGAACGAGTCGTTCGAGGAGAGCCGGCCGTCGTCCCACGACCCCGCTCCCGCGTTCGTCGGCTCTCCTCGGAAAGAGCGCACTCACGAGTGCATACCCTGGAAGAAGAAGGAGGAGAGGGAGCACCACTGCAACGCTAAGTGGCGTCGAGCCGATCCCTGTAAGGACGACAACTGTGGCGACGCTCGCGAGGAATGCCGTCAGGAAAAGATCCCATGTCCAGTCATGGATCGCCGCCATATAGTCCGATAGTTAGAGCCATCGACGTAAAACATCGTTTGTCCGTTCCATAGCTTACCCACCCTGTAGCGGAGTGACCAAGGTTCTCAAGCTACCGGAATTGGTCTGCGTGGATGGTGGCTGTGCCTCTTCTCCGGGTTCACGGCTTATTCTCCCGATAATAAAAGTCCGAGGTCGCGTCAGTCGGTGCCGACGGAATCCCCCGCTCACGGATCGACTATGCGAGAGTATACCGGGTATCCGAAACGGAGAGAGTACAGCACGGCGGACGGTATGCTGCGGTGTTCGCCTCCTGGCGTCGGAAGCGGCTCTAACCACAGCCGACTGTCGATTGATGGCCGTGGCCAGTCGCGAGATTGGTGGGAGGTCTCGTGGTGACTATTCCGATTGCCGACCCGGAGATCGGGCAGGATGAGAAGGAGCGCGTGCTGGACGTTCTGGATTCGGGGCATCTCGCAGCCGGTGATGTCGTCGAAACATTCGAAGAACAGTTTCGGACGTTTGCTGGGACAGAATACGGTGTCGCGACAACCAACGGGACGACTGCACTCCATGCTGCGCTCGAAGCCATTGGACTGGAACCGGGCTCCCGAGTGATTACGACGGCGTTTTCGTTCGTTGCATCAGCGAACGCGATTCGTTTTGCCGGGGGCATACCCATCTTTGCCGACATCGATCCCGACACGTACACGATCGACCCGGAACACGTCGAGGAGCTTATCAGGGCCCGCAATGGGAGGATCGATGCCATCGTCCCGGTTCACCTCTATGGCCTGCCTGCAGACATGGACTATCTCCGGGACATTGCGGACGAATACGAGATTCCGCTGGTGGCCGATGCAGCACAAGCCCACGGTGCAACGTACCGCGGGGACCCAATTGGTTCCGTTGCTGATGTCACCTGTTTCTCGTTCTACCCCACGAAGAATATGACGACCGGCGAGGGAGGACTACTCACCACGGATCTTGCTGATGTCGCCCGGGCAGCCCGCCGGTTCATCGATCACGGCCGGTCGAGTGACGGCTACGATCACGTCGAACTCGGACACAACTACCGTATGACGGATATCGCTGCGGCAATCGGTCTCGGACAACTCGACCGCCTCCCGAGGTTCCTCTCTGCCCGTCGCGAGAACGCGACGCGTCTAACAGAGGGTCTTGCCGACGCTCCAGTGACCACCCCGACCGTCCCTGAAGATCGAACGCATGCATTCAACCAGTACACTGTTCGGGGCCGGGATCGGGGTCGACGACAAGATGTGCTCGAGGCGCATGGTATCGAGACGGCGGTGTATTATCCCGAGCCAATCCCTGACTTGGAGGCATACAACATGTCGGGATCAGCACCTCCGATTAGCCGGCGCCTCGCCGATCAGGTCCTTTCCCTACCCGTACATCCGAACGTGACCGAGGATGACCTGGATCGTATCATCGATGCTGTGACCAGGGTGGCTGTCGATGCCTAACTCGGACTATCCCGTGTCTGCCGGCGTCATCGGGGTCGGGAAGATGGGCGAGAACCATGTCCGGACGTACCGGACACTCCCCTCGACTGAGTTGGTTGGAATTTACGATGCAGATGTCACGCGGGCACGGACTGTTGCCGCGCAATATAATACGGAGGCCGTGTCGCTCGACACCCTGCTCGAATCTGTCGATGTAGTCTCAGTGGCCGTCCCTACCCTGTATCATTTCGAGACGACCCGCGAGTGCATCGATGCAGGTGTGCATGTCCTTGTCGAAAAGCCGTTTGTCCGCCGAGTGGAGAACGGGCAACGACTCATCGATTTCGCTGCCGAGCGCAACGTCGTCCTCCAAGTCGGTCATGTCGAGCGGTACAATCCTGCCGTGAGCGAGCTCACGTCGCTAGCTGAGGATCTCGACCTGATCGGGATCACCGCTCGTCGACTCGGCCCGCCGGTTGACCGCGATATCGACGAGACCGTGGTCATGGACTTGATGATTCATGATATTGACGTGCTCCTTTCCCTGGTAGACGACGACGTTGAACGGGTGACTGCTCTTGGTGCCGACGATGCAGCGTACGCATCGGCCCTCGTCAGATTCGAATCAGGGATAATTGGTGGCTTGACTGCCAGCCGCGTGACGCAGGAGAAGGTCCGCAAGTTGACCATCACTGCCAGGAGCTGTCGGGTAACAGTGGACTACATCGAGCAGTCAATCGAAGTGCGCCATCAGTCAGTACCGGAGTATGTCCGCTCGGATGGCAGAGTTCACCACAAGCATGCGAACGTGGTAGAGAAGTTATCGGTCGAAGATCGTGAGCCGTTAAAGCGGGAAATCGAAGCGTTCGTGGAGTCAGTGATGGAGGAGCGTGAGCCTGTGGTATCTGGCGAGGACGGGTTGAAGGCCCTCGAACTCACCCAACAAATCGAGAAGCTGATCGCCGATCCCCCTCGGTCAACAACAGCAATTCGCTGACTCGACGAAGCACCGTTTCCACTGTCTAACTGATTCCGGGGGCTCCGAGATGAGTGACAATGCTACAGGAAATCCCGTATTACGGGGGTTCGCCAACCGGAACCACTGCGGCAACAGCCTGCAATGTCCAGCACGTTCGATTCATCAGCGACCCACTAGCCCACTACCCGGAAAATCTTCGGAGGTTTTCCTGTCTCGGTAGGGTGTGGGTGTCGATTCCAGCGTTCGAGCTTATTCGACCGATAATAAAGGCAATCCGACCGGGAGTGTCGGCTAGCTCGATGCCATGCCGTTCGAGCTGGAGTGACTCATGAACGGGAAATCTATACTACTCGTGATCGGACTCGTCGCGCTAACGGTGTACTGGCGCTTCGTCCGGGAGCAACCGGCCCCAACGCCCCGACGAGGCGGTTCGACCGATCGGGTCGACGACACCGTCTGACCATGTCTCACTACCGCATCGGAGACGACGCCTCCATAGACGAACATACACTCCTCGGATATCGCTACGAGGATGGCGCTCCGCCTGCCGTTCTCGGCGACCGAGCAATAGTGAGAGCGGGTTCGATCATTTATGCCGATGTCGAGATCGGTGACGACTTTCAGACTGGCCACAACGCGCTCGTCCGTGAGCAGACACGGATCGGTGACGACGTCACTGTCGGAACGAACGTCGTCATTGATGGCACGACAACCATCGGCTCTCACGTGAGCCTTCAGACAGGTGCGTACATCCCGACCGAAAGTCGGATCGGAGACGAGGTTTTCGTGGGACCGCGAGCGGTTCTCACGAACGACCGCTATCCGGTCCGGTCAGACGGGGACCTCGCCGGCCCGAGGGTTGCAGACGGTGCCACGATCGGTGCTAACGCCACTGTCCTCCCTGATGTCACCATCGGCGAGAATGCCTTTGTCGCCGCCGGCTCTGTCGTCACGGAGGATATACCATCGGATGCACTTGCACTGGGCGCGCCGGCCGAGACGCGTGCCCTTCCCGAACAGCTCTCCGGAGGGAATTCACTCGCATGATCCAACGCATCGTGGACAGTCCGGACGTCGCGCAAGTTACTGTACATGAATTACCGCTCTCCTCAGGAGGATATCTCGATGGTTAATCACGAGAACCGATCCGACGTGATTTGTGTCGTGGGCCTTGGCTACGTCGGTTTGCCACTCTCTATTGTCTTCGACGAGGAGGGCTTTGATGTCATCGGGTACGACATCGACGAGGAGAAAGTCGTGGCCCTTCAGAACGGTGTTGACCCCATCAAAGAGGTCGGAGACGAACATATATCGACGAGCACTATCGAGTTTACGGCCGATCCGACACATATCGAGCGCGCTGACTACGTGCTCATTACCGTTCCCACGCCGATCGACGACCTCAAGAATCCGGAACTCACGTTCGTCAAAAGCGCGGGCAGGACGGTTGGCGAGCATATGGCAGACGGGACGACAGTCATTCTCGAATCAACGGTCTACCCTGGCGTCACCCGTGATCAGCTCGTCCCCATCCTCGAGAGTAACTCGGGACTGACACTGGGGGAGGACTTCTACGTCGGGTATTCTCCGGAACGCCTCTCGCCCGGTGATACGAGCCACGGCCTCCGCGATGTCACGAAAGTCGTGAGCGGCTGTTCCCCGGAGACCGTCGCGGACCTTGCTGCTCTCTACGAGTCAATCATCGACGCGGGGGTCTACGAGGCATCGACTCTCGAAGCGGCCGAAGCTTCGAAGGTCATTGAGAACGTGCAGCGTGATCTCAACATCGCCTTGGTCAACGAGCTTGCCATCATCTGTGAGCACATGGGTATCGAGACACGTGACGTTCTCGACGCGGCGGGGACGAAGTGGAACTTCCACGAGTACGATCCAGGACTCGTCGGGGGTCACTGCATTCCCGTCGACCCGCTCTACCTGGCTAGTGGGTCCGAGCGAGCTGGATATTCACCGAATCTTATCCTTCAGGGACGGGAAGTCAATGACTATATGCCCAAGCACGTGGCCGAACTCACGATGCAGGCGCTGAATCGGAGTGGTCGTGTGCTGAAAGACGCCAGATTGCTCATTCTCGGCCTCGCCTACAAGGCAAATATTGGAGACATCCGGACGTCGGACGTACGAAACTTGATTTCCGAGCTCGGTCAGTACGGAATCGAGACGATCGGATATGATCCCCATGCTGAAGACACGGCCATGCGGGAACACTTCGAAATCGACGTTCAGGAGGAACTTGACTACGAAGACTTCGACGGCCTGATTCTCGCAACTCCCCACCAGCTGATGCTCGACCAGTTCGACTTTCGGGATGCTGTCCAGGAATTGAACGACGATCCGATCGTGATCGATGTCCATGCGGCCCTCGATCCTGATCGTGCGGAAGCGAATGGGTTCCGATATCGCACGCTGTGAACGTCACGGCACTCGTCGTATCGCATCGATGTCTCTGTAAGCACGTACTTAGCGAATCCATTATAATGCGACCACGCACCAAAGCACCTCGTCAATGAGTGATCAGCCGCCTCAACAGCGGCAGGATATCGACGTCACGTACACGTTCGACTGGTATCGCGACTTCCTCGAACGGTTTCAACAGGCGGACGTAACCTTCCATTCTTTCGATACTACAGGTGACACTAGGTCAGTACTCTTACGACACGATGTGGATCTCTTGCCTCCGTGTGCGCTCGACGTAGCCCGGATTGAGGCGGCGCGAGACATTACCGCGACGTACTTCTTCCAGCTCACATCCCCGCTGTACAATCCTCTTCAGGACTCGACACGGGAACTCATCCGTGATATCTCTTCACTCGGACACGACGTGGGACTCCACTTCAGCACGCACCAGTACTGGGACGCGGGTGATCCACCACCCGAGCGTGAGTTAGTCGACCGAGTGCGACGAGAACTCGAAATCCTCTCACATGTCGTCGACTCGGTGGCTATCGTATCATTTCATATCCCGCCGTCGTGGGTCGTCTCCCGTCGCTTCGAGGAGTTCACCAGTACGTACGAGCCTCGATTCATTGAGGAAATCGACTACGTTGCTGACTCGAACCAACGCTGGCGCGACCGTCCTCCGCTTCAACACGGTATCCCGGATGCACTCCAGGTTTTGACCCACCCCGGTCTCTGGGGAGAAACTGACGCGTCGTTTCGCCAGCGCGTTCAACATGCGGCTGCACGAGCCCACGAACAGACCACCACGTACGTGACAAGTCGCTTTATCGACCGGAATTTCGGGTAGCGCCGTTGATAGTGGAGTACGGACTGTCGGTCGTTTATGATAGCGAGTGTGTTCTGGGCCCCGGAGCCGACTATCGGACGGGGATATCTCGTTCACAAGAGTCCCATCATTCGTCCTTCTGCTGACGATACCGGCGAATTTGTAGATGGTCGTTGTGGGCATAGTCGAGCGCCATCGAAACAGCAAGGCACGTGATCCCACCAACGAAAATGGCGATCCCGGATACCACATCGTTTGTGCCCGGGAGAACAAGTCGCACGATTCCGCCGACCGTGGCGAGTGCTCCAAGAGGGTACAGCACTCCTACGGGGTTGGGTGGAGGTCCGAGGTACGAGACCCGGAGCCGCCAGAGGAATCGACGAAGGAGGAGAAGCGAGAGCCGGGGGACGAACGAGCGATACCGGATGTGACTCTCCTCATCAGCATAGACAGCACGCCGGGAAACGTCTGCAATACGGGCATCGGCAACATTCAGCCTGACGAGGAGATCGTTCGTAAATCCATAGCCATCGTATAGATCGTCGATATCAACGTCCGAAAGCAGGGTTGTGCCGATTGCTGTCGAGCCATTCTGGGGATCCATTACCTTCCAGTACCCGCTCGCGATTTTTGTGAGGACCGAGAGGATGAAATTCCCGAACTGCCTGAACGCGGGCATGTCCTCACGATCTCCCTCTAGAAGCCGGTTCCCTTTCGCGTATTCGGCCTCCCCTTCGGCAACGGGGGCGACAATCCGTTCAACGACGTCGGGTGCCGTCTGGCCGTCGCCCGAAATAACCGTGGTCACGTCAACCCCATCTGCGAGCGCATGACGGTATCCAGTCTTGATCGCTGCACCGACACCTCGATTCTTCCCGTGGCGGATCGGAACGATCCGTGGATGGAGTGTGACTCCTCCATCGGTCACGGGTGGGGCCTCGTCGATAGTTTCATTCGCTCGGTCTGCATGTCGTTGGATCTCTTCCCACGTGTCGTCCGTCGACCCATCGTCGACAACATAGGCCCGGTCAATAAACGATGGTAGGTTGTCGATGACGGTCCCGATCCTCGACTCCTCGTTATACGCCGGGATCACAGCCCCGATGGTTTTCCCGTGGTACACAGGTCACCCCACCCCGGCTCGCGCTACACAGGCGACATTGGAACATCGCACGAATCTATTGGTGAGACGTCGTATTCTCGTTCCAAACGCTCCGACGATAGACAGGACATCTCGACCCGGTCCCTCAGCTCTGCACTCACCCCTATCGGAGGCTATCACGGCGTCGTGACGTCCGACTCCTGCCATCATTATTACAAGGGGAATAAGCACCTACACGACGAGCATGCCCGACTATGTGCTGAAGTGGAGGGGTTAGCTCCTGCATAGGAAACTCACCCGCGATCATCTACACGAGTGACTATGGCGCCCGCCGCCTCGGAGGTGGCGTCTTTCCTGGGGGCTCGGTATGTGGGTCCCGATATAGCTGTCACAGATGTCGACGCATTGGACGCTGCTGGCCCGGGAGATCTTGCTTTTTGTATCCATGACGATCCGGCTGCGGTCGCGACGTCAGAAGCAGACGTGATCATTTGTCTCCCGACGATTCCGCGACCCCGTGGACAGACCCTTGTTTATTCACCGAATCCAAAGGCTGCGTTCGCTCGAGTGGTCGCGGAGTTTTTCGAATATACCGACGAGGGTGGCATTCACCCTACTGCTGTCGTGGAGTCAGAGGCTACGATCGGAGCTAACTGTAGGATCGAACCCAACGTATATATTGCCGGATGCGTCGCTCTCGGTGATCGCTGTACAATTCGTGCGGGAGCCGCCCTCGGCTGTGACGGATTCGGGTTCGTCCGTGATCAAGACGGAGTGCCCCTCCGACTTCCCCATCGAGGTGGCGTATACATTAGCGATGACGTCGAGGTCGGGGCGAACACGACAATCGATCGGTCGGTTTTTGGGAACACGGTCGTCGAGGATCGAGCCAAGCTGAGCGCCCAGGTCCATATAGCACATGGCGCGCATATCGGACAGGAAACGTTGATCACATACGGGTGCGGCATCGCGGGAAACGCCACTATCGGCGATCGTGTGAAAGTCAACCCCCATGTGACGATCGCCACAGACGTGACAGTCGCGGATGACGCGGAGCTGGGTATGAACGCGACCGTCCTCGACGATGTCCCTTCGGACACTACAGTCGTCGGTTCGCCAGCAGCTCCCATTCAGACAGAAACCACCTCTTCAACTGATTCCGATGGAGTTTCCAACCGTCATTCATCTCCGAAAGGCGGAGAGAACGTCTGACATACCGATTTCCTAAGCTTCCCCAATCGAAACAAACCCACTGACGGAGTCGCCTTCAATTTATGACATCGAGCGTTGTCGGCTCGATATTTTGTCTCCGATAAATAATACTATTCGAGAGACAGTTCTCCCAAAAAGATTCTAAAACGTTGCAAATTGTCTTCAACGAACTGCTGTCTTAAGGTAGTGCCCGTAATATCTCTCCAGGCGAGGATCGACAATGGCAGAAGTCAATACCCAGTCCGCCGCCTCTCCCCTCGGTGATCGCGGGCGGACAGACGTCCAACAGGATGAGGACGATGACGGCCGACTCAGTAAGGACGAAATGTTCCACATTCTCCAGAATGAGCGTCGCCGTCGTGTTCTCGAGTTCATCAGTAACTGTGATGGTCCAGTCGAGATGCGCGACGTCGCCGAGCAGGTTGCGGCTTGGGAACATGATACGACAGTACAGGCGCTCACGTCCGATGAGCGCCAGCGGGTCTATATCGCCCTGTATCAGTCCCACCTGCCAAAGCTTGACGACGTTGGCTTGATCGATTACAACCAGAGCCGTGGCATAATCGACCCACGTGAGACTGTCGAACAGGTCGAGCCCTACCTCAATACGGCTGAATCAGCGTCGGACGGCACGTCAGAGACACCCGACCGGACTTCCGTGCTGACGGCGCGGCTAGTGCCCTTTCGCGCTGCTTTGCTAGTCGGCGTAGTTCTCGTCGCTGCGGCGTGGCTCGGCCTTCCCGCATCGTTCGGGATCCCTGATCCAGCCGTGGCAACTGTCATTGTCGTGCTCTTCACTCTCTCCGGGATCGAGACACCCGGAACTCGCTGAGCAGCCGGACTGAGTTTCGGTGGCGGCCATCCGTAGGTGGTCAGTGGAGCGTGAGTTGCCCCGTGAAAGATTCCCAATATGACCTATCATTCAATCAAACTTACACGGTTTACGGGTACAACAATAATGAGCGAGCACGCCGTTCGTAGTGAACGGAGCCCGTGCATCACCTAACCGAGGTGACGAACCCGGCCCCACGTACCCAACGCGGCACGTGTTCACAGACGGAAGGAATGAGCTCACTTCCACCCGAGAACCCGCGGAAATTGCTCTCAGGAGGGACGGAGAGCGTCGCCAGATGGTTGTTCGGCGGGCTAGCCTGCTGTCTCGTCATCTGTCTGTTCGTCGTGACTATCGCGAGTGTCCCAGTTGCGGCGAATGACTTACTGTCCCCCACGACTCTGTCTACTGCGGGGATTGCAGGCGTCCAGGCCAACAGCGAGTTGGTGAGCGCAAACAGTGAAACGATAGCTGAGATCGGCTCCGCAACTGAACGGGCCCAACTCCCGAACTGGATTCTCCGGGACTCCGCAATTGCTCTATTCTCCGGCCTTGTTGGGATACTAGCTGGCGTTCTTTTCGTCAGATTACGAGAGCGGTCAGGGGGAAGAGCTCAGGAGACTGACGGTGGATCGATGCACGCGACTACGTTGACGCGGCAGGACGAGGAGCGGATTTGTCAACTCCTCAGATCAGGAGGCGGGGTGATGAAACAATCGGAGATCGTCGAGCGGACAAGCTGGTCGAAAGCGAAGGTGAGTCGCACGCTCTCACGGATGGAGGCGAGTAGACTGATCCAAAAGGAGCGCGTTGGGCGGCAGAACGTGATCCGTCTCGTTGATCTCGAATAGTACTCGGCGTTCCCTGGGTAGGTAATTTTTGGCAGTTACTTGCCGTGTAGTCAAGGATGGTGGGAGCGTCGTGTCCCCCATCGACGATGCACTGGCTCGAACAGATACGTCGAGGATTCCAGGACCCGTCACTCGTACTCGGTGCAGCCGTCGGAGTCTACTTCGATCGATTCTCGACCCATCGGGGGGTCAATTTCTTCACCCGTGACTGGGACACGTTGATTATCCTCGATGCGTGCAGATACGATCTCTTCGAAGCCATCCCTAGTCTCGATGGACAGCTTTCTGCCTTTCAGTCTCCCGCCTCTCAGACACGAGAGTTCCTTGAGGCGACAATCGAAGGTCAGACACTCGCTGATATGGTGTACATCTCTGCCAATCCGCAAGTTACCCGTGTCGAAGCTTCGTTTGCCGACGTTATCCCTCTGTGGCGACTCGCGTGGGACAACCAGAAACAGACTGTCCCACCTGATGCAGTTGCCGATCACGTTCTCCGTCGGATTGACGAATTCGACGACAAGCGCGTAGTCATACACTTTGTCCAGCCCCACATTCCGTTCATCGGTCCCACTGGCGAAACGTTTGCACAGCCCTCACTGCAAGGAGACGTGCTCAGGAATCGTGGGGACGGGGTGCAGAACGTCTGGATGCGTCTCAGGCGAGGGGAGCTAGACGAAGTGGAGGTCTGGCGGGCATATCGGGAAAACCTCGAACTTGCGCTCCCTGCGGTTTGGCGTTTGGTAAACGGTATCGACGGCAAGACGGTCGTTACTTCCGACCATGGAAACGCGTTTGGTGAGTGGTGGACCTATGGACATCCTCCTACCCGTCACATCGACCCACTCACTCGTGTCCCGTGGCTGGTCGTTGAGAATGGGCCTCGCCGACAAATCGTCGAGGCAGAGGAGACTGTAACAACGACTGCTATAGAAGGGGATGATGTTCACGAACGCCTCGCTCATCTCGGCTATGTCGCTTAATGGTGGCCGTTCTTAACCTCTACGTCGGAATCCTTCGGATTACGTGCCGGCCGTTAGAGCGTGTATAGTAATGGGATCTCCTCGGGAAATCGTGGAGAGTGACACCTCCCATGCAGCCCATGCAGACACTTCCGGAGCGCAATGCTGTCCGACACATATCAGCGTCTCCATCATCGGTCTGGAACCAGGGTACTGCTCCTGGCTCCGGATTTCGGTGATGCTGTATGTGTGGTATTATCGCATATATGGGAGATGGTGATGCGACAGACCGGTTACTCACTGGGCTCGGAAACCTCGACTATCGGGGATACGATTCGGCGGGCATCGCTGTGAAGAACGGGGATACACTCACGGTCGAGAAGCATGCCGGACATATCGACGAGGTCGAGCGCGTCGTCACTGACACAGGCATAACCGGGGACACGGGAATCGGACACACACGATGGAGCACCCATGGCCCCCCAACGGACGTGAATGCCCACCCCCATGTATGTACTGACAAAGGTGTCGCAGTTGTTCACAACGGTATCATCGAAAATCACGAAACGCTCCGAGAGGAACTCAGAAACCGCGGTCACAACTTCAGCAGTGATACAGACACTGAAGTCATCCCACACCTGGTCGGCGAGTACCTGACTGAGGCCAATGCGACCACAGCGTTCCGGCGTGCACTCCGCCGTCTGGAGGGCAGTTATGCGCTCGCGATGGTAGTCGATAACGTAGATGGCGTGTTTGCCTCCAGACAGAACTCACCGCTCGTCCTCGGAATTGACGAGCAGGAGTATTACCTTGCCAGCGATGTGCCAGCGTTCCTCGAATTCACAGACGAGGTGATCTACCTCGAGTGTAACGACGTGGTCGTCTTGAGAGATGAGGAGGTGACAATCAGTGATGAAACTGGGGAGGACGTCAACCGATCTGCGACAACCGTAGACTGGGATCCCGAGCGAGCGTCGAAGGGGTCGTACGATCATTTCATGCGGAAAGAGATCGATGCACAGCCGAATGCGCTTGCGGATGCGATCCGGGGACGAATTGCTCGTGAGGCTACCACCGTCGAGCTCGATGGGTTCCCGCCGGGAACCTTCGCAGAGACCGACTCAGTCCAGCTCGTGGGCTGTGGTACGTCTTATCATGCCGCACTGTACGCCGAACACCTGCTAGATCGACGCAACGTCCCCGCCCGGGCAATCCGAGCTAGCGAGTACGATCAGGTACCTGTCTCCGACCGGACAGCGGTCATGGCAGTTACGCAGAGCGGTGAAACGGCGGATACACTCGACGCACTTCGACAGGCCAGCACAGGCGGCGGGCACACCGTTGCCGTCACGAACGTAGTGGGATCGAGTGCTGCCCGCGAAGCGGATGACGTCCTCGCCATTCGCGCTGGCCCGGAGATTGGCGTGGCGGCGACGAAGACGTTCTCCGGAGAAGCTGTGGCACTTGCTCTACTTACCGAACGTATCGCGGACGACGTGACTGGGGCACATCCTCGTGACGACAGGACGGAATTCCTTGAGGCACTCAGCGCCCTTCCTGATCGGCTCGAGACCATGTTAGAACAGTCACAAGCCCGGGAGAATGCGAGGGCCTACCTCGACCATGCATCGTATTTCTTTATCGGGAGTGGACTCGTAAATCCCGTTGCGCGCGAAGGGGCGCTAAAGTTCAAAGAGATCACCTACGAGCATGCAGAGGGATTCGCGTCGGGAGAACTCAAACACGGTCCACTTGCCTTGGTGACTCCGAATACTGTCGTGATCGCCGTGATGGTCGGCGAAGGATGTGAACGAACCATGACAAACGCCGAGGAGGCGCGGAGCAGAGGAGCCGACGTTTTGGGGGTGATGACAGAGGAGGCGTCGTTCGACACTGTCGTCGACCACCAGCTCGTTGTGCCCGACATCCATCCGGATCTTGTTGGGCTCCTCGGAAACGTCCAACTACAACTCTTGTCGTACCATACTGCAGTCCTCCTCGACCGACCAATCGACAAACCGCGAAATCTCGCGAAGAGTGTCACTGTCAGGTAATTTGAGGCTGTCGTCCGTAAACATCGAATGAGACGACTCACAATCGCATCACTCGATACACTTCGACGGGTTATCACGTCCGATCCCGTGAACACACTTGTCGATAGATTTGGTCTCGCCTCGTTCCTCTCAGAATGGTACTGGTGGCTCGTATATCGCGCTTCAAGGGGTGTATGCCACCAGCACATTCGAGATGCCGAGGTAGCATTCCATGCGTCTTCACCACATGAGTTTCAACACTACCGGACGCTTGTGAACGAGAAAGTCGTCGTAACAGACCTCCTGTCCCGTCTCGACGCCGATGACCCGTTCTGGGATGTCGGAGCGTACATCGGGGCATACACGTGCTTGGTGGCTGCACGTGACGGCACTGGCCCTGTCACAGCATTCGAACCCCACGGTCCGTGGGCTGATCGGATTAAGACAAATCTCGTCACAAATGGGTTTGCGGCCGAGGTCCGTCGGATTGCACTAGCGGACGAGACGGGTGAGTCACGTCTTGGCCTCGATAACGTTGCACGGCTTGTTGAAGCGAGAGGATCACAGAGGGATGCGAGTGATGATCCCGTCGTCCGCACCATAACTGGGGACAGGTACATCCGAAGTCAGGATGCACGCATCCCCGCTGCACTCAAGATAGACGTCGAGGGTGCGGAACGACGCGTCCTGGAGGGGATGCACGAAACGCTCGGGAACCCGGAATGTAGGCTTGTGTATTGTGAAGTCCATCCCTCCCTCCTTCCCGAATTCGACGACAGCGAGGACGACGTCACCGAATTTCTGACTGAACATGGGTTTCGCGTCGACCGTATTCACGACCGGGGTTCGGAATACTTCCTCCGGGGGGTCAAACTAGATCACGACTGAATCGGTGGTCTCTGTCAGAGATCCACGGGCCGATTCTTCTATCGTAGCCCATGCTCCATTCTGCAGTCTGCTCTCGGTAGTCATACAACGAATTTTGTCTTGACAGTGCACATATGGTCGAAAGAGAACTGTTCTTCCATGGAACTCACTAGTGGAGATTGACCCCTTAGAAAGATCCGTCGTCATCGTCGTCGTCCTCAGTGGCCGTGGGAGTCGGTGTTGCAGTCTCTGTTGGTGTCGGGGTAGATGTGGCAGTGGACGTTGGACTCGGTGTTGCAGTGGTTGTCGATGTCGGTGTGGCGGTTGCAGTCGACGTTGGGGTCGGTGTGGCCGTCGGTGTCGGGGAGTCCGTGGGCGTCGGCGATGGTGTCGGGGATGCTGTGAACGTAGGAGTAGGCGATACCGTTGGCGATGGGGTAGGTGAGTCAACGAATGGCTCTGTCGGTGTCGGTGATATGCCGACAAATTCAGTCGGCGTAGGTGTCGGAGTGCCGAAGATCCGCTGTGTGCTCGTGGCTGTCGGGGAGGATGTCGGTGTTGGAGTCGATGCCGTGGTTTCCGTCTGTAGCTGTTCCGATGGAGTCTGTGTCGGGTTCGCCACCGGTTGTGAGCCTTCACTGGTTACAGTCTCGTTCGGGGCGGTATCGCCCGCGGGCCCCATTGGTGATGGGATGTCGGCCACAACTACTAATCCGGCGATGAACAATACGACACCAACCGAGAGGAGAACGTATTCGACAATGTGGGACTCCCCAAACGCCCCGCGTCCTGCGGTTACGCGCATCGGTCGGCGAAATTCGGAACCACGTCTTGTCGCTCCCCAGGAGAAAATCCGCATCGCACGTCGCGTTGTCACCCGGCGTCCTTTATTACCGAGCGACTAACAATTCAACGAGTTTTGGCCTGACATCAGGGCACCAGACTCCATAACCCATCGGTGCTATCGACGAGCTGTCTGAGTGCCTGTACCTTCCTATCAATGGGTGAGGGCAGTGCGGTACCGGCGTCGAAGAGTTCCTCGAGGCTAACCGCATCAGTGATGAGCGCAACGGTTACAAACACAACTAGGCCAATCGGCGGCACGATGAACAGTGCCGCCACTGAGTTCGGAATAAGAATCGTCAGTGGAACAAGGACTGCGGCGGTTACGCCGGCCGTGGCCCCGACCCGCAGGAGACGAACATCAGAGAGGGGTCGATATCCCAGCCGTCGCGCGAGCCAGACATGGGTGATCGGCAATGAGAGGTATCCGAGCGTCGACGCGACGGCCGCACCTACGATTCCATACGGCGGGATCAAGGCGAGATTGAGTCCGACGTTGAGAAGCGCCGAGGCACCCGTGGTCACGACCATCCAGCTGAGCGCGCCCTTCGCATGATTGATCGCGAATATCGGTCTAGCCAGTGCAAACCCGAGTGTCCCGGGAAGGAGAAGAAGCATCGGCGTGACCGAGGCGGCGTACTCGGGTCCGAAGTAGATAGGAAGGAAGTCGGCTGCAAGCACCCCGAGGCCGAGTGCCAGGAGTGCCGTGAGGAGGAGCGAGTAGCGAGTCGTTCGGGATGCGATCGCCTCGATCCGTTCCACTTGCCCCTCGCGCCAGAGATTTGCGGTAGATTGAACCATTACTGCTTGAAGGGCTTGCGGAACGAGCCAGAGAATCTGTGTAAGCACCAGCGCGGCTCGGTAGTAGCCCACCTGTTCGCTTCCTGGCGTAAACGCCTCCAGCACGAGCACGTCGACGTGATAGAAGGAGCGGAGACAGAGGATAACAAGGACGGTGATACCACCGAAGTCGATGAGTTCGCGACGGGGAAATGATGTACCCGTGGGCCGCAGGACACTCGACAGTGAGAGGCGCTTCGAGAGTAATATGATAGTGACGACGATGATGATGAGGTCGGCGACAAGATGCCCCACAAGGAGCCCAACGACACCGTAGCCCAAGGCGGCGAGTCCGACGGCCACTATTCCAAACGCGATTCGATGACCGACCTGTAGCGGCTCTGCAATATGCTCGACATGGAGGCCCATAAGGGTGCGCCGTACATACGAGCGAACCTGTGCCAACACGGTGAGGGCGGCGAGTAGATAGAAGTATCCGACGAATACCTCCCCGAGTGTCATCGAGACGATCCCACTCCAGGCAGTAAGAGCGAGAAGAGCGCCAGCACCGAATCCAAGGATCAGGGCGGCTCTGAAGTAAAATCCGAACACCTGGTCACGCCAGCCCTCCGCATCTCGTTCCTCGGCGATGTACTTTCGGACCCCCGTGTTGACCCCCGAACTAGTGAGAATCATGAGCAAGCCAAAAACCGCCATCAGTGTCGCGTATCGCCCGTACGCGGAGGGCGAGAGGAGGTGTACAATCAGTGGCGTAATGATGAACGAGGCCAGCATGATCGCTACCCGACTGCCGGCGACTGACGCGACGGCCGTGACGAGGTTCCGCTTCATCGCGTTCGACTCTGAAGGAAGCTGTTTCTCTCCCCCGTTCGTTCACATGACGTTTCCTTATTCACGAAGTAATTCGATCGATCCGCAGTAGTGTCGAGACACTGACAGGATACGCTCTCAGTTGGTATTCCCGAGTAGTTGACAGCAGGGTCCCTCGGTTTCCACTGAGCCCAGAACTAGGGCGCGCGACTGAACTACGTATCGAATACACCGCTCATGCGGTACGCGGATACTTCTATTC
>CAZEDI010000014.1:0-37178 GCA_964510865.1 uncultured Halobacteriales archaeon
CGCGTGGTTCGATGCTCAACCTCACCCAGATGGCCGGCTGCGTCGGCCAGCAGGCCGTTCGCGGCGAGCGCATCAATCGTGGCTACGAGGACCGTACGCTGAGCCACTTCGAACCCGACGACCTCTCCGCGGAGGCACACGGGTTCGTCGAGCACTCCTATACGAGTGGACTCGATCCGAAGGAATTCTTCTTCCACGCGATGGGTGGCCGCGAGGGGCTCGTCGACACGGCGGTCCGAACCTCTAAGTCCGGCTACCTCCAGCGCCGTCTCATCAATGCGCTCTCCGAACTCGAGACGCAGTACGACGGGACCGTGCGGGACACCGGTGACCGTGTTGTCCAGTTCGAATTCGGGGAAGACGGGACCTCGCCGGTACAGGTGTCGTCGGACGACGAGAACGACATCGACGTCGAGCGTATCGCGGACCGGATCATCGAGGCCGAATTCGACTCCGAGGAGGAGAAAGCGGAGTTCCTCGGCGAGAAACCCGAGCCAACAAATCTCTCCGAACATGCGGACGCACGGGTGATGTCCGATGACTGACGTCCTCCCCAAAATCGAGGACGTCGTCGAGTCCTCCGAACTCCCCCGGCGTCTGAAGGAGCAGGTTTACGAGACGATCGAGGGGCGTGACGGCGTCACCGCCGAGCAGGCCGGGGACATCGTCCAAGCGGTCGAGGCACAGTACCTCGAAACGCGTGTTGACCCCCTCGATCCTGTCGGGACCGTCTCCGCCCAGTCGATTGGTGAACCCGGAACACAGATGACCATGAACACCTTCCACTTCGCGGGCGTCGCCGAGTTCGACGTCACGCAGGGTCTCCCCCGACTCATCGAGCTGGTGGACGCCCGGAAGGAACCAGACACGCCGGTGATGACGATCTATCTCGAAGACGAGTACGCCGACGATCGGGAGAAGGCGCACGAGGTCGTCTGGGCGATCGAGGCCACACGTATCCTGGCGCTTGGTGACATCTCGACAAACGTCGCCGACATGGTCGTTCGGATCGACCTTAACGATCAGACGTTGCTCGAGCGGTGGCCCACGGCCGACGATGCAACGGCCGTCGCGGACACGATTGCCGATACGATCGAGGCAAAGCTCGGCGTATCAGTCGCCCGCCAGGGCACCGTCCTCGAGTTCGGTCCCGAGGAACCGAGTTATCGGGAGTTGCTCCAGCTGGTCGAGCAGCTTCGCGAGATCGTCTTCAAGGGAATCGACGACGTCTCCAGGGTTGTTATCCGGAAGGAGGAGACCGATGACGGCGAGGAGTTCGTCCTCTATAGTGAGGGTTCCGCGTTCAAGAAGGTGCTCGACATCGAAGGCGTCGACGCCACCCGAACGACTTGCAACAACATCCACGAGATCCACAGTACCCTCGGGGTGGAAGCGGCCCGCGAATCGATCATCGACGAAACGATGACTACCCTCGAAGAGCAGGGCCTCGACGATGTGAACGTCCGGCATCTGATGCTCGTCGCGGACATCATGACGAACCGTGGGACGATCGAGTCGATTGGACGCCACGGTATCTCTGGCTCGAAGGAGTCCGTGCTCGCGCGGGCGGCCTTCGAGGTCACTGTGAATCACTTGCTCGACGCTGCCACGCACGGCGAAATCGACGACCTTAACGGCGTCACCGAGAACGTCATCGTCGGCAAGCCGATCAAGCTCGGCACCGGCGACGTCAACCTTCGGATGCGTTCGTCAGAAGGCTCTTCCCGTGCGGACTAAGCGGGGCAGTATTCCATCCTAGCATGGGAATTACTCTCACTGATCGCGCGCGCCAGTATCTCGGCCTCTTCGAGGAGAAAACGGGTGTCGCACCGCGGGACTGTGTCGTCGACGAGGAGTACGGACGCCTCCTATTCGTGGTCGCTCCAGAGGACATGCGGGACGCGATTGGCCCGGATGGGCGCTCGATCAAACGAGTCGAGGCAGCGCTCGATAAAGACGTGAAAGTCGTGGAAGACGCCGACAATCCAGCGGACTTCGTCGCAAGCGCACTCGCCCCTGCGGCTGTGTATTCAGTTGCCGTCGAAGAGCGTGATGACGACACCCGGAAAGCCGTTGCCGACGTAGATGACGCGGACACCGGGGCGGCAATCGGGAAAGAAGGCCGGAATATCGAGGCGGCGCGACAGCTCGCATCTCGACACTTCGACATCGACGACATCGAGCTAGCCTGAGCCGCCCCGAAAAGGTGGGTCTTAAGTTCCTGCGTCGGGTATTCGTCTTCACTATGCCAAACGGGAAGTATGCGGCCCGCAAGCTGAAGAAGGACCGCCAGCGTCAGCGGTGGTCCGACTCGGACTATGCGCGCCGGATGCGCGATCAGTCCGACCCGCTTGATGGTGCTCCGCAAGGACGGGGTATCGTTCTCGAGAAGGTCGGTATCGAAGCGAAACAGCCCAACTCCGCGATCCGGAAATGTGTCCGTGTCCAGCTCATCAAGAACGGCAAGCAAATCACGGCGTTCTGTCCAGGTGACGGTGCCATCTCGTTCATCGACGAACACGACGAGGTGACAATCGCCGGCATCGGGGGGGCGATGGGTCGTGCGATGGGTGACCTCCACGGCGTGAACTACAAAGTCGAGAAAGTGAACGGCGTCGCAATGCTTGAACTCGTCCGCGGGAACGCGGAGAAACCGGTGCGATAGTCATGTCCGAAAGTGAGGACGCTCCCGAACCCGAGCAACCCGCCGGTGGTGTCGAAACAGACGCCGATCTCTTCGGCCGCTGGGACGTCTCCGAGATCGAGTTCTCGGATCCCTCGACCGAACGTTACGTCACCGTAACACCCATCGCCCATACGATGGGGCGACATTCGGACAAGCAGTTCCAGAAGTCCGAGATTTCGATCGTCGAGCGTCTCGTCAACCGCCTGATGCAGGAACAAGAAAACACGGGGAAGAAGCAGAAAACGACGAACGCTGTGAGAGCGGCGTTCGAGATCGTCCACCAGCGCACCGACGAGAATCCGGTGCAGGTGCTTGTCCGTGCCGTCGAGAATAGCGCGCCCCGCGAAGAGACCGTCCGCCTGAAGTACGGTGGTATCTCGGTCCCCAAAGCGGTCGACGTTGCCCCCCAGCGGCGTGTCGATCAAGCGCTGATGTTCCTCGCACGGGGGACGCAACAGGACTCGTTCAAATCCCCGACGTCCTTCGAAGAAGCGCTTGCGAGTCAGCTTATCGGCGCTGCAAATGATGACGTCGACACGTACGCAGTAAGCCAGAAAGAAGAGAAAGAACGCGTCGCCGCGGCCGCACGCTAATCTACTTCGGCACGTCTCTCGTTGTCAGGTGTAACCCCTCGTCCCGACAGTCGAGACCAACGATGTGTCGGTAGACAAATGGTCCTGGTACGAAGTGGATCCGACGCTCTTCGAGCTATGCGCCGTTCTCCAGCGCGATCGATGCCAATAGTGCCTCGAGCTGGATGCGCTCGTTCGCTCCCTCGGCAATGCGATAATCCGCCTCGCCCACCCGGTCGAGAAGACGGACTGCCGCGCGGTCCTCCAGGTCGAAGTCCCACACTGAACGGTGGAGCTGGTCGATGATGTCGCCGCCCGCAAGCCCCTTCTCGGTGATGAGCTCGTCCAGTGTGGTGCGTGCGGTCGTGAATTCCCCCTCGAGTGCGCTGGTGACCATCGCTTCGATTTCCTCCGGCCGAGCGGTCGAAGTGATCGTGAACACGACGTCCTCGTCTACCGTCTCGTCCATGACTGCCGCGGCCTGGAGGCCGTTAATGGCTCGACGCATGTCGCCGTTAGCGGCGTAGACGAGCGCCTCGACGCCGTCGTCGGTTAGTTCGATCCCTTCTATCTCCGCGATCTCCCTGATACGCGTCGCCACCGCCTCATCCGGGATCGGGCCGAACCGAAAGACGGTACACCGGGACTGGATAGGATCGATGATCTGCGACGAGTAATTGCACGAGAGGATGAAACGGGTATTGTGGGAAAACTGCTCCATCGTCCGCCGGAGTGCTGACTGGGCTTCGTTAGTATTGTGCGTCAATATCCCGTTTGCTAACATGAAATTCGGTGTCCCCTCCATCGAGATATTGTAGGCTTTCCCTCGGTGGCTGTACTCGATGGAGCAGATCCCGACGGTTGAAACCGGTCGTCGGCCACCGTCGAGTGCGAGGGCAGGGTCGAATTCTTCTCGTTCATAGTGTTCGTGATGGGGAAGTTCGCCGTCTCCGACGACCACGAACCTGTACTCGTCACCGTAGGTCTCCAGGAACTCTTCCACATTCTCTGTTTGACCCCACAATGCGGCAACGCCTTTGACTTCGATGACAATGTCCCCGATCAAGAAATCGGGACGAAACACCGTATCTGATAGCTCGAACTCGGGTTCGTACTCGTATTCGATGTCAGCGTCCTGTAACGCCTTGGCGACTTCGTATTCCCAATTTGATCGGACGAGATGGCCGAGTTGCTCGTCGTACCTGGTGTTAGCCCCGCCCGCTGGTTTGTGACCCATCAGGGCTTCTGCTACCTTGGCTGCGACATCGGGATCACGCATCGGGTTGTTGTCCCCGGAACTATCCCAAACAGGATAATCCGTGTTTTCGGCCATCTTTTGATGGATCGCCTTCTTCTCTGCCTCCCCAATACTATCCCACCACTCGGCCGAAGACTTCCCGATTTGCGCCGTTACCTCATCCGGGTCAGCATCACCGGTCCAATCCTCCCATGTAGTCCCAGATCGCATCTCGCTGATCGTTTGTCGGAACTGCTCGATGGTTTCGGCGTCCATCTCCAGTATGTGGACTCCACGGAACTCCCCTCCGTAGTTGGGATTGTTCTCGCCCTTGGACCGCCCATCGGGGAGCTTCTCGACGATTTTCTCGCGTCTCTCCTCTGACCATTCAGTTCCATACATCGGGTTGCCGTCGCGCTGCATGTCGCGACTGTGTCCCTCGTTTTTACAGTCCATGGAGCAGAAACGTTCAGGAGTCCACGCCCCACAGCACTCACACCGCGAGAGTCCGATATCGTCTGCCAAGTCCGCAATTTCGTCCCCCGGCTCGAGGTCCTGTAGTTCCCGCTCTACGAGTTCTCCGTCTGGACCGACCATGAAAAACGGATGACTGAGGCTCGCGACAATCTCTCGCCCGTCCTCTAATTCAAGCTCGAAGAAGTCCGCGATGCCCGAGTCTACTAGCGTGCCGTTGTCGGACTGGATTTCGTTGGTCCCGAAATCGACGGACGGGATTGGTTCACCGCCCTTGGCGACCTCCTCTATCGGTTTTGTCTCGGGCTTCGACGGATACCCAGTGACGACCTCCGTCCCCGGGGGCACGCACAGGGAGTCAGCCTCGTCGAGAAAGATGATCCGGTACTCTGATCCTCCAAAGGAGGATCGGGCGAAGTTCTTGATGCGATCGCGTACGACATCGATCCCGCGCTCGTCTGACGCGTTGAGCTCCATGAAATTATCCGCCCAGTTTTCACCGTAGAGTTCGCGAGCGATCGCCGCCGCACTGGCTGTTTTTCCCACTCCTGCAGGTCCTGAAAACAATAAGTTGGGGAGATCGTTCCGTTCGACGAAGCTCCGTAGTCGCGCGGTGATCTCCTCATGGCCCACGACGTTCTCGAGCGACGCCGGGCGGTACTTCTCGATCCAGACGTCCTCCCGCCCGGCGGCAACGGACTCGGATTCGCTCATGGATGGAGTCAGGATCCTGACCCGCATAAAGGCCCCGAGACGGTGTGCTCGGGGGGGTTTCAAACCGGGTGAGCGGAGGTTATCACGGAACCGAATTGCGCAGGGTACCTGTAGAAAGACACCATGAGCCGGACCGGGGGAACATGAGTTCGGTCAACGGAGTATAAGTAGGTGAATCCTCTATCGGGAGCCATGTCACGTGCGTGGGGGCGACACGGAATACGGGTCGTCGCCCTCGTCTTCGTCACCGGGCTCCTTCTGACGGCGGTGCCGGGGACCACAGCAGCAGAAACCCGCTCGGGGGGAACCGTCATCGTCGCGGAAAACGAGACTGTACACCAGCTCACGGCGGTCGCCGGAACCGTCGTCGTCCGAGGGACGATAACAGGCGACCTGACAGCATACGCGGGAGCTGTCATCGTGCATGGTAACGTGACTGGAGACGTTCACGCAACGGCGGGAACTGTGCGAATCGGTGGTACCATCGGTGGGAACGTCTCTGCGTCCGGTGGGAGTATTTTCGTCGATCGGAACGCAGTCATTACTGGCACGCTCGAGGCAACCGGCGGGACGCTGACAGTTTCGGGAGTTGTCGGGGGGGACGCGAAACTCGGCGGCGGATCCATCACGCTGGACTCGACTGCGGTGATCGGCGGGGATATCGAATACGCTATCGGCGAAGACGGCGAATTCACCAACGAGGCTACCGTCGAAGGAGATGTGGAGGAACGCGACGACCTCACGGTCGGATGGGTAGGACTACCCGAGAGTGTGGAGTGGACTGTCGGTGTCTATGGCTTTCTCGTCAACCTGTTATTGGGCACGGTTCTCCTCCTGGTGTTCCCTGGCCCTTCGCGGCGAATCGCGGAGGCCGTAATAGACGAACCACTTCGAATTGGTGGCGTTGGTCTGCTTGCGCTGGTCGGGATCCCGATCATACTGGTGCTTCTCTTCATTACGATCATCGGCATTCCACTCGCACTCGCCGGCGTCGTTCTCTACCTGCTGGCGATCTGGGTCGGCGGGGTGTACGGCCGATTCGCCGTTGGGTCGTGGATCGTGTCCCTCACTGGCGCCGACAACCGGTGGGCCGGGCTACTCCTCGGGATGGCCCTCGTCGCCATTCTCGTCCGGCTTCCGTCCGTGGGGGGATTGTTCCAGCTAACGGTATTGCTGCTTGGCCTCGGTGCCATGTCGATGAGTGTGTATCGATGGTTCCGCAATCGACGAGGGCCTGATGCCGTGAGGGGAAGGCCTCACGACACCGTTGACGTGCCGGATCCAGCACCGTGACGGCGACAGCCTGAAATCGGACGGGACGGTAGATCGTTCCGTGCACGTCACGCTCTCGATCGCCGGGGAAGGGTGTCACGAATTCGACGTCGATGACGAGACCTACGCAGACCTCCTCTCCGAGATCGACCTTTCGCCACACGAGGTTGCCGTCCTCGTCGATGGACGCCCAGTCCCCGAGGATCAACCCGTGGCTGCCGAACGTATCGAGGTCGTGCGCCTCGTCAAAGGAGGATGAGCTATGACGCGGGAGCAACCGCCGTCAACTGGAGGACGAGAATCCGCATCAGCCATCCGGCCCGCACGACCTGCGGAATATGCGCGCGTGATGGCTATCCTAGAGGGAGCGCTCCTCGACGTCGACACGACCGGTGTTCGTGAACGACTGGATGGCGAAACCACGCACGGATCAGTCCTCGTTGCCACGGAATCGGATCGGCTGCTCGGGGTACTCCTCCGAGAGGACAATGAGGTGACCGCCATAGCGGTCCGACCGGGCCGCCGTGGCCAGGGGATCGGTGCCGCGCTCGTTCACCGGGCCGCTGACCAGGTCGACGGGACTCTCGTCGCCGAATTCGACGCCGATGTCCGAGAATTCTACGAATCCATTGGCTTCACCGTCGAGATGATCGACGAACGGACGACGGAAGAACGATACCGGGGTCGGCTGCCGTAGGTGTGTCGATCACGCAAGCTAGACGAGTGGTTCCACCAGATCGCGGCCACTGTCGAGAAGGTCACGTACCCGAGCCTCGCTCTCGGCCTCGGCGTAGATTCGGAGCTTCGGCTCAGTGCCACTTGGCCGAACGAGGAGCCAGGAGCCGTCGGCCAGCAGCACCTTGTAGCCGTCAGCATCGTTGACCCGCTCGATTCGCTCACCGGCGACAGCGTCTGGGAGGTTCGCCGCGAGATCCTCCAGAACGCGGTCTTTCTCCGGGTCGGGACAGTCGATCGAGACCTTGGACTGGTGAATCTGTCCGTGAGTGTCCAGGAGGTCGTCAACCCGCTCGTCGAGTGGACGCTCTGCGGCCATCACGGCGGCAAGTAGGCCCGCAAGGACACCATCTTTTTCGCGGACGTGATCGCGAATCGAGAACCCGCCGGACTCTTCTCCTCCAATGAGTGCGTCGTGTTCTGCCATTGCCTTGGCCACCCACTTGAAACCGACCGGGACTTCGACGGCCGTTTGGCCGTGTGCTTCTGCGATACGGTCGATCAAAAACGTCGTCGAGACGGTCCGAACGGCCGGACCTGGATCCGGCTCGAGAAGGTGGTCATAGAACGCCGCGAAGAGGAGGTTTTCGTCGACGAACCCCCGTTCCGGCGTGACGATCGCAACCCGGTCGGCGTCACCGTCGTTCGCGATCCCGAGATCCGCGTCCTCCACAGCGTCGAGTACCTCCCCGAGGTGCTCGGGACTCGGTTCCGGGGGCGTACCTCCAAACGTCGGATCGTGATCACATCGCACTCGTTCGACGGTTGCGCCTGCCCGCTCGAGGAGGGTATCGGTCACTCCCCGGCCACTCCCGTGCATCGCGTCGTAGACGACCGTCAGCCCGGAGAGATCACAGTCAGCACCACCGACGAGATCAAGGACGTGCTCGGCGTGGGAGGCCGCGAAATCGACCTGATGGACGTGACCCCTCGCATTATCCGGGAGCGGATCGGGAGGCGCGAGACGCGCTTCGATCGCTTCCGTGACGTCGGGGAGGGCTGGAGCACCATCCGTGGGAATGAACTTCACGCCGTTGTATTCTGGGGGATTGTGACTCGCAGTGACCATCAGCCCGCCCGCGAGTTCCCGGTCGACGATGGCCCAGGCGAGAAGTGGCGTCGGACAGTCGCGTTCTGGGAGGAGGACCGTCCGTCCGTTCGCACAGAGCACGCGCGAGAGTTCCTCTGCAAAACCCCGGGACGTTGCTCTTGCATCGTACCCAACTGCCACGTCCCCGTCGATCTCCATATCATCGAGGTATGTCGCGACTGCCTGCCCAACCGCGCGAACTCGTTGGTCGGTGAACTCCTCGAGACGGGCACGCCATCCGTCCGTGCCGAACTCGATCCGGCCCAGATCCGCGTCCATAGGTATCGCTCGGTCCCTGCATGGAAAAGCGTAGCCGTCGCCGCACGGAATCCCGAACGCTATGCACCTCGGTTTCCCCGAGGTCGTTACCGCGTGGGAATGTCGACGTCATCGCATTCATCGATGAGCATCTCTTTCTCTCCCCGAGACAGCGTCTTGAGGTCGTGCTCGCGAGACATCGCCGCTGACTGGCTGTCGAAGGATTCGACGTGGACGAGGTCTACCGGTGTCCGCCCTCGTGTGTATTTCGCACCTTCACCGGCGTCATGCTCCCCCACACGCCGTGCTACGTTCGTCGTGTAGCCGGTATAGAGCGTGTCGTCCGCACAGCGAAGGACGTACACGTAGTGCGTGGACACACCGTCCTCGAGTGATCGAACCCTCACCACCGTTTCGAAATCGCCCTGACGTTGTCACTGGCGTGAATGCTGACGATCGAGTTGGAGGGCCGTCGTCAGTTCCGGAACCCCGCTTAGGCGTCCTGGATCCGGCGTTTGGACACCTCGGCGATGCCGGCGTTCGCCGAGCAGTTGGGACAGGCTCGGATTTGTCCGTCGTCGTCGGCAAACACGCGCTCGAACTGCTCCGAGACGTGCCCACCGCAGTAGTCACACTCTGGCATATGGTATCGGATGTCGTGGTACCGCAACCTCTCGTTGAGGTGCGACGGACATATGCTATTTCCAAACTGCCACCCAATTTCATTACACATGACTGACTGGTTAGTGAGGAATGACTGATTAGTCAGGTAGGATGCCGGTTATCGGGCCAGAAATACACGAACGGTCGCTCGGAGATCGTGTCAACTATCCATATAATCGATGGAATCTCTGTGCCAGTGGCTATTCGGCAATCGACCTGAGGTGACACCGGAATGACCGAAGGCAGTCCCGATAGTCCGGACTGAGCCGATTCACGATCGATTCGTGATTGCCCTCGCGATAAGGCCTGCCTGTGCGCCGGCGACGAATCCCGCGTCGATATTTACGACGGAAAGGACCGTGCACGACTGGAGCAACCCCGATAGCGCGGCTTCTCCCTCGCCACCGTGGCCGTATCCCGTAGAAACGGGAAGGCCGATCACGGGCGTATCGACGAGGCCAGCGACGACCGTGGGGAGCGCCCCCTCCCGCCCGGCCGCCACGATCAGAACGTCCATCTCCCGGAGGTCGTCGAGCTGATCGATGAGCCTGTGGATGCCAGCAACCCCCACGTCGGTCACCTGCTCAACGTCTGCGCCCATTTCCCGAGCCAGTACCGCCGCCTCGTTTGCGACTGGACTGTCGCTCGTCCCACCAGTGACGATGCCTACCGTCGCGTCGAGGGATGGTGGCTCGAACGACGGGTCGTGGACTACGATGGCACGTGCCCGGTCGTATATCTCGATGTCCGTATCTTCGCCAACCGCCGACACAAGTGCCCCCCGTTGTTCCTCAGTTGCTCGAGTAACGATCGCACGGCCAGTCGTCTCTACTGCAGTCGTACCGAGATCAACCACGTCTGTAACTGACTTGCCTTCCCCGAGGATCGCTTCTGGGACGCCATTTCGATGTTCACGTGCTGCGTCGTACCTACCTGCGCCAGTCGTCGCATAGCCCGTGAGGCGTGCCTCAGCCTCGTCAACGCCGATCTCCCCGTCGGCCAGGGCCGTCAGTACCTCGCGCATACCTACAGCGTCGTCCGCCGGCTACACGAACTTGCCGCTTTTCGACCCGAATCCCGTGGTTTTACCGGCAGAACGCCGTCTGCGTTTGAGAAACCTTATTAGGGCGCTTGGGCAAGTCCCCCTCGTATGTCAGACCTGATCGTCAAGTCCGCCGTAAAGGAAGCGCTCGAAGGCCAGAACGTCTCCTCCGACTTCTACGACGCACTGGATGACGAGGTGGCCGACCTGCTGCAGTCCGCCGCCGGGCGTGCTGAGGCCAACGGTCGCAAGACGGTCCAGCCCCGCGACCTTTAGGGCGTTACTACTTCTACGTCGGCATCGGTGCCGACGTACACTGTATCGACCATCCCGACGAACAGCCCGTGCTCTACCACGCCAGGGACGCCGGAAAGCGACGTAGCGAGCGCTGGTGGGTCATCGATTTCTCCGAAATCGCAATCCAAAAGCAGGTTGCCGTTGTCAGTGACGATGGGCCCGCTCTTGGCTTGCGCACGCCGCAGGTCTGGCTCACCGCCGAGAGCGTCAATTGACTTGGCAACGAGTGTGCGAGCGTCCGGGAGCACCTCGACGGGTACCGAGTGATCGAGAACAGTGCTGCGCTTTCGGTCGTCGACGACCACGAGAAAACGCGTCGCTGCCGCATCGATCAGCTTCTCGCGGGCGTGTGCACCACCACCACCTTTCACCAGATGAGGGCCGGCGACTTGATCGGCCCCGTCGATGGCGAGATCGATCTCCTCGACGTCTTCGGGCTCCCGGATGGGAACGCCAGCCTCCGTGGCCACCTCTCGAGATTGAAACGAGGTCGGGACACCCTCGATGTCCAGACCGGTGTCGACACGACGACCGAGTGCACGGATCGCGGCCGCCGCCGTACTACCGGATCCAAGGCCGATCGTCATCCCGTCGTCAACCGCCTCGACGGCCAGATCGGCGGCCCGGCGCTTCGCAGCCGCGATCTCGTCGTTCCTCATATCTACGGTCTCCCCGGGAGTCCTCAAAAGGGTTCGTGACCAGTCGGAACACGACTGGTAGAGGCTCGGGAGCGACACTGAAAAGGCAAATCGCGAAATTTCTTCAGTATGGTCGATCCCCACGAGGATTCTCTCGAACTCTCCTCGTCACGGTACGTGGAGTGGTCCGAGCACTTCGCTGCCGAGCGGGAGCGACTCCACGAGGCGCTCCAATCGCACGGGTTGATGGATGCGGTTTGCCGGATCGAACACGTGGGATCGACTGCCGTCCCGGGACTGGCAGCGAAAGATATCGTCGACGTCGATGTCGTCGTGGCGGACAGCCACGTGGACGATGTCGCTCGGGCGATCGAATCTTCCCTTGGCGGAGATCGATACGAGAATTCAGAGACGTGGCACCCGATCTTTCGATTGCACGATGGCCAGCGATTCAATGTACATGTATTCGCTGCCGCCGAGAAGAAGTGGCGGATCAGCGTCGTCACTCGAGACGTACTCCGTGCCCACGATGACCTGCGTGAGGCATATGAGCGACGAAAGCGCGAGCTGGCTCGCGAACACGACGAGCTGGTGGCATACTCGCGAGGCAAAACTGACTTCGTCGAGAGACTGCTGCAGCGGGCCAGAACAGACGAGCAGCTCACGTTCGACATCGCCATCCCTGCAGACCCGTGATCTGTCGACGAACTACGAATCAAGCCGTTCTTCGACCGCGGTGACGTCGTAGGCGAGATCGAGCTCACGAGAGCGTCCACGTCCCTCGACAGAGGTGTAGTCTGCCTCTATTACGCCTAACTGGTCGAGCTTGTTCACGACCTCCGAGTAGCGCGTGTAGCCCAGACCGGTCTTCTCCTGGAAGTGTTCATAGACATCGCCCGCGCGCTCCCCGGAGTGGTCAACGAGCACCTCGACGAGCGCGCGTTCAGAATCCGAGAGGGTTCGCAGAGAGCGCGAGAGATGGACGTATTTCGAGGCCTCGTAAGCCTCCTCGACATCCTCGACACTGACGTTCTTCGAGGCACGCATCTCGGCGTTGAGACCTGCCCTCCGGAGGAGGTCGATCCCGACACGGAGGTCACCGGTCTTGGCGGTGAGCGCAGCGGCGCGGTCGAGCGCGTCGGTCGCCAAGGCATCCTGATTGAAGCCGCGCTTCGCGCGTTCGGTGAGGATCTCCCTGATCTCCGACTCGCCGTAAATCGGGAAGTACACCTCCTCGGGTCGAAACACAGACTGGACGCGACCGTCCAGGGCCTCGATCACTTCGAGCTGGGGATCCGAGGAGATGGTGATCACACCGATACGCGCTCCCGTCTGGATTTCGTGTGCACGTAGCAACGAGTACAGGACATCCGAGGCCTCGTTCTCATAGAAGAGGTAGTTCACGTCGTCGAGCGCGACGACGAGCGTCTCGTCCGCGTCGACGAGCTGCTCGGTGAGCTGGCGGAACAGCTTCTTGAAGGAGATGCCACTGGATGGCGGTTCGTACTCGAAGACTGCCTCGAACAGCCGGGAGAAGACGGCATAGCGCGTCGAGTCAACCTGGCAGTTCACGTGGGCAGTGCGAACGCCCGACTGGAGGTGAAGCTCGTCGAAGAGCTTCTGAACCGCAGTCGTCTTGCCGGTGCCTGGCGGGCCCTGCGCGAGGACGTTCAGGGGGCGATTACCGCGTACAGCAGGTCGGAGGGCATACTGCAGGCTTTGCATCTGGGTGTCGCGGTGCAGGAATGCCTCGGGGACGTAATCGATCTCGAAGACGTGCTCGTCCCGGAAGACGGTCTCGTCCCAGGAGAGCATCCCGTCCTCGTCCGTCATCACTTTCACCGAGGTCGCGCGGCTACTTAGTTGTGCGGTCTCCGCATGTGTCCAGGTGACGAGCACGGTGACACGATCTCCGGCCGTGAAACCGTCCCACGACGTAACTATATGCGAAAGTCCGACCCACAACGGTGCGGGTGTCATACCCATGCACGAAACAACCATTGCCGAACTCGAACCCATTGGTCCTGGCTGTGACATTAATCGTGGGTGCAGCGGGCTTTGCATCGGCGGTTTGGATATCGACATCGATATCAAAATCCCAAAGATATCACTGCCCTGGTGAACTGAAAGCGAGAGTGTCAATTTTTTACGGTGAGTATTTTTGATAAGCTCACCGTTCCCCGCTATCGTATGCTCGGCGAATAGTACACCACGTGACAGATGGACGAGATGAAATTTTCAGCAGAGAGATCACTACTATCCCGCCACAACTGAGCTCCACGCCGCCAAGGATGACCACCATCGCAATCTCGACATTCCCAACGGACTGCACGACATAATTGTCCCACGTGACGAGTTCGGTTCCGACGTTTCGCCCGAGATGTAATCCGATGGGGAGACCGAGTCGCCCAGTCGCGGCGTAAGCAATCCCGTACAGGATGCCCGAGCAGACCAGTGCGATGAAGCGGCCTGACGTTTCCGGCACGTGGCTGATCGAGAAGAAAACGGCGACGAAGACGATCGCAGTTCCGATCCCGACTCGTGTCGGCACCCATCCCGTCGTCCACTCTGTTACCGTCGTGAGGAAGTGCCCTCTATCCTGCAGTTCTTCCGTTACCGCAACGAGCGTATGAAACGCAACGGCGGAGACGATCGTGACCAGCAAGCCCATATCGAGAAGTGGCACGTCGACGGGTCGCGAGGTCAGTATCACGTACACGGCCGCCTGAATTGCAACAAGTGTCAGCCCGATTATGACACCCGCACCGAGATCGCGAGCCACCCACTGATCCCAGAAAACGCCGATGGCCTCCCGGGATCGGCCGTCTAGGTACCGGTTCAATACGAGCGGTGCCGCAGCTGCGATTATCGCGTACACTGTCAGTTCCTCGAGCTCGAACTTCGGCGTTCCCGTTGCTCCTGCGATCGCTAGCGGAACTGCCGTCGCGAGGAGAAAATACCACCCGCCGATACCAACGACCCGCCAGAACGGGGTGATTCGGGGGATTCGTCGAGCCGTAGTCCTGTCAGTTTCACTCATCAGTAGTGGCCGAGCACACCTCGTCGCCGTGCGATGCGGATGGCGACCGAGAGGACCGTATAACCGAGGCCGGCGTACGCACCCCCAATCACCACTACCGTCAGGAGGACGGGAGGATCGATTTCCCACAGTCGAACCCCGTCGACCATTGCCTCGCGCAGGAGATGGCTCCCGAGGGTGAGGGGAAGGATCGTCATCCCTGCGTGTGCGTCGACAGGTGCCGCGATCAGTCCGATTAGCGCGAACTGGACTAGCTGGAAGACGCTCTGGACGCGCTTGTAGAGAAGAGCGAGGCCGCCGAATACGAATCCGATCCCGACAGCGGGGAGTAACGTGAGCAGGAGCACAGGTAGGATGGTAAGAACATCGATACGGAGGTACCGCCCCGTCGTCACCATCATGAGTCCGAGAAGCAGCGTTCCGATAACGAGGGTGACTGAGATCCGAATGACGGTCGCGACCAGCAAAACACGTCTAAACCCGTATGGCGAGAGATAGAGCTGCTCGAGCGTTCCCCACTGTGCTTCCTGCAGCACCATCGAGGATGCTGAGGAGTACGCGGCACTCGCGAGGCTGAAGAGGAAGAAGCCGACAATGATCGCGTCGAGAGACTGGGTGAACCCAGAGCCGCCGACAGCCGTGCCTCCCGCGAAGAGAACGACAAAGAAAATGTAGAGGGAGAGGATGCCGAGGACCGTGTCGAACCGATACCGGCGCATCAGCACGAGCATCTTCGTGAGGTGACCATACACGAGGATTCCCGTCGTCCCGACACCGCACCGAACCCCCATCACGGCAGTCCGACCTCCTGGCGACGTGCAGATTTCACTCCCGAGCCCGTTATACGGAGAAACGCGTCTTCGAGATCTGTCTCGGCCGGAGAGATCTCCTCGAGTTCGATGCCGGCGGCGTGGAGGTCGCGAAGCAATGGGTAAAGAGAGGCACCGGGGGGCCGAACGAAGGTGGCTTCCGTCCGCTCCGTACTTGTTTGCCACCTCTCTAGCTGATGCTGTTGAGAGAGCTCTCGACGGCGAGTACGTCCGATAGAGCCGTGGACAACGACCCGGTACTGTTGTGTCTCCGTGACAGCGATCAATGCTTCGGGAGGTTCGTCCGCGACGATCTGTCCGTCCTTCAATACGACGACACGATCACAGACGTCGGCGACGAGGTCCATATCATGACTGCTGACGACAATCGTCTTCTCCCGCGTCTCTGCGAGTCGTACCAGGGCAGTAGCCACTCGCCTCGCCGCATCGACGTCGAGTCCTAACGTCGGTTCGTCAAGGATCAGTGCAGGGGTTTCGCGAGCGAGCGCACACGCGATCGACACCTTCTGCTTCATTCCCCGTGAAAGCTCGTTGACTGGGACGTCGGACTTCTCGGCCAGACCGAGTGTTTCGAGCGTCTCTTGGTGGTGTTCCCGTCGTGACCGGGGATCGATCCCCTGCATCGCAGCGAAGAATGCCATGTTCTCGAGAGGTGTGAGCCGCCAGTATACGTTCCTGGCACCTTCGAGGACGGCTGTCACGTGCCGATACGCGCGCCGCGGATGTGAACGGACATCGATACCAGCGATGGAAACTGACCCTGCAGTCGGCGCTATTAATCCAAGTGCGACCTTCATGAGGGTCGTCTTTCCCGCCCCATTTGGTCCGAGAAGTCCAGTCACTGCACCCGACCGGAACGACGTCGTGATGTCCTCGACCGCGCGGACGTCCCCGTACGTTTTCGTTACCCCCTCGAGTACTATCATGGCCGCGCCCCCTGCGATCGGGTGGGTCGGATCGAGTGAGTCGATGCCCGCCGAGCGTATTCGAGGTTAAACCCAACGTGGGCGAGGATGGACGGGAGGAGCATTTCACTCGAGACATACAAGAACGCATAGAGTGCCCCATCGATGCACTTGAGGGCGGCTTCCCGTGTATGTGGCAAATGGAGCGCACCAAAAGCAAGTGCCGAGACAGCGAGATAGAGAAGGTCGTCTACCCGGAGTAACGGTGCAAGCGCGGCCCGGAACACGATCTCCTCGATGATCGCTCCGGGGACAACTGGGAGCAGCCAACGACTGTCCACAGCGGGGGTGGCAAGCGGACGGGCGACGACCCGATCCAGGATGCATGTTTCAAGCCCGTACAGCAGCATCCCACCGGGTAAGAACACGAGATAGGTCGCGTCGAACGACAGTGGGACATTACGCGTGAGTAACACGCCAACGGCAATCGCTGTCGCCGGAACCAGTGCAGTGTACCGGCCGGCCGCGGGATTCCGGCCCGTAGCTGCGATAGCCTTCGCGACAATTCGGCCATAGCCGAGGGAAAACAGGGGGTACAGCAAAACAATCGGCACCCAGGGATCATCGATCGGTATCACAGCAGCCCTCCTCCGCCTCGAGAGGGAGTCGCCTGTTCACGACACCGCAGCAACATCTCGTGTATCCACGACCGTACCGAGTCCTCTGCGGTCCCGAGGAAGGTCTGGATATGTCCCTCCGTGTCGTATGTTGCCAGCACTACCGTGTCCCCCGAGAGAACGATATCAGCGCGCCAATCCGACGTGTACTCGAGCACAGTCGTCGTATCTCGTTCGAACATGGCCTGCGTCCGGCTGTCAAGCGACTGAACGTCATCTGGACGAACGAGGAGTGTCAGATCGACCCCTGATTCGAGCAGGTCTTCGATAGCATCGACATGAAAGGATGATAGCGTCCAAACGAACGCGAGTACTGAGTCTCCATCGAGCCCACGGAGGGCCGCGAGATATTGCTCCAGAAGGGAATGTGGTCGGTCAGTCGCTCGGGTCTGGTAGGTAGCGTTGTCGGGATCGGGTAGCTGGGGCGGGACAAGCTCGGCCGGGATTGTCGAGAGGAAGTCATCGTACTCCGTGAAGTGCTCGAACACCGCGAGGCATTCATCGTATCGAGTGATAACTCGCCGCCCGAGCGGGGTGAGCATGTACGCTCGCTCAGATGTTTCGCCAACCCACCCCCGTGCACGGAGCTTGGTGAGGTTGCGGTGTACAGTACTCCGAGACCCGGAAATCGCGTCCCTGAGTCCGCTTGCATCACGTCGTTCCTCTCTGAGCGCTCTGAGGATAGCAGGTCTGCAGGCAGAACCGGCGAGGAACTGCATCACCTCTCGACCCATCTACGGCCTCCCCACAGCGACACGTAGTCGACACACGTTGTCCGTCATCGGTTGGTCGCCCTCTGCGCGGTTTCTGTTATAAACTCTCACCCGATACCGTGATCGCGTGCGTATCGATGCTTCTCGATGACGAGCGCTCACTAGCGAATCGATAGACGGCCGTCACAGGGGCTAAACAGGTCATCACCAGCACTCATCTCGTACAGGATAGGCCGAGATACGTATCAACCGTGAACCCCTACAAGAGACTAGCCCTCACCCCGGACGTACCGTTCACTCCAATACGTGCGCCCACACCCGCCCTCTCGAGCATCCACGAGACAGCCCATGTCCCCGGAATCATCGCCCACCGCGTCTACGGAACCGCTTATCGTACTCAATCCCAAGAGTGGGACAGAAGATCACGCTCCTGAAATTCACGAGCGTGCCACCACCAAAGGATACACCGTTCGGGAGACAAAAGCAGAAGGCGACGCTATCGAGATCGCCCGGGAGGCGGCAGCACGTGGCGTTTCACTGATCGTCGCTGCTGGCGGTGATGGGACGGTCAACGAGGTGATTCGGGGCATCGTGGAGGCAAACGCGCTGGATAGTGTCACTGTCTGCATCATCCCCTGTGGCACGGGAAACGACTTCGCAAGGAACATCGGTATCACCAGTATCGAGGGTGCGTTCGATGTTCTCGAAAACGGCGACCGTCGTCAGATCGATCTCGGGTTTGCCGACGACAGGCCCTTCGTGAACTCGTGTGTTGGGGGACTGACCGCAGAAGCGAGTGCGGAAACGGACCCGGAACTGAAGGGACGCCTCGGTTCGCTGGCGTACGTTGTAAACACCCTCCGAGCACTCCCGTCCTTCGATAGCATTCGCCTCTCGGTTGACGGCTTCGAGGAAGACACGCGGGAACCGATCTGGTCCGGAAGTGCAATCGCAGTCCTGATCGGGAACGGGCGGGCGTTTCCTCCGAGAGGAAGTACGCAGGCGCACATGGAGGATGGCTTCTTCGACGTGACGATTATCCACGACACGGGCACCATCGACCTCGTAGAGAATGCGGCCATCGAGAGATTGCTCGGCCACCAAAGTCCGCAAACGACCCGCAAGAAGGTCCCATCTCTCGAGTTAGCGGTGCAAGACGGAGAGCCGATTGCCTTCAGTCTCGACGGCGAAATCATCGAGCGTCACCGCCTATCGCTCCATACCCGACGTCACGCACTCCGCATCGCAGTCGGCGACGACTACGATCCCTCTCCCGATGTATAGAACGATGAGTACACCGAACCCGGAGAAACCGACACCTGAGTGGTATCAGCTGTAACGAATGTACACCGTTGACCTGCATACCCACACGCGATTCTTTCATGGGAACGACGGCGAGCCGACGTGGTTCGATCCGATCGGTGCACGCCTGCTGACATCGATTGCACGCTGGCGGGGTCTCGATGGCCTCGCTCTGACGAACCACGACTATTTCCGACCGTATGCCTCCGGCCACCCGATCGTGTCACTTCCGGGTGTTGAGGTGTCCAGTACGCACGGCCATATCCTCGTGATCGGACCGGATCCACCCACTGACACAACCCCTGGAGAACTCACGCCGAACCAAGTCGTGGACATCGCCCACGAACGGGGATGTGCGGCGATTCTCGCCCACCCACACCGCAATAGCTCGGTTTCCGAAACCGGGACGACCCTGGATGCGGTCGAGCTCAACGGAAAGCATCCTCAGCACCGCCCGAAAGTCGAGCGTCTGGCCGAGAGGTTGAATCTCCCAATCGTCGCTGGGAGCGATGCACACTATCCATTCGAGGTCGGACGTGCGTACACAGAGATCGATGTGACAGATCTCACGCCCGAGGCAGTGGTCGATGCTATTCGGGAGGGCAGAATCAATGCCTGTCTCGATGATCGGCTCTCGAATCGCCTAATCCAGGCGTGGTACAGGCGAATCCACACCTGGAAGGGCCATGTGTGACTGATCTCGACGCGATGCGCTCTCGCATCCAAATCCTTTTGCTCGCAGCCCCGCCTCGCTGAGACATGGACGAGCGCGACCTGCTCGAGCTCCTCACGGAGAACGCTCGCTACACGACTGACGATCTCGCCCGCCAACTGGACGCACCTGCGGACGAGGTCGAGGCAGCGATCCAGGAGCTCGAAGCGGCAGGCGTCATCAAAGGATATCAAGCCGTCGTCGACCGTGACCGGCTGAATGGTGATTTCGCCCGCGCCGAGGTCGAACTCAACGTCGAGCTGGACCGCGAGACGAGCTATCGTGACATCGCCCGACGTATCGCAAAGTTCCCCGAAGTGGAATCCTTGCGGCTCGTCAGTGGCGAGTACGACTTTGCCGTCGACGTGGAAGGCAAATCCATGCACACCGTCTCTGATTTCGTCGCGAACAAGATCGCGCCAATCCCGGAAGTCACCCAGACGGTGACGCACTTCGTCATGACGACGTACAAAGAGCGCGGCATCGAATTCGATACCGACGACGAGGACGATCGCCTCTCGATTTCACCGTAGCCATGCGCATCTCAGATCGTGTCGAGAACACGCCACCGTCCGGCATTCGTCGGTTCTTCGAGCTCGCCGAAGAGAAGGACGACGTCATTTCTCTCGGCGTCGGGGAGCCGGACTTCTCCGCCCCCTGGGCCGCCCGCGAGGCCGGTATCGACTCGCTCGAACGAGGTCGAACGTCGTATACAACGAACCGAGGACGTCGTGACCTCCGCGAGGCGATTTCATCGCACGTAGCGCGCTACGACCTCGAATACGACCCGGACGCGGAGATTCTCGTGACCACGGGGGTCAGCGAAGGAATGGACGTTGCCATGCGCACGTTCGTGAATCCCGGTGATACAGTCGCGATCGCCCAACCGTCCTACATATCGTATCCAGCCACCGTGCGGTTCGCTGGCGGCGACGTCCTCCCGGTCACGACACGCGAGGCGGATGACTTCCGCCTTACATACGACGCACTCGAGAGCGCGGGTGCGGCCGAGGCTGACGTGCTCGTCTACTGCTATCCCAACAACCCGACTGGAGCCGTAATGCGCGAGAGTGACCTCCAGGACGTTGCTGAATTCGTGCGCGAGCACGATCTCATGGTCCTCGCCGACGAAGTGTACGCGGCGCTGACATACAAGGGCGATCACACCTCCATCGCGACGCTCCCGGAGATGCGGACGCGGACCGTGGTCTTCAACGGCTTCTCGAAGGCCTACGCGATGACGGGGTTGCGCCTTGGGTATGCGATGGGTCCCGCAGCGGCGATCGACGCCATGAACCGGGTCCATCAGTACGTCATGTTGTCGGCGCCCACCACCGCGCAATACGCGGCACACGAAGCGCTCGAAACCTGCGACGACGAGGTCGAAGAGATGCGTCGCGCGTACGATCGCCGCAGGCGGTTCGTTCGCTCCCGGTTCGAGGACATCGGGATGCCCTGTTTCGAGGCCATGGGCGCCTTCTATGTCTTCCCCGAGGTGCCGGGCGGGGATGACGAAGCCTTCGCCGAAGCGCTGCTCGAGGAGAGAGACGTTGCCGTGGTCCCTGGGCGGGTCTTTGGTGATGGCGGGGAAGGCCACCTTCGTGTATCCTACGCGACGGGGATGTCCGAGCTCAAAGAGGCGATGAACCGCATCGAGTCCTTCGTCGCGACCGTCGAGCACTGACTGAGACCGGCGAAAGGTACAGGAGGCAGGATGATGAACATCCAGTCATGGATCGACAGAAAGCAATCGCGCTCCTGCTCGTCTTTCTGATGTTCTTCTCGTCCATTGCATACGCCATCACGCTATTCTAGACGGGAGTGACACGTCGAGTGAGTGACTCGCCGTGGACAACGCGCTTTTGCCACTGCGCTGGCAATCCGACTGCATGGACGCCGAGACACGGGCGAAGGTGAAGGCAATGCGCACCGCGCTGGCCGAACGCGACGGTGTCGTGATTGCCTTCTCTGGGGGCGTCGATTCGAGTGTCGTTGCTGCGGTCGCACACGATGCCCTGGGCGAGGACGCAGTTGCCTGTACGGCAAAGAGCGAGACGCTTCCCGCGGCCGAACTCGACGATGCAATGCACGTCGCCGAGGAGATCGGAATCCGACACGAGATAGTCGAATTCTCGGAACTCGAAGACCCCGACTTTGTCGCGAACGACGGCGATCGATGCTATCACTGCCGGTCGATGCGCCTGGGCGAGATGTACGACGTGGCCCGCGGACTGGGATATTCGACTGTGTGTGACGGGACGAACGCGTCCGACCCCGGGGAGGGCCATAGACCCGGGCTCCGCGCAGTGGATGAACTCGACGTATATTCCCCCTTACTCGCCCACGGGCTCGAAAAGGCGGACGTTCGCGACGTCGCTGCGGAATACGGACTGTCGGTGGCGGACAAGCCCTCGATGGCATGTCTGTCATCGCGAATACCGACGGGGCTCGAGGTCACGGAGAAGCGGCTCACCCGTGTCGAGCGCGCCGAACGCCTCCTCCGGACCTGGGGGTTCTCACAGTTTCGAGTCCGCGATCACGACGGGCTCGCGCGTATCGAGGTCTCCGAAGCAGAGCTCGAATCGGCACTCGATCCGGACTTCGTCATCGCCGCTCGCGAGCACCTCGAAGACATCGGCTTCGAACACGTCACGCTGGATCTCCATGGATACCGGACTGGCAGCGTTAGCCCCGACGACTCCGGGCTCGAGGATAGCGCAGACGTCCTCGGGACTGAGTATCCGACGGGCAGCGACTAGGATGTTTTCGGACGAGGAGTACCAGTTCCTCACGTCGGCCCGGATTGCCCGCCTCGCCACTGCGGATGGGGAAGGCCGTCCCCACGTCGTGCCAATCTGCTTTGCCGTCGTGGATGTGCCCGCAAGCGAGTCACCGTGGATCGCTACCCCAATCGATGAGAAACCTCAACAGGTAGAGCCGACGGACCTCCAACGTGTCCGAAATATCCGCGAAAACCCGTATGTTGCACTCGTGGTAGATCGATACGTCGAGGACTGGGACCGACTCGGATGGGTGCACGTTCGTGGACGGGCACGCGTCCTAGATCCAACTATCGAAGGTCACAATTCCGGGGTTTCCGCACTTCGAGGGGCCTACACACAATACGCCGACCATAATCTCGACGGACGGCCACTTCTCCGCATCGACCCGGGAAGCGTTCGTTCGTGGGGACACCTCGGTCCCTTCGAGTGAGCAATACCGTCACGGTCTCAGGACCGTCTCGCTTTCCGTGTCCACTTCACCAGGAAGAGCGTCCCTTCGAACAGGAATATCATGGTGAGTGTAACGAGAAACGGTGCTGCACCAGTCGGATCCGCCGGGCCGAAGAAGAGGAACGAAATTCCCAGAAATCCGGCCCAGAAGAGGAGCCGGCGATCCGCGAGCCACTGCCGGGTCACGACTCCCATCATCATCGCGAGGAGGATGAATAGCGGAATTTGGAAGACGACGGCAAGATAGCCCATCAACACGAGGATGAGATCGAACGTCCGTCCCAGCGCGAACCCGATGACTGCGACCCCCTCCGAGTAGTGAAGGAAGTAGACGAAGATAGCTGGCAAGACGACGAAGTACGCGAAGCTCACGCCGAGCAGCGCGAGAACGAGGCTGGTGGGGACAGCTGCGAGATAGTATCGGCGTTCGTGTGGATAGAGGCCCGGGCGCATGAACCGGTACGTCTGGTACACGACGACTGGTAAGGCGATGATCAACCCCGACAACCCCGCGACCTTGAGCTTCGTGAACAGCAGTTCGAGAACGCCGTAGAGCCGCGGACGGGTCGACGCCTCGACCGTGAGGATGGAGTCCCACAAGAAGTTGATGATTTCCTCCGTGAAGGGGTACGTCAACACGCTTACTGCCCCGGCGACCGCGATCACGATTGTCAGCCTGATGACCATTTCCCGGAGGTGATCGGCCAGGGGCATCTCGCTATCTTCGCTCGGTCCCCCTCCGAGGTCGTACTCGTATTCGCTGAGCGTTTTCATTGAATCATACGAGACGTCCTTGGTGACGGGTGGGCCACTGATATCCGCAGAGTCCTCGTCGGAGTCATCCTCCCCATCCCCGTCGTCGTCGGATTCCTCGTCGTCTCCTTCATGCACCGTCTCCTCTGGAAGTTCGGTCGAAGCCCCAGTGTCATCCTCGGGGCGCTCCTCGTCCGATTCGTCATCAGTGGCCATCTCGTCGGACGTGTCACCCGTTGACGCAGTTTGAGGATCCTCGGGCTCGGTATCGGTCGGTGACGCCTGGGTATCGTCCGACCCTGCGTCGACGGCATCGTCACTTCCCGATGCCGTGACATCGCCATCGGAGGATCCGTCTTCGGGATCCGGCTCGTCGGGAGCCGCCGACTCGTCACCCATTCAACCGTTGGTAGTCGGTGTGCCGATTATAGTCCTTTTCGTCCGTCCTTCCGGGAAATACAGGATTCAGGTTCAGATTCGGGACCGACGGGCGCTCCGCCTGTCCGTACTCGTCCGGCGTCCGAACGGAGCCTTCGCGGGACCGATTAGTTGATAACAGGAACGGCGGAACCTGCCCGTGATGTCCGCCGACGAGGGCGTCATCAATCCGGATACTCGAAGTACGCTCGCGGGGGGACGCAAGGCGGCGGGCGAACTCCTGGGGGCTGCCCAGTCCAATCTCCGGCGCATTTTCCTTGTCTTCCTCGTCGGCTTCCTAGGCATGTTCTACGCCATGCGGATCTACATCTGGCCGGCTCTCGAAGTCGATCTTCTGGCCAGGGGTGCGATTGTCGTCGCAATCACGCCCTTTGACGTGATCCTGCTCCAGGCCAAGTTGAGTATCCTCGCCGGGATTCTCCTCTCGCTTCCGGCCTTTATCTACTATGCCCGCGAGCCATTGCGGCGACGAGGACTCTACCCAACGAAATCGGTTTCCAGGTGGCGACTCGTCGGCATTGTCGGTCTCTCTACCGTTCTGTTCCTGGGTGGTGTGTTCTACTCCTATCGGATTTTCTTCCCGGTGATGTTCGACTTCCTGGCGACGAATGCGCAGAATGCCGGCCTCGAACCGACGTACTCGATCGTCTATTGGACCCAGTTCATCTTCGTACTGGCCCTCTCCTTCGGACTGGCCGCGCAGCTTCCCTTGGCCATGACGGCTCTTGCGTACTCCGGGATCGTGCCCTACGAGACATTCCGGGACAACTGGCGCTATGCCGTCATGGCGACGTTTGTCTTCGGCGCACTGTTCTCCCCGCCGGAACCTGTTACTCAGATCATGTGGGCGGCTCCACTGATCGCACTCTACGGGCTTAGCCTCTACCTCTCGCGGACGGCTGTCGCCCTCAAACGCGGGAGCGATCCCGCAGAGATCAGGGATGCGATCCGGACGAACTGGACTCGACTAGCGAGCGGCGCTATCCTTGGCGGTGCCGTGGCCGCTTGGGCCGTGACCGACGGCATCGGGTACATAAACCGACTCCTTGTCCCCAGGATTCCGGCCGCGTATCGTCCCAATCCAATCGCCCCCGAGTCGCTCCAGCCACTCCCGGGAGTACCTGGTATCGCTAGTGTCGCGATCATCGGCGCGGCGATCGTGACGGTGCTACTGGCACTCTATTACGCGTGGACCTCGATCGAGCCGGGGAGGTCTGGGCGACTTGGCGATCCAACCGCTATCGACCTCGAGACTCTGGACGCGACAGGGGTCCGTGCCGCTCCACCCGAAGTCTTCCTGGAGATGGACGAGGATTCCGTGATGGAGCATGCCAGCCGGGCACTGGACGACGGTGAACCGCAAAAGGCCCAGGCACTCATCGATCGCTTTGACGAGGTAGCAGAGAGCGACGCCGAGGAGCTCCAGACCGACGCGGAGACCACGACGGACCAAGCCCCCGGGCCGGGACGGATCGAGCGGGCAACGGCAGGCGTCCTCGACTCGGTCACCGGCGGCGAGGACGGGGAGGACGCGATCGAGGATGACGACATTGGTGGCTACTACTACGACATTCGATTTATCCTCGGTAGCCTCCGCTCGCGGACGATTTGGCTGTTTGCGGTCTTTATCACGATCCTTTCAGCCGTGTTCATCGCGCTCAATCGAGGCGGACTCGGGATCGTCCGAGAAGACTTTACGTCCCGCCTCCCGCCATCGGTCAGACCTGATGAGCTGAACATCGTCACGCTCCACCCCGTGGAGGCGTTGGTCTTCGAGATCAAAGTCGCCACGCTGCTAGGAGCCGTCGCGACGCTCCCTCTCCTCCTGTACTATGCCTGGCCTGCACTCAAAGAGCGGGGACTAGCCGGTGGGGATCGGGGCGTCTTCTTCACCTGGACCGGGGCGATGACGCTCGGTCTCATCGGCGGTAGCGCACTCGGCTACGTGTTTGTCGCACCGACGATTATCTCCTACCTGGTCTGGGACGCGATCCAGGCGAACATGATCATCGCGTACCGCGTGAGCAACTTCTTCTGGCTCGTCTTCTTCACGACTGTCGGGATCGGCCTCTGGATCAACATTCCAGTGACGATGCTGCTCTTCCATCGGGGGCGCCTGGTGACCTATAGAACGATGCGAGACCGGTGGCGTGTCGTCGCCCTAGCCGTCATCATCTTTGCGGCATTCTTTACCCCGACGGGTGTCATCTCGATGATCCTGGTTTGGATTCCTGTCATGCTGGGCTACGGGCTCGGACTCGGAGCGCTGTGGATCCTCACGATTGGTGGACGTCGTGAGTAATAGCTCTCCATAGCCGCTACAGACCGTCTCGGACAAGGCCGGGGGGCTTCGGAGTGCTTTTGTGAAGTGCTCCCGGTGTCATAGACTACGACAATGAGAGGACCGGCGTCTACACAAGTCGGCCCAGTGGACCACCGGCGAGGAACGGTCCAGCCCGTCCGAGTGATGTTCGGATGAGTCCTGGAAGTGCCGCCATCCGTGACGAACTCCCGACGATCGTGCTGACTGCACTGTTTGTCACCTCGCTCGTGACGAGCCAGATCATCGCCGCGAAAGTCCTGGGATTTGAGCTTCCATTCGCGCTCCCCGCGACGGGGACAGCGATAATCGTTCCGGCCGGTGTTCTCGCATACGCAGTCACGTTTTTCGCCTCCGATTGCCTCTCGGAGCTCTCCGGCAAGCGAACCGCACAGATCGTCGTAAACGTGGGATTCGCGATGAACTTCGTCGTGCTCGCACTCGTCGCACTCGCGGTAACGGCCCCTGATGCGCGCTCTCTCGGTATTGCTGCGGGCGTTCCACCGGACGTGTTCGCCACAACACTCGGCTTCACCCCAAACATCATCCTGGGCAGTCTCTTCGCGTACCTCGTCAGTCAAAATCTCGACGTCGTTACCTTCCACGCGATCCGCGATCGGACCGGCGCACATCGACTCTGGCTGCGCAACGTTGCCTCGACCGCGACGAGTCAGCTCGTCGATACGATCATCTTCATTTCCATCGCCTTCTTCGCGGCACCAGCGCTCCTGGGTTCCGGGTCGCCGTCATCGCTAGCGACGATTCTTGGGCTTATCGTCGGCCAGTACGTGGTGAAACTCCTGATCGCTGTCTTGGATACGCCCTTCGTATACCTGGTCGTTCGGACGGTTCAAGCTCGACGCCAGGAACGGTTCGCACAGCGCGCAGGCGTCGAGTGAGCAACCGGGCCTAGTCGAGGCGTTCTGCACGGCCAAACCGTGGTGCGACCTCTTCGATGCGGACCCGAACCGTCTCACCGACCGCCGCTCCAGGGACAAACAGCGTAAATCCTTCAACAGTCGCGACACCGTCACCCTCGGACCCTTCGTCGACGATGTCGACCTCGATTTCCTCGCCCGCGCGGACAGGTGCGGTGAGTCGGCCCGTGGCCACGAGGTAGATCTCGGAGGACGCATCCCGTGACGCATCAGGCGAGGTGAGCCGGACGTGATCGAATTCACGCTCGAGATCCATCCGGAGGCCCTCCACGTCAGGACCCTCGAACACCTTGACGACGAGGTTCCCACCGCCCGCGAGCACGTCCTCGGCGACCGCGACGGCCTGCCGAGCAAGATGAACCGAACGGGCGTGATCGACTTCGTATTCACCCGTCATATTCGGAGCCATGTCCGAGAGCACGACGTCGATGGGCCTGTCCGTGCTGGCACTCACGCGCTCTCGAATCGTTTCACGTGTAGACTCATCCGTGATGTCTCCTCGAATCACCTCGAGATCGCCATCGGCCCCTGGACCGTCTTCTAGGGGATCGATTCGCTGGCGGTCGACACCGATGACAGTCCCAGCTCCCCGCTCGGCGGCGACCTGGAGCCACCCTCCAGGGGCGGCCCCGAGATCCACGACGACGTCACCCGGAGAGAGCAAGTCGAATTCGTCATCGAGCTGGCGGAGTTTGTAGGCCGACCGAGCTCGATAGCCCTCTTGCTTGGCCCGATTGTAGTAGTCGTCTCGGTGTGACATCCGGTTGGAGTGGGCTACGCCGGGTATGCGTTTACGCGCTTCGATGGGCGCGGATCTACTCATCGTGGAGTCACAACGGAGTCAGGTTATGTGTCCTCGCGTCCACCGCGAATCACCATCACCTTGACCCGACGGACGCCGTCGAAATTTCTGAGACGCTCGGTCAGTTCCTGGACGTCGTCAGCAGGCCCTCGACAGAAGAGTGCCTCCAGACACCAGTCGCCGTGGTGTGTATGGCTCGTATTCGCGATGACGTCCTGGTGCTCGTGTTGCACCGCGTGGAGGTCATGGATGACCTCGTCGTGGCGATAATCGAACCCAATCAGCGCGACGACCACTCCGGATGTCTCCGCCAAGCGGGTGTGCCGTTCGACGTATTCCAGCATCGCTTCCCGAACTGCTCGAGAGCGTGAATCCATATCCTGTGTTTGCCACACGTGATCGAAGGATCCGAGTACGTCCTCTGGAACGTTGAGACTCGTCCGCATGTTCGGGGCTCGGGGTGCGTAGCCAATACGAATTATGCCTACAGGAGCGACGGCGGTATCCGCCGGATTATGATGTCGTGTCCGATCACGTAGTAACAACCGTGAAGGCGGAACTCCGGTGAGTTGCCATATGGTCGCCCTCTCGATCGGTATCCTCCTCGGGGCTATCGGGCTCGGGCTCATTCACGGGGTCGAACCCGGCCACGGCTGGCCTGTCGCCGCCTCGTATGCACTCGATCGTGGCAATACCTGGTTCTATGGATTGGCCGCGAGCATCCTCCTGGGTATCGGCCACCTGCTCAGCAGCATCGCCATGGTCGCCGCGTTTTTCCTGGCGAAATCCTACGTCGGCCTCGAACAAATCGACACGCCAATTGCACTCATCGACGGTGTGTATCTGGGCGGACCAGTGAGCCTCGTCGCTGGCCTCCTGTTGGTGGCCCTCGGTGTTCGCGAATATCGCCACGGGCAGACGCACGAGACGTTCAGTGCAAACCACGGCAGTCACACCCACCATCACGAGCACGGTGAGGAGTCCAGTGAGAATCAGGCCGGCGATGAACACTCGTGGGTCACCCGACTCCGTGAGATGATCCCTTTCCGCGACACGGATCGGACAGACGACATTGATACAGCGACCGACCGGGGATTGCTCGGAATTGCGTGGGTGGCTTTTCTCCTGGGTTTCGCCCACGAGGAGGAGTTCGAGATCATCGCACTCTGTGCGGGGTCCACAGTCTGCCTGGAGCTCATGACGGCGTACGCCTTCGCAGTCATTGTTGGAATCGTGGGAGTAACACTGCTCCTGATTGCCGGCTATCACCGGTTCGAAGAACGGATGGAACACTATACCCCGTACCTCCCGGCCGTCTCCGCAACCGTCCTGATCGTCATGGGGATGGGGTTCATCACCGGCATACTGTGAACACATCCGGTGTTCAGCTCGGGGACGCGAACCCCCGAACTCGGCCGCGTGCGCCCGCGAAAGGTGCCTTTTTAACCCGGGGTTTCGTACGGCGGGGCAAGATGTTCAAGGCCATTGTGGACGCGGCAGTTCTCCAGGACACGCTCGACTCAGTAAGCGTCCTTGTCGACGAATGCAAGATCCATCTCGAGGCAGACGGTATCGAGATCCGCGCCGTCGACCCGGCAAACGTCGGTATGGTCGACCTCTCCCTTTCGGCCGAGGCTTTCGAGTCCTACGAAGCCGATGGCGGCCTCATCGGGGTCAACCTGACGCGACTCGATGATATCGCGAACATGGCTGACGCGGGCCAGCTCGTGCACCTCGAGCTGGATGAGGAGACCCGTAAACTCCACATTAGCACCGACGGCCTCGAATACACCCTCGCGCTGATCGATCCCGACTCTATCCGCGATGAGCCTGATCTCCCGGACCTCGACCTTCCCGCGACGATCGTCCTGGAGGGTCGGGACATCGACAGGGCAGTCAAAGCAGCCGACATGGTCTCCGACCACATCGCGCTGGGCGTGGATGCCGATGACGAACTCTTCTACGTCGACGCGGAAGGTGACACGGACGACGTCCACTTCGAACTCGGACGGGATGACCTGATTGACCTCACCGCGGGCGATGCCTACTCGTTGTTCTCGCTCGACTATCTCAAGGACATGAACCGGGCCATCCCGGCTGATGGTGAAGTCACGATCGAGCTTGGCCAGGAGTTCCCGGTAAAGCTCCACTTCGACATCGCCGAAAGTGATGGGAAAGTAACGTTTATGTTAGCGCCGCGAATTCAGAGCGACTGATCCGCCGGCGAACACGGTGGCGCCGACTGTTTTCCAGCTCATTCGATTCACCCGACGACTATCTCCACGAACGCGAGGCAATCGTCTGTGCTCTCCCGCTCGATGTCTGTCTTCATCGGTTCGGACAGAGACAGGACATCTCCCGAACGTGCTGTAGCATCAACGCCGGGTCGTCATATTGCTCTTTTGCCCCCGTAGGCGATGCTTTTTCGGCGTCCGTGCTACCCGCTACGGTCCACCACGTCCCATCAGGAGTGATCACCTGTCGAACAGCGCAATAGCCCGTTGAGAAACCCGACGGCATGGGCCCTCCCTCGGTGTCCCCAGTCAGTGTCGCCAGTCACGTCCGGGACATGATCGGGAACGATGACGCCATCGAAGCCGACCTCATGGAGTGCCGCGACCAGCTCGAGTGGGTCGAAGTTGCTCGCGTCGTCGTCGATGAATGTCTCGGTAAAGGCAGGCCAGGTCCCGATGACATCGCGAAAATGAACGAACACGATCTTATCGCGCTCACCGAAGTACCGCACAACCTCTGCGACGTCGGTATCGGGCATCTCGGAGAAACAGCCGAGACACAGCTTGAGTCCGTGATTGTCCGACGGGACGAGCTCCATCGCACGCCTGAAGGCTTCGACGCTCCGGAATAGCCGCGGAATGCCACCGAGTTGCGCCACCGTCGGCGGGTCAGCCGGGTGCAGGGCCAGGTGAACCCCTGCCTCCTCGGCGACTGGGAGTACCGCTTCAAGAAACGCCTCGTAGTTCTCCCACAACTCCGCCTCGGTGTATTCACGTTCCAGTTCGTCGACCGGTTCGTACGGGGCGTCGAGTTCAGAGACGTCAAACCCTGAAACCGCCGCGCCACCGCGACTCCGAGCTGACCGCGTCGTACGCATCGGGACGACCCCTCGGGGGTTCCACTGGTAGCCGAGGATCGGGATGTCCGCCCGTCCGAGGGTCCGAATGAGCGTGGTGATCGTCTCCACCTGCGCGTCCGCGCCCTCCCGACCGAGCATGATCTTCCCGTAAACAGTGTAAGAAAGCGACTGGATCCCCGCAAGACGGACGCCTGCGTCGGCAGCGCGCTGCTTCGCCCGCTCGAGGTCCTCGACCGAGGGAACAACGCCTTCGTCGACCGGGATGCCCGTTCCGTCCCACTCCGCCGCCTCGTCGTCGAACACGTCACCGCGCGGCTCGCGGTGGTCGACGAAGACGTCTTCCGCGCCGATCTGTTTACAGAAGGCGAGTCGATCGTCCGCGAGTGATCGGGTTCGTACCCCAATGCGCATCGAGAGCGAGTCAGATGACTCCGGGTTCATGGGTTTCCCTCCGATCCCTCGACGGTAAGCCTTCCTTCCCAGGGTGGACTACACTCGACGTTCAATCACGCGTTTTGCAGCCTGGGCTTTCTCCATCCACCCGTACCCTTGCTCGTAGACGTGACGCTTCGTGTCCACGACGTGCTCCGGGGTTGATTCTTCGAACCCACCCCGATCCCAGGTGCCGCTCTCCTCGAACCACTGCAGAACGTGTTCCCGAGTCTCCTCCCACGTGAAGCCCACCATTTCGTAGAACGCGATTAAGGCAAACACGGAATTGTCGTGTGCCCCCGGAACGCTTCCTTCCTCGTAGATGGTACGGATGGGCTCATGTGTCGGCTCCGCAACACGCTCTTTTCGCTCCGTCGGCGTGAGGAGCTCGAACGTTCCCGCGTCGGTCTCGGCGATCCGGTGCTCTCGCCGAAGGGTATCGAGTGCCGCAGCGTGTGCCGCGCTCCAGCGGCCGTCGATCGCCTGGTGGAGTTCACGCTCGGTAACTGACGTCGCGGAGAGGACTGCAAGGAGGTCGACGTACGCCTTCTCGATCGCTGCACGGTCAGTCCCCTCAAACTGGCATGAGGGATCGTGTAAGTTGCTCGTCGACCGGCACGTTGGGCAGGGATACGCGAAGACCGTTGACACGTGGGTTGGCAGCGCTCGGTATGCTCTTAAGCACTCCGGTGAGACCGACTGAGGCCAGGCGCTATCAGCACGGGATCCCGATCCACATCGCGCTCGTCTTCGCTATGGGAGATATGGCCAGCACGCACGAGAACCCCCGTCACTAGTCGCCAGAGCTCGAATACGAGGGTGACGACTAAAAGAGCCCGACCACACCGGCGATCGTCTCCCATGACCGGACTATTTATCGGGGCTCCCAACGACGGGCGCTTCCATGGAGGCGCTCCACGCCCGGTACCCGTTTCTGGACGCGGCACGCGAGGCAGTGGAGTCAGCCGACGTGGACCTCGCGTCGGCGATTACGGACGAGGGACCCATCGTCGCGCGCGCCTATGATCGTGTCCGCGGGGCGATTGAGGATGGCGACATTGGGGAACCGCATCGTTCGACTCGAGTGGAACTACTCTCCTATCCAGTCGCACGGGTGCTGGTATCGCTCGTCGACGAGCCGGGACTCGTCGAGTGCTATGCACGGGCAGAGGCGACGACAGCATTCGAGCGATTCCGGGCTGCCTCGGAGGGAGCGGAACTCCGGAGTGTCGCCAGCAATGACCTCGACATGGACGATCTTCTGCGCGAGTTAGACCTTGCTCGTCGGGTCGAACGGGGCGACTCATCGGATCCCGATGGACGTGACGTCCGGGTTGATGTCACGGCGTTCCTGGACCTGACAGGAGAACTCGGGGAGGAGGAATGGCGCCTGTCCCGGCGGGCGCTTGCCGACGGCTGGGTGGTCGTTTCGCATCGCGAACTCGAGGCCCTCCTTCAGGAAGCCATCCGCTCGAGGGTCGCCGATGGGCTCCCGCTTTCGGTCCCTGACCCTATCGCCGACGCACTCACGGGGGAAGTCGAGGAGATCCAGTCGCTCTTGGCAGACGTCGACCGGTCCTGGAACATCGACGCGGTCGAGCCCGATCGATTTCCTCCGTGTGTGTCCGCACTACTCGAGCGGGTTCGAGCGGGTGATTCGTTACCCCGCCATTCGCGCTTTTCGCTCGTTACCTTCCTTGCGACGGCAGGAATGGAGACTGATGCGATCGTCGATACCGTCGTCGAGGGTTCATCGGTATCGGCTGATGAACTCATAGAGCAAGTCACCCATCTCAGAGAAGACGAGGGTGCGTCGATCTATCCACCCCCGTCGTGTGCAACGATGCAAGCCTACGGCGACTGTGTCAACATGGACGCACTCTGTGAGACGATTGCCCATCCGATGTCGTATTACGAACGTCGTCTCCGGGGAGACGATCCAGTGGACTACGCCGAGCGCCTCGACAACCAGTAGCCCGCCACTGCCATCAGGAGAATGAAAAATCCGATCGACCCGACGAGTGCATACCCTCCCTGGGCGCTGAGGCCATCATCTCCGTACGTCACGCCAACGTAGATGAGCACCCCAATGAACACGAATGCGCCGAGGATCGCCACGACCGCTTCGGCGACAACGTCGTCCGCCATCGACTGCGGGTTTCCGTGGGCTGGTGAAAAGGGCTTCGACACGCCCGTGTTCGGGCGTGTCTACAACGCCTGAACGACACTCAGTCCTCGTACTCGGCCAGGTCAGTCTTCGACGAGCGGCCGACGAATTCCTCGAAATCCTCTCCTTCCGCGAGCGCCGTTTCCTTCTTCACGCGGTAGTTCCCCCCGTTGGTCGTATAGAGATCACCAGGATGGAAGAAATACCAGTCCTCCTGGTCGAACCGAACCCCGATACGTGCCTTTGCGCCGAAGTTCCGGGCGAAGTAGACTAGTGACTCGACTTCTCCGCCCTCCAGATAAATCGGGTCGCCGGCACTCGACTTCACTTCTATCGCATAGAAGTTGCCGTCATCGCCCGCGAGTACGTCCGGGAGATCCCTGTCGGTTGCACTCCCAGATGCAGGAGCGCGCATCACCGCGAATCCGGCGTCGTCGAGTAGATTGACCAGCTCCCGCTCGCGCCTGTCACCTTTCCGGTTGGCCGACAATGGACGTCCCCCTCATGGGACGTGCTTGCGCAGGGTGAGACAAAAGGCCGTCGTGCGAACCTGCGGAAGCAGGGAATAGATCTACAGGTAGTCGCCGTGGGGCCGTGCCACGCCGAGGCGGTTCACCACCGGGACGGTCACGTGCCGTGTTGCCAGGAGTCCAAATACGCCCGCTGTTCGGGGGAGAGTGCGTCGATTTCGACATCCTCGGCTGCGAGCTTCACGCGCGCGACCTCCCGGTCGAGTTCGTCGGGAACGGGGTGGACGCCGGCGTCGTACTCGGTTCCGGCCTCGACCAGTTCGCGGACACAGACGGCCTGCATGCCGAAGCTCTGGTCCATCACCTCGACAGGGTGACCGAGGGCGACCGGCGTCGCGAGGTTGACCAGTCTGCCTTCGGCGAGGACGTTCAGTCGGCGGCCGTCGGCCATCTCGTACTGACGAACGCCATCGCGAACCTCGTGCTCTGCAACGGCGAGGTTCGAGAGCGCGTCGAGATCGACCTCGACGTCGAAGTGACCCGCGTTGGCCAGGAGCACGCCATCGCCCATCACCTCGAAGTGAGCTTCGACGATCACGTCACGGTTTCCCGTCGTGGTCACGAACACGTCACCTTCGCGTGCCGCTTCCGTCATCGGCATGACTTCATAGCCCTCCATGTGCGCTTCAAGGGCCCGGCGTTCGTCGACTTCTGTTACGACGACCCTGGCGTTCTGGCCACTGGCTTTCTTCGCGACGCCCCGCCCACAGTGCCCGTAGCCGGCGACGACCACCGTCTTCCCGGCCCAGGAGAGGTTGGTCGTCATCGCGATCGAGGCGAGCGATGATTCGCCCGTTCCGTGGACGTTATCGAAGAGGCGCTTCATCGGGGTGTCGTTCACCGCGAAGACTGGGTATTCGAGCGCGCCATCGTCATCCATTGCGCGCAGCCGGTGCACACCCGTCGTGGTCTCCTCACACCCACCGAGGAGTGAATCGATCAGGTCCGGGTGTTCCTCGTGAATACGGAAGATGAGGTCCGCACCGTCGTCGACGGTAACGGTGGGCTGGTGGCCGATCACCGCTTCGATGGCCTCGTAGTACTCGTCGTCGTCCACCCCGCGCTTCGCGTAGCAGGAGATGTGGTCATCGGCATCCAGGGCGACGCTCACATCGTCGTGAGTCGAAAGTGGATTGCAACCGGTTACCGCAACCTCGGCACCGGCGTCCGCGAGGGTTTCGACGAGGGCAGCGGTCTTTGCTTCGACGTGCATCGCCATGGCGATACGCTCGCCCGCGAGCGGCTGCGCATCAATAAAGTCCTCCTGGAGCGTCGTGAGAATGGGCATGTGCTGGATCGCCCAGTCGATTTTGCGCCGACCCTCCTCCCGCAGATCGTCGGGATCCCCGAGTTGCTCGGTGATCGTCGGGTAGGTCATACCTCGTAGGATCGGGTGCGGGACAAAAACGCTACCGAAGGCCACCTACCGCTACGGGACGCGGCGACGAGAGTCAGTGACCTGCTTTGTCGAGTACCTCCCGCGCATGGCTAGCTGCCCGCTTGCATACGGCATCTTCATCCATCGTGCATACTTCGCGGTCCCGCATCAGCACCTCGCCGTCACAGACTGTGTGGCGGACGTCACTCCCACGGGCTGCGTAGACGAGGTGGGAAACGAGGTCGTGCTGGGGTGTCAGGTGGGGGGCATCCAGATCGAGCACGGCCAAATCGGCGTTCGCCCCTGGTTCGATAACACCCGAATCGATGCCGAGGAGAGACGCCCCACCTCGCGTCGCCATGCCGACGACGGTACCCGCATCAACGGCACTCGCATCAGCCGCGGCGAGTTTCCCGACCATTGCCGCGTCACGCATTTCGTCGAACATGTCGAGGTCATTATTCGATGCTGCCCCATCCGTTCCAAGACCGACGGTGACACCCGCATCGAGCATCGCCTGCACGGGTGCCAGTCCACTCGCGAGTTTCATATTGGAGGCCGGACAGTGCGCGACGCCCGTGCCCTGTGTTGCGAGGAGGTCTATCTCCGTCTCGTCGACGTGCACACAGTGGGCCAGTGATGTCTCGTCGGTCAGTAGGCCGAGGCTGTCCGCGTAGGAGAGAGGACGAACGCCCTGTTCGTCGACGATCGGTTCGACCTCGTTCTCCGTTTCATTCGCGTGGAGGTGGAGGGGGAGATCTGCCTCGCGAGCCTCGGGAACGAACTCGCGGAGGTACTCCTCACCGACGGTCGTCAGCGAGTGGGGCTGGAACGTCGTCCGGACGCGCCCGTCGGCCGCGCCGTCGAACTCGCGAGCGACGTCGAGGCTCCGTTGCACGTCGGCCCGCGCCTCGTCGTCGTCCTTGCCGACCGTGATGGCGGTGTGGCCGAGCACCGCCCGGACCCCGGCGCGCTCGACGGCGTCGACGATCTCCGGGACGTGGAAGTACATGTCCGAGATGGCCGTCGTCCCGGACCTGATCATCTCCAGCAGCCCGAGTTCGGCGCCCGTCCGCACGTCGGCCGGCCGGAGTTCGGCCTCGACCGGCCAGACGTCCTCGCGGAGCCACCGGTCGAGGGGCTTGTCGTCGGCGTGGCCGCGCAGGAGCGTCATCGCCACGTGCGCGTGGGCGTTGACGAGCCCCGGAACGACGAGGCCGCCGCTCGCGTCGAGGC
>CAZEDI010000015.1:0-36763 GCA_964510865.1 uncultured Halobacteriales archaeon
TCACGTCGGCGTCAACGCCGGCATCGACCGCTCTAATGTTCGGGACGGGGATCATCTCTTGCTTCCGAAGCGGCCATCCGAATCGGCGACACGTATTCGGGACAATTTATCCGTAGACATCCCTGTGATCGTCACTGACACCTGCGGGCGGCCATTCAGACACGGTCAGCGAGGGGTCGCCATCGGCTGGGCGGGCATGCCTGCGAGCCGTGATTGGCGGGGAGAACTGGACCGTCACGGTCACGAACTCGAGGTCACGGTCCAGAGCGTCGTCGACGAGCTAGCCGCCACTGCGAACCTCCTCATGGGCGAAGGGAACGACGGGACTCCCGCAGTCGTCGTTCGGGACTGGGAGTTCGGCCCGCACGGCGGAAGCGAAAACCTCTTTCGCGACCTCGAGGGTGACTTCGTCCGGCAGGCACTCCGGGAGTGGTCGTATGATCCGGGATGAGCCACAGAACGTCGTGGAGGTGGCACTCTCATGACCCGTATCGAGCAGGGTATCGAGCTGACCCCCGAATATCCAGTTGAGGAGGTCGTCGATCTAGCAGTTGCGGCCGAGGCGGTGGGGTTCGATACCGTTCTCTCTAGCTCCCACTATTTCAATCGCGATCCGTTTGTGACGCTCACTCGGATCGCCTCGAAGACGGATTCCATCGGACTCGGTCCTGGGGTCGTCAACCCATATGATGCTCACCCGGTCACTCTTGCGTCACGGGCGGCGACACTCCAGGAGGTCAGTACTGGCAGAGCGATCTTTGGAATCGGTGCTGGAGACGCATCCACCCTCTCTAGCCTCGGGATCGAACGGGACCGTCCCCTCAGACGGGTGCTCGAAACCGTTCGTGTGGCTCGGCGGCTGTGGAGTGGGGAGCGCGTCGAGCACGATGGGACGTTCTCCGTCGATGATGCCGGATTGACCTATGCAGTGGAGCCACTGCCCGTGTACGTCGGGGCACAGGGTCCTGATATGCTCCGGATGGCTGCGGTCCATGCGGACGGGGTGCTCTTCAATGCGGCCCACCCCCGGGATGTAGAGTGGGCGGCGGAGCGGATCGCCGAGGGTCTCGATGACCGTCGTCGGGATGACGCGTTCACGTTTCTCGTGCAGGCGAGCGTCAGCATCGCCCACGACGAGACAGCCGCCCACCAGACGGCCCGCCAGGCCGTCGCGTTTATCGCTGGTGGGGCTCCACCGGCTGTACTCGACCGTCACGGGATTGATCCGGCACAGGCGGCGGAGATTCGAACGCTCGTCGGATCGGGAGCGTACCATGAGGCGTTCGACGCCGTGACGAAACCAATGCTCGATGCGTTTGCCGTTGCGGGTACCCCCGCGACGGTCAGTGCGCGGTTCGACGAATTCCGCGACCATGTCGATGGGGTGATTGCGGGAACCCCGCTCGGCCCGAATCGAGACGAAGCCATCCAACTCCTCGCGGAGGCGCTGTCCGGCGAGGGAGCCTGACCTAGACCCGCGTGAGGAAGTCGACAGCGGCACCGAAGCTGAGCAGACCGAAAACACCGAGGGCGAACCCGGTGAGCACCACGCCGATAACGAGCAGCACTGTCGACAGTGGATCGCCCAAGGCGACCGCTCTAATCGCCTCACCGATCGATACTTGCAGCGTCATTGATTGCACTGCACGGCCCCGGTACTTGGACGTATCCCTCTCGGATAGCCGTCGCACCAGCACGCCTCCGCAGGTCGGCCGGCAAGCTTACGGGAGTGGCCACCACATCTGCAACTAGTGTCGCGTGACCACTCCCTCGACGAGTTCGCGACGGATACAGAGGCCGTCGACGCTGCGAGCGACGGGAGCCACGACAGGGAATCGACAGGGGATACAACCGATAGTGGCGAGATGTCTTCTCCGGCCAGTCCCGACGGGAGTGATGGGTCCGTCGGGCCCATCCGTCCGACGTACGCATTCGATGCGGATGGTGGTGCGTGCACACTGTGTGGTAGCCAGGTGCAGGAGCGGTGGGTCCAGGATGACGAACTGGTGTGCACCGACTGCAAGGACTGGTAACGGAGCGGAGACTGCGATACGCGTAGACCGCATGCATGCAGGATCTATCTGACTTCAGTATCCCGGCTGAGGTGAGATAGCGCTAGTCCGCGTCCGTGGTAGACGGTTCATATTCACCGCGTTGGAACGCCCGATAAGCATACGTAGGGGGACTCCTTTGAGGGGGACATGAACAGGCCGCCCTCGAGGTTCCCGGGTGGAAATGGGTCGACCGTCGCCCGATACGACCAATGACCGACGGGACCACATCGTCGACGGCCACGCCCCGACACGAGGAACCGATGCCGATCGACCGGGCTGCGGAGTTAGTCGAGGACGTCGTCGAAAACGTCGAGCGGGTGATCGTCGGGAAACATGCAGCCGTCGAACACGTCCTCGTAGCGATACTGGCACGAGGCCACCTGCTCCTCGAGGACGTCCCGGGTGTGGGTAAGACGATGCTCGCCCGGTCCATCTCTCGATCAATCGACTGTGAGTTCACGCGCATCCAGTTCACACCTGACCTCCTCCCATCGGACGTCACTGGCGTCAACGTGTACAACCAGCAGACGGAGGCCTTCGAGTTCGACCCCGGTCCGATCTTTGGAAACGTCGTCCTGGGTGACGAGATAAATCGAGGACCCCCAAAGACACAGTCGGCTCTCCTAGAGGCGATGGAAGAGGAACAGGTAACGGTCGACGGCGAGACCCATCCGATGCCACAGCCCTTCACGGTCATCGCGACACAGAACGCCATCGATCGTGATCGGACCTACGAGCTTCCGCTCGCTCAACTCGATCGGTTCACCAAGCGGCTGGGGCTCGGGCACCCGGACGCGGAGGACGAGGCAGAGATGCTTCGCCGTGTCGCTGGCCACCATCCGATCGAATCACTCGACCCCGTCGCCTCTGCCGCGGAGGTCCGCAGGGCTCGCGAAACTGTGGCGTCCGTCACCGTCGAGGAAGCCGTTCGTGAGTACGTGACGCGACTCGTGGATTATACCCGTCGCCGTGCAGCTCTCGGGGCAAGTCCTCGTGGCTCGATCCACCTGGTCAGAACCGCTCAGGCACGAGCTGTCATGGATGGTCGAGAGTACGTCATCCCCGACGACATACAGACGGAGGCCATCACCGTCCTCTCCCATCGCATTCGCCAAGAGGCCGATGCAGCGATCGGCGGTGAGGAAGCCCGTTCGCTCGTACGGGAGGCTCTTCAGACTGTCGCCGTCGAATGAAGCTCACTCTTCGCGGGCGCGTGCTCGTCGCGATCATCATCGTCGTGACGCTCTCCGGGTTCGCATACGGCGCTCGTGGGTTGAATGCCGTCGCCGTCCCCGGTATCGTTGTCCTCGGGTTTTCGGCGTTCCAGATCTACGATCTCACTCGTCCGAAGATCGATCGGGACTTCCTTGAGCGTGCACAACGCGGCGAGACCATTCGAGTTCGAATTTTGCTCGAGTCGGCGTCCTCGCTTCCAGCACACGTCCACGAGGGGGTCGGACCTGGCCTCGCGGCGGAGGGAAACGAGTGGCACATCACCCTCGATCGAGAGGAACTCGAATATGACCTCCTCCTCCGACGACGGGGAACCCGATCGGTCGGCCCACTCACGATCGACGTCCGTGATATCTTCGGTCTCGTCTCACGGACCTACCAGTACCGGAGCGGTGACTCGTTCTTCGGCTCCCGGAGTTCGCGACGACACATCCGCCGGAGTCTCCTCGTCCGTCCGAGAATCTACCCGCTCGCCGGCCCTGCACAGGCGGCGATCCTTGGGCTCTACGGGAGTATCGGGGATGCGCGGGACGAATTCGACTATCTCAGAAGTTACCGCAGGGGTGACCCCCTCAAGGATATCCACTGGAAGTCGAGCGCGAAGTACCCGGATGAAGACTTCGTCGTCAAGGAGTTCACGGCAGACCAGGACACGGATACGGTCGTCATTGCGGCGGAGTCCGCAAAATCCACGGTCGATACGATGGCGGATGCGACAGCGAGCATCACGGCGGGCCTTCTCCGTACGGAAGTCGATTTCGTGCTGTACACGCCCGTTCGACAGATCGATGCGGAGGAGGACGATGCGTACGATCAGATCATGGACCACCTTGCGGAGATGAAGTCGGGATCGTTCGATGAAGGAATCCGGCAAGAGGCGGATCTCGTAATCCGCGGCGATGGCCAGACCGTCTGGGTCACCCTCGATGGGCGCCGCTACGAGTTCAGGGACCTGATCGGCGGGACCGAAGTCCCGCTCCCCCCATCATCCCCGTCGGAGTCGGAGACCACGGCGATCGAGGAAACAGCGACGTGAACCGCCTCGGGACTTGACCCCGAGTCACTCGGCGTCTCCGCCTGTAGACCCTCCCGTCCGCCGGTCCTCCCCTGACTCCCGACAGTGTTTTGTAGGTCGGAACTGTAGCACCGGCTTGTAATGGCGGAAGTCTGCTCGACGTGCGGGCTGCCCGAGGAGCTGTGTGTATGCGAGGACGTCGCAAAGGAATCCCAAGAGATCACCATCCATATTGACGAACGTCGATACGGGAAGGAGGTCACGGTCATCAACGGGTTCGATCCGAAGGACGTCGACCTCGACAGCCTGTCGTCAGACCTGAAGTCGAAGTTCGCCTGTGGGGGGACGGTCGAGGACGGCTCGATCGAGCTCCAAGGCAACCACTCTGACCGCGTCGCGGACTTCCTCCGCGAAAAAGGGTTCAACGTCGCCTAAGAGAACGTCGTCGACGCTTGAGTCACGTTCTGCACATAGTCTACTCATCTCATTCGACCGATTAGAGATGTCCGTCCTCGATCGCGAGGAGGAGCCCGTCGATAGTTGCACCATTGGCGGGTTCCTCACGTGCAACGTCTAGCGCATCCTCGACGGGGATGCGGCAGACAGTAAGGAACTCGTTGTCGTCGAGCGTTTGTGTTTCCTGTGAAAGGTCGTCCGCGATAACGATACCCCTGCGATGGCGCAGCACCCCCGTTGCGACCCAGTACTCCTGGAGAAGGGTTGTGGACACCGCGGCCAGTCCAGTTTCCTCTCTAAGTTCTCGAATCCCCGCTTCTTCGAACGACTCGCCGTTCTCGACGATGCCCGCGGGGAGTTCGAGGCACGACTCCTGGATTGTCGGGCGATACTGCTCGACGAATACGACGTCGTTCCCGTCGAGGGCGACGACCACGACGGCCGGCGCAAGTTCCGCCCAGTAGTACCGTTTCCGGGTCCCATCCGGCTGCTCGACTAGGTCATATCCTCCCGTGTACCAGCCGGTTTCATACTCGACGACGGACTCTTCGACTTGCCAGTCATGTTCTGTACCCGCCTCAGGCATCGGATGCCCCCTCCTCGGCGCGCGATTCACCTGACGAGGACGACACGACAGTACGATAGAACCGTCCGAACGCCTGTCGTCTGAGGGTCGCGACAGCTGCCTGCTCTTCCTCGTGGAACGTTGCTGCGGCGACCACGGTAGCGAAGGGTGCGACGTGCCAGACGACGTGGTCGACGTTCTCGCTTCCTACCTGGATGACGTCCAGATCACGTCCATCCAGCCAGTTCTCGAACTCCGTCCGGGTGCCGATATGCACCTCGAGGAGTGACGCAAAGAGTGCATCCCGTGCGGTTTCGACGACGGCAGCTGTCACCCGTTCCTCGTACTCCTCGGCGTCGAACGACATTGCCTTGGCAATCTCTTTTGTGACGACCTGTGCCGTGGGACCGAGGCGTACATAGTGCTCCATCGCCGCCTCTTCCGTCTCAGGCGCGAGCTGGCCACGGGTTTCCATGCCGAGCAGTCACGTGCCGCGTCCTATTCCTGTTCCGATTCATCCGTTCCGGATGATGTTTCGTCGTACATCTCCGCCGTGAGTTCCCTGGCTTCGGCCAGGATCCGGGTCGTCTCAGGATCCGAGGCCGTGCGACCAGTGCCAGTGTGTCGGCGGAGGGTATCCTCGAGCTGTGGGGGAGTTTGGTGTGCGTGGTCGGCTGAACCATTCTGGTCGGCGACTTCCTCTGCGTGATCGACCACTACAGACGCAAGACTTTGTGGATCACGCTGGGTCCAGTCACCGACGTGGTCATCGAGCCAATCTGCGTGGTCGTCGTCGTGCAGGAGGGCCGTGAACGCGAGATGGTTGGCCAGGTGCTCGCCGTCGGCCTGCAGTGCAGTACAGACCGGACAGACGTATGCCATAGGTATCATCACTCGTGAGCGCCCAAATCAGTGGCGGTCATGGAGATTCACGAGCAGGACGATGGCGTCCTCTCCGTCCTCGTAATAGCCCGGAATGATGTGATGGCGGTCGAAGCCAAACCGATCATATAGTTCGCGGGCACCCTCGTTCGTCTCTCTCACCTCGAGTTTTACCCGACTGACACCCTGGGCTGCGAGCACCCGAAGGCTACGCTCGAGGAGTCGTGACCCGATGCCACGGTTACGCCGATTGGGACGAACGGCCAGATCTTTCACGTGTCCCAGCTTGCGGTTCCGATCGCGTGCGGTATCGGCAACGACGTAGCCTGCGATGCTGTCCTCTTCTTCCTCAGCGACGAGAAATCCCGGCTCATCAAGGAAGCGGTCAAACGCTTTGAACGGCCACGGCTGTTCGAAGGAGGCACCCTCGATGCGATGGACCTCAATGAGGTCCGCTCGTTGGGCCTTGCGGATCGTGACTGACTCGTTATCCGGTGCCGTGGTCGTCACTACCAAGTCATACGATCTGGAGTGCTAAAAACGTGCGCGGTGGCGGGTATACGCACAGTCTCTTCCATCGGACTTCGAAAGATGGGATTCACCACCAGTGAACCGATTGTCTTCCACCCATCGGCACGTGAGGCTCTTCCCGTGCTGAAGACAGCGTGGGGTTCATCGATCGGGACACCTCGACGAAAGAACTCGGACGAAATGATTCTGGTTAGCCCTCCCGGTGGAGGAACGAGACGCCGTCTATCGTATTGTGCTCACACACCGATATCGAGAGCAGAACGGGAGGAGTCTGTGCCCAACGTAGGACGCCCGCTGGATCCAGACTTGCAGTGTGCTATTCCTCTACTTCGAATCCGATTTTCACCTTCGTTTTGAAGTGTGGATCGCCCGGTGATTCGACCTCGATGGACTGGTCTTGCACGACAGCCCACTGGAGATTCTCAACAGTTTGCCTGGTGCGTTCGACGGCGGCTAGTGCGGCGTCTTCCCACGACTCTGAGCTCGTTGCAGTGACGATGACCTCTTTGTGGACGACCATACCAGGTATACCATACGTCACCGGTCATGTTAACAGTTGGCGCACGTGGAGGTCATCCGTGTATACGTTGCTATTTCCCATCTTCCGGCGTGTGTGATCGTGACGCCGGATCCCCCACCAATACAGGTGGTGATTTCACTCATTTCGAAAGGAAGTGTTGGGCAAACGACTACTCGTCACACAGCCTATTCCCTCCTTGGACCAGTTCTCAACGCGCTACAGCGATCGAAACGGTAACAGATCGCTCAGTCAGCTGCCGCCTCGTCACCACCGACATCAGCACGTTGCTTCGTCCAGGCGAGCTTGCCACCCGCGGCGAGCATGTCGCGCTCGCGCTGGGAGGCATCGAGTAGTACGGTCGCCTCCCAGTCACCGTTGACACGGATCGTGAACTCTTCCTGTCCAGAGAGGACGCCCTCTCGGACGTCGTCGACGACCTCGATATCGTCACCCTGCTCGAGACGGTTGTAGGTTTCTTGATCGATCACGTATGGGGCGATACCGAAGTTGAACAGGTTCGCCCGGTGGATCCGGGCGAAGCTCTGGGCGAAAACGGCCTCCACACCAAGGTACATCGGGCACATTGCGGCATGTTCGCGCGAGGAGCCCTGCCCGTAGTTCTCGCCCGCGACGAGGACACCGCCGTCTTTCACCTTCGCACGCTCCGGGAAGTCCTCGTCGACACGGGTGAGCGTGAACTCAGCGAGCTTCGGGATATTGGATCGATACATCAGTACGTCGGCGTTAGCCGGACTGATGTGGTCGGTCGTGATGTTGTCTCCCATCTTGAGGAGATTCTCCCCCCGAAGGTTGCTTTCCATCGGGTCCTGTAACGGCACATCGCCGATGTTGGGTCCCTTGATGAGTTCGTCGTCCTCCGCCTCGTCGGGCGTGATGAGGTCGGCGGTAGACCCGTCGTACACGTCCGGCATTTCGAGGCCGGGGTCCTCGAGGTCGCCGAGTTCGGCTGCGAGGTCACGCGGGTCCACAATTTCGCCCGCGATCGCGGAGGCCGTCGCGACTTCCGGCGAGCAGAGGTAGACGTTATCGTCCTCGATACCGGAGCGGCCTTCGAAGTTCCGGTTGAACGTGCGAAGAGAGACGGAGTTGGATGCAGGGACGTGTCCGTTCCCGATACAGGCTCCACATGTAGCCTCCGAGAAGTTCACACCCGCTGCCATCATCTCGGCCGTCCATCCCTCGCGTGCCAAGAGTTCGCTCGCCTGCTTCGACCCGGGCGCGACGATCATCTCGGTAGTTTTGGCGATCTCTCGTCCTTCGAGCATCTTCGCGGCGGGAAGGACGTCTTCGTAGGCCCCGTTGGTACACGAGCCGATGATGACCTGGTCGACCTCGGTGCCCTCGACGTCTCTCACTGGCACAACGTTGTCAGGCATCGACGGCTCGGCGATGAGGGGTTCCAGATCCGAGAGATTAAGGACAATTTCGTCCGCGTATACGGCGTCCTCGTCCGGTTGTAGCTCGACGTACTCGTCCTCGCGGCCGAGGCGGGCGAGGAAATCCCGGGTCTCTTCGTCGGTCGGGAAGAGCGAAGACGTCGCCCCGAGTTCGGTTCCCATGTTCGTGATCGTGGTGCGTTCGGGGACGGTGAGCGACTCGACGCCCGGCCCGGTATACTCGAGCACCTTATCCACGCCGCCTTTCACGGAGAGGCGTCGAAGCATTTCGAGAATGACGTCCTTTGCCGTGGCCCACTCCGGGAGTTCACCCTCGAGTCGGACGTTGACGACTTCCGGCATTTCGATGTAGTAAGGCGCCCCGCCCATCGCGACGGAGACGTCGATCCCGCCGGCACCGATTGCGAGCTCGCCGAGGCCACCTGGCGTCGGCGTATGTGAGTCTGAGCCGAGGAGTGTCTTCCCGGGCGCGGCGAAGCGTTCCTTGTGGACCTGGTGGCAGATGCCGTTCCCCGGCCGGGAGAAGTAGGCCCCGTATTTGCCGGCGGCGGAGCGGAGGAACCGGTGGTCGTCCGAGTTCTTGAAGTCGAACTGGTAGGTCTGATGATCGCAGTACTGAGCGGCGAGTTCCGTCTGGACCTCGTCGAGGTCCAGGGCCTCGAACTGGAGCCATACCATCGTCCCCGTCGTGTCCTGGGTGAGGACCTGGTCAATCTCGATCCCGATCTCGTTCCCGGGTTCGAGCACGCCGTCGACGAGGTGATCGTCGAGGATCTTCTCCGTGAGTGTCAGTCCCATAGCTAGCTGTGCGTTGGCCCCCGCGACGGATATAAATCCCGTTTCCGGCACCACTTCCACGGCGAGATTCGCCCGAAACGACAGAGTCTCTTCGGTCTCTCTGGTCACGCACCGACCGTGCGGTATGGTCGAACGCCAGCGTTTATCGCGATGCCTCTAGAATCGGTTTCTATGTACGAGCCAGGGACGATCGTCGCGGAGTACGTTTCTCCAGTCCGGGAGGAACAAGTCCAACCGAATGGGGTGGATCTCACGTTGGACCTCGTGTTCGAGCAGGTCTCGGCCGGTCGACTGCAACGAACTGGAAAGACGATCGGCGAGCGGGAGGAGGTCGATCGAAATGACGACGTGTATCGGTTATCGCCAGGGGGATACGTACTCAGGTATGGTGAGACCGTTCGGATTCCGGAAGCGCACGTCGGGTTCATCTACCCCCGGTCCTCGCTCATGCGTAACTCGTGTATGTTGAATACTGCTGTGTGGGATGCCGGGTACGAAGGTCGGGGGGAAGGGTTGCTGCAAGTCCATCACACGATCGAGCTAGAGCGGGAGGCTCGAGTGGCACAACTCGTACTGGCCGAGGCGGGGCATTCGGGGACATACGATGGATCGTACCAGGGCGAAAATCTCTAGGCCATAGATCGGTAAACCGGTTCACAACGGTTTTAGGCCGGAGTCGTGTAGCGTGAGTGAGGGCGCGTGGCTCAGTGGACTCAGAGCACTTGGTTCCGGACCAAGATGTCGCGGGTTCAAATCCCGTCGCGCCCGTTGCGATAACGATCGGGTTGGCTTCATGAATGGTGTCAGTAGAATTCGAAGAAAGCAGTTCCATTGCTCAGCGGTATACGCTGTATTGATCCCGACATCACGAATACGTGAGTGGTCATGTTCATTTCGAGACATCAACCACAGCTAAACTCTCATCAACAGTCAGCGTGATCGCATCCTGATCAACGGTAAACGTGAATCGGGCTTCGAAGGGATCCACCGAGAGAATGGTTTCCTCGTAAGCACCAGTCACTGCGTAGACGGCGAGTTCGGACGATGCCGAGACGGGATTGAGGCCATGGGTCGTGAGGAACGCCAGCAACTCGGTATTCGCCAACAGGGAGAGCATGAATATCCCCGTCGAATCATATATGCAGTTCGTACAATGGGCATGATGCTGAACTGCATACCGATTGTCACACGCGTCGCAGACACCATCAGTCGTATCGTGCTTCTCACAGATGACGACCGATTCGTCAAGAGACGCAGAACAGCGGGGGCACACGCCACTTGCCCGGGCCATGAACTGGAGATTGCCCCAGGTAAATGCCGCTGCCAATACTCCGTCTGCTGTCCGCCCCTGGACACCTGCCGGAGGAAGTCGCTGATAGCCTAACCGGCCACGTCCATCTTGGTCAACGGTTCGTTGTCTGTCCACGGGACCACCGTAGTTGCCCCTGCACTCGGTACAAAAGAGTCCGACGCGTTCGTGGCGATACCCTACTTCGATCGGCGCGTCACAATGATAGCATGACTGGTCAATCACCGTAGGGTCTAAGTATGGATCAGTGGTCACAGCTCCAGAGAGAACTGCTTCGATCACCCGGCGGCCAGGTTGGCCGAGTACATAGCCGGTTTCCGTTTTGTGGACGAAATGGCCGACGACCTTGTCGAGGTGATAGTTGAATTGTTCTCCCTGGCGGATACCCACACGGTCGCGTAATTCGGTGAAGGAGAGCACCGAATCAGCGTCGCCGAGAGTTTGGAGTATCCGTAATCGGGTCTCGTTTCCGAGGACGGAAAATGCCTCATCGGGTGAGAGTACCGCGGTGGCTGCGGTATCGAACCCGCCTGTCATACTGTCGCATACGATGGGTGTGACGTAAATGTCAGGGGCTACGCCAGACCCGTCGATACATGTAACCATACTATCTGAAGAAGGATATAGAAACTATTCTTTCTAAACGTGCTTGTGGAAAATACTTTTTTAGGGTCGGCGCACTCGCTCTGTGTGGCGTTCCACCGACAGCCCGTGCCGGTTGGCGAACGACCATGACAGGGTGATATGATTCCATGACCACCAGCGAATTCCCCGGTGACGATGCCGTTGAAACGTTCCACGATCAGATCCACGGCGACGTGTTGCATCCCGGCGACGACGGATATGACGACGCCCGGACGGTGTGGAACGCGATGATCGACCGGTATCCGACAATGATTGCACAGTGCACAGGAGCGGCAGATGTCGTAACTGCCGTGACCTTTGCTCGGGAGCACGATCTATTGCTCTCGGTCAAGGGCGGCGGCCACAACTTCACGGGGTCCGGCGTCTGTGACGACGGGCTCGTGATCGACCTCTCCCCGATGAACGCGATACGAGTTGACCCCGAGGCACAGCGAGCGCGCGTCCAAGGGGGTGCGACTTGGGCGGACTTCGACCACGAGGCACAGGCGTTCGGCCTTGCGACGACTGGAGGCCTCGTGTCGACGACTGGTGTCGGTGGGCTCACACTCGGCGGTGGCCAGGGATATCTCGCACGCAAATACGGACTCGCGATCGACAATCTCGTTGCGGCGGACGTGGTGACTGCCGATGGCGATCTCGTCCATGCGAGCGAGAGAGAGAACGCAGATTTATTCTGGGGACTCCGTGGCGGTGGCGGCAACTTCGGCGTCGTTACGTCCTTCGAGTTTGACCTTCACGAGGTCGGTCCCCAGGTCATGGCTGGCCCGATCTTCCATCCGTACGAGGATGCAGCTGCGGCGCTCCGCTTCTACCAAGACTTCACGACCGATGCACCAGATGAACTCGCCTGTTATGCATTGGTCGTTCATGTTCCACCGGAGCCACCATTCCCGGAGCAGTACCAGGGTGAGCCCGCTGTCGCGTTCGCGGTCTGTTATGTTGGTCCGATCGAGGCGGCAAAGAACGCGCTCGCACCGCTACGAGATTTCGGTGACCCCATCGTCGATGCGGTGCAGCCACTACCGTATACGGCTCTCCAGCAGAGCTTCGACGATGGCTCACCGGAAGGGTATCGGTGGTATACAAAATCACACTATCTCGATGGACTGCCGGACGCTGCGATCGAGACGATCGTATCCCACACTGATTCGTTGCCCGGGCCGTTAACCCAGGTGGCGTTGGAACCACTGGGTGGAGCGGTCAACCGGGTTGCGTCGACAGCCACGGCGTTTCCGCACCGGGATGCGGCGTACTCCTTCGGCATCTGGCCCGGATGGGCTGATCCCGATCGGGACGACGAGCTCATCGAGTGGGCGCGGGAGTTCCACGAAGCAATGGCCCCCTATGCGACGGACGGGGTCTATTCGAATTACCTCGATCGCGATGAACACGACCGAATCAACGCCGCGTACGGGGACAATTATGATCGGCTCGTCCAACTCAAAAACGAGTGGGATCCGGAGAATCTCTTCCGGATGAATCAGAATATCGAGCCATCGAGGTGAGGACGGACACATGAACCATGGTCTGTGGCTTCGGAATCCCGACTCGGTTGATACGGCACAGGTAGTGGAATGGGGGATCGCTGCAGAGGACGCCGGATGGGATGGGGTCTTCGTCAGTGACTCGCTCCCTTTCCCGGAGTTTCCAGATCCATGGGTGCTGCTCGCTGGGATTGCTGCGCGGACGGAGACGATTAGACTCGGAACGTGGGTCGTCCCCGTCCCCCGATACCATCCATGGCAGCTCGCTCAAACGGTCGCGACGCTCGACAACGTATCAGATGGCCGAGTGATCATAGGTGCGGGACTCGGAAACGATCCGGACTATGAAGCGTTCGGCCAGCCGTACGATCCACCTGCGTTAGGCGCACAGATGGATGAGACTCTCGATATCGTCTCGGGACTCTGGAGGAGTGATCAGTTTACCTACGATGGCGAGCACTACACACTGGAGGACGCGAACGTCGAACCCAAACCCGTCCAACAGCCCCGAGTCCCTATCCTCGCCGGGTGCTGGTGGCCAAATAAGCCACCGTTCAGGCGTGGGGCCCGCTGGGACGGGATCATGCCGTACTTCCCATCGTTGACGGGGGACGGAACGGGGCCACATGGTGAAGACGCGTCGGGATCTCCCATTGAGGAAGTCCGGGAGGCACTGGAATACTATCGTGACCTCACCGACGATCCCGGAGACATTCTGCTTCCGACGCTTCCCGATGCGACCCCATCGGGGTATCTAGCTACGTATGAAGAACTTGGTGTGACCTGGGTACTCACGACTGACATTGAGGGTTCTCCTGACGAGGTTCGCCGACAGATTCGAGACGGACCGCCGGGATGACCACACCCAGCGGCGTCTATGTCCCGGGAGGTGTGAATCTTCCCACAACCTGAATCCTCGCGAAGTGCAGGGTCAAGGGGGGTCGAGATCCTCCGCACTACCCAAACGTATGGCATTACTGGCCGATTGTGGCCACAACGCGCTTGCTCTCTACGCCGATATCTGGGAGCGTCGCCAACGCCTCACTAATCGTCCGGACTAGTCCGAGGGCCGCGCACGACCCATAGGAGACACGCCAGGAAGTGATGGGAGGTCGAGATCCACTCGTCGGAGAAATTGCGCGTTGATGGCGACGATGACTGTGCTGAGCGACATCAGAAGTGCGCCGATGGCAGGCGAGAGGAGGATGCCAATGGGCGCGAGGATGCCTGCGGCGAGCGGGATCGCGAAAACGTTGTAACCGGCGGCCCAGACGAGGTTCTCCTGCATCTTCTGGTAGCTCGCACTGCTCAAGCGAATGAGTCGGACGACGTCGAGTGGGTTGTTCTGGACGAGGATGACATCCGCTGACTCCACGGCAATGTCCGTCCCGCTGCCGATCGCAATACCAACGTCCGCTCGAGTAAGGGCAGGGGCGTCGTTCACCCCATCGCCTACCATCGCGACGAGCTTTCCCTCCTCCTGTAGCTCCTGTACTTTTGTATCCTTCTCGTCGGGCAACACCTCTGCGAAGACGGTATCGATGCCGAGTTCTTCAGCCACGGCCGTAGCGACGTCCGAGGAATCGCCCGTCATCATCGCGACCTCGATGTCGAACGTATGGAGCGCCTCTACAACTCGATAGCTCTCCTCGCGGATGACGTCTGCGAGTGCGAAGGCTGCTTTCGGGTCTCCGTCGCGTACGAGATAGACGACGGTCTGCCCATGGTCTCCCGCTTCGTCGGCAAACTCGATGAGCGAGTCCGGGACATCGCTATCGAGGTGGGAGAGGAGGTTTGGCCCGCCAACGTACATTGTCTCACCGTCGATGGTTGCCCGCACACCTCGTCCCTTGAGCGCTTCGAAGCCCGTTGCATCCGGGACATCGACACGTCGTTCCGCCGCAGCGGTTCGGAACGCCTCGGCGATCATGTGCTCGGAGTCTCTTTCGACGGCGGTCGCGAGAGCAAGTGCGTCGTCAGTCGCAAGACCCGCTACGGTCGCACTGTCCACGACCCCATGTTCGCCCTCGGTGAGCGTCCCCGTCTTATCGAAGATCACGGTGTCGAGTTCCCGAGCCCGTTCCATGGCGATACGATCCCGGATGAGCATGCCATTCCGAGCCGCGAGTGAGGTGTTGATAGCAACGACGAGGGGGATTGCGAGGCCGAGCGCGTGTGGACAGGCGATGACCAGCACGGTGACCGTTCGTTCGATGACGGCCCCGCCGAACGTGGTCACGATCGTCCACCCGACGGCTGTGACGATCGCGGCGACGACCGCGACGTAGAACAACCAGCCGGCGGCACGGTCGGCGAGCACCTGTGTCTTCGACTCGCTCGATTGGGCCTCCTCGACGAGTCGCATGATGCCAGCAAGCGCTGTTTCATCCCCCGTTGCAGTGATCCGGACTCGAAGACTGCCATCACCATTGATCGTCCCTCCGATCACCGTATCACCCGGCTCTTTCGAGACGGGACGCGATTCCCCGGTAATCATGGCCTCGTTGACGCGGGAGTCACCCCCTTCGACGACACCGTCTGCTGGCACATTCGCCCCGGGTCGAATGAGTACGAGGTCATCCTCCTGGAGTTCGCTCACGGGAACCGTCTCCGTGTCACCTGTGTCGGAAATCCGTTCGGTTGTGTCCGGGATGAGGGATGCGAGTTCGTCGAGTGCACTCGACGCCCGGCGTATACTCCGCATCTCGATCCAGTGACCGAGCAGCATGACGTCGATTAGGGTGACGAGTTCCCAGAAAAACGCCGTCGTCGTGGGGAACACGACGCTGACGAGGCTGTAGCCGAAAGCGACGGTGATCGCCAGGGAAATGAGCGTCATCATCCCCGGTGCCCGGTCGCGAACCTCGGGAACAGCCATTTGGAGAAATGGGACACCCCCATAGGCGAAGACAATGACAGCAAAGACCGGGTTGATCCACTCGCTACCGACGAAGGTGGGAACAGTGAATCCCAGCCATGCCTGGATGGTCTCACTATACAGGATGACGGGGATCGAGAGAAGGGTGGACACGATAAATCGTCGGCGGAACAGCTCCTCGTGGCCAGCGTGCATCGTCCCGTGCCCGTCGTGCTCGTGATCGCCATGACTGTCACCGTGTTCTACATGCTCCTCGGCGGCTTCGACATCATCCTCGTCGACCGCTACCTCGTCCGAAAGAATCGATTGCTCGACGGGCGTCTCGCCACCGTCATCCGACTGGACGGATCCATGGGTGTCTTGGTGCTCCCCAGGCTGCTCATCGTCGGTGGGGTGTTCGTGATCGCCCATACAGACGTCCTCGGGTCTCGTCCTACGGGGAGGAGACTGATGGGTGTTCGGGACTCGCCGATGTACCGAAATGAATGGTTTCAGGACCTAGTACCCGCGGGCCGTGCCCACTCTCGAATCAACGACCGATGGAGCGGGATGGACCCGATTTGGAGGAGGGACGCGCTAGTCCCAGGGTGTAGACTATCCGCGGACAGAGTCACCACATCGACTCGAAAACGTCCTCGATATCAGCATGTCGAGGATCGAGTGCCGCCGGAGCTGCCGCCATGAATGAGTCATCGAGTACTGCCTGTGCGAGGTCTGGGAACTGTTCAGGGGTGACCCCTTCCACAGAGCGAAGCCTAGACGGCAACCCAAGTGCGTCTCTCGTTTCTTCGACGGCAGCTACAATCGCTTGCGGCCGCGCTGGATCGTTGGTGACACCAAGAGCCTCGGCGAGGAGGGCTCGGCGGCCGTCCACGTGATCGAACAGATAGCGGAGAACGTGTGGCGCGGCAATCGCATGTGCGACCCCTTGCTGGACGTTGTAGTTCCGCGACAGGGCATGGCCGAACGCATGAATGATCGACGCCCGATATGCGCGTGGTGTAGAGATCCCATACTGGGTGAGGGCTATCCCCTGGAGGATCCTCGAGAGGTCCTCGTCATCCCTATCCTCACGGACGAGACTCGGGAGATTTCGTTGGAGGAGCCGGAGCCCCCGGGATGCCGTTGCGTCTGTTATCGGGGTCCGGTGGCGAGTGTAGAGCATCTCGATACCCTTGTTGTATCCGTTCATCGCTGACCTGGCTACGACTGCCTTTGGAGTCGTCCCGACGAGGTCGATGTCGTAGAAGACTGCCGTCGGCATGAGTCGCGCGTCCGAGACGCCGTCTCGCGGTGCTTCCTCCTTGGGCAGTGTATCCGGGTCCATGCTCAGCGTGACGCCTGCGACCTGCGAGAGATCGGCGCCCGGTAGCGTCGTGGGAATTGCGATGACGTTCGGGAACGTTCCTGTCTGGGGAACATGCATCGACTCACGATCGAGTATCTCGGAAATGACGGTTTCCAGCGGCTCGTCGTAACCGAGAAGGGCACTGACGATTTTCGTGACATCGAGGCTGCTCCCACCGCCAAGGCCAATCAGGGTGTCTGCGTCCGCCTCGCGCGCCTTCTGGGCGGCCTCGTATGCAGTCTTCAGATACTTCTCCGGCGTGACCCCGTCGAATACACCCACGAGGGACTCACCGAGCCCTTTGCGGACAGGCTCCATTACGGCAGCGGTGGAACCAACTGTCGAACTCGTGACGATGAACGCCCTGGTCGTGTCATTCTCTTCGAGCACTTCGTGAAGTGCCGAGACTACACCGGGGCCGTGATAGATCGCTCCTGGCTTGTACTCGAATGTATAGGCGGTCCCGCTCACGCCCTCCAAATTCCGGTGCCGGAGATAAATACATACCCCACTGTCGGGGAACGTCATCGTACCAATAGATGGGAGAATATAGCGAGATCCCTGCACACTGTTCAAATGTCCGATAGATTTATCATGATATGGTGAGACATACCTCTCGGGGTGGTTCACCAATGGGATTACTCGACAGCTTCGGTGAGGTCGTCGGAAGTATCATCGCGGTGATATTGATGCTGGTGCTGGCAGTCATCAGCTTCTTCATCACCGTGTTCATCGTGGACGTCGGCGCGTCACTCGCCGGCTACACGCCAAGCGGGGACTACGTCGTCCTCTCAGCAGCGATACTCGTCGCGGGAGCTATCGTCGCCGGGGCATCGCCCCTCTCGGCAGTCGCGGGCACCGTGGAGTCTCGCTGACGAGGCTCTCGCTCCGTCATCTATTTAGGGCCGAGTTGGATACACTCGGCCGTCATGCCGGTAGTTGACGGTGGGTATGTTCATCGGAGTATCAGGTAAGACTGGTGTGGTATATCTCCGGCCAGGCACTGAACATGGGAACGTGGGGTACTTGACCACGGGCACCCGACGGAGGATAGATCGATGACGGACGTGCAGAACCTCAAAGGATTCTACGACCGGTACCCTGGGGAGTCCGCAGCGTGGCGCGAAGTGATCAACGTGGTGGAGGGAACCGCGAGGGACTTCGGTTTCCGCGAGATCGACACCCCTGCGGTCGAGCGAACGACGCTCTTCGAGGTGAAGTCGGGCGACGAACTGCTCGAGCAAACCTATTCCTTCGAGGACCGGGGTGGTCGTCGGGTCACGCTCGTCCCCGAGCAGACACCGACGCGTGCTCGGATGGTTCAGGCACGGAAGGATCTCCGGACGCCGATTAAGTGGGTTGATACCTCGAAGCGCTGGCGCTATGAGAACGTCCAGCGCGGGAGAGATCGGGAGTTTCTCCAGACTGATATCGACATCTTCGGCATCGAATCGGTCGAGGCCGACGCAGAAGTGATCGCCTGCGCTGCAACGATATATCGCCGCCTTGGCGTCGCCGATCGCGTCGAATTCCTGATCAACGATCGCAATCTACTAGAGACGATCCTCGAGGCGGAGGGCATCGATAACACCGTCGAGGTCATGCGCGTGATCGACGACAGGGAGAAGCTCACCAGGGAGGAATTCCTCGATGCGCTCGAGTCAGTCGGAGTTGCACAAGCTACGGCCGAACGGGTCACCGAACTCACCGGGATACGTGGACCGATCACCGGTCACGTGGACGAAGTGCGTGAGCTCGCTCCCGCGGGTCCCGACGCAGACGCGGCGATCGATCGCATGGCTGATCTCGCGGATGCGCTCGACGCGTACGGTGTTGCAGAACATTGCATGCTCGACCTTTCGATCGTTCGCGGGCTCGCCTATTACACTGGCTTGGTGTTCGAAGCCTTCGATGCCGACGGGGAGCTGCGGGCGTTGTTCGGTGGCGGACGGTACGACGAGTTGGTCGGGCTCTTCGGCGGCCGTGAGGTGCCAGCTGTGGGGTTCGCCTTCGGCTACTCGACGACCCGCGAACTCCTCCGCAGTGAGGGCGAGTGGCCGGCAGAGGAGATAGAGACTGATGTCGTGGTCTGCCGGGTATCCGAGAGTGTCCGCACGCCGTCACTCGACGTTGCGAGCAGACTACGAGGGGCAGGCTTTTCAGTCGAGACCGACCTCGCTGACCGGAATCTCGGCGGCCAGCTCTCGTACGCGGATGCGGTCAATGCGACTCTCGCAATCATCGTCGGCGAACGAGACTTGAACGAGGGTGTCCTTACCGTTCGGGACATGGCCACCGGTGACGAGACAACGGTCGACGAAGAGACGATTGTCGCGGCACTCCGAGAGCGTCTCGAGCAATAATTCGCCGTCGCGGCATTCCTCTCGCGAGGTGTTAGAGGAATCCGCTCTGGATGGCAACCATGTACAGGATAACCATGGCAGTGTAGATCACGCCGAGAGCCATCACCGTCTTGATGTGAAAGAGGAAGAGGTCGTCGCGCTCTGCCTCACGCGCCATCTCAACAGCGTCGCATTGAACCGTGTCGAGTTCGTCGTCGTGAACCTCGCCGAGGTGAAGATCACGCGCCCGATCGGACGTGAATGGCCGATCACAATACGGACACGTGGCAGTGGGCGTCTCTCCTCCGGGAACAGAAACGGGTGGATCGAGTCGAGTTGTCTGGTGATTTCGGGACATGGTCAGACGAACGGTGGCTCCGCGAAGGGTTGGATGACGACCCACATACTCGCCATGGTATAGACGATCATCGCGACGGTTATTGGGTACTGGCTCCGGATCGGGGTAAGGACGCCGGGAAAGAGGTCGAACGACCTGGCGTGGGCCACCCAGACTGCGAGAATGTGCCCGCCAAGCACAACCCCGAGCTGGAGCAACTCGAACCATCCAGGGAGGAGCAGTACTTGACCGGAAGGGGGGATGCTAAGGGGATACGGGAGGACAGCGACCAGCGCGGGGAGGAGGCTCAGGAAGTACCCGAGGAAGTGAGCGAGATGGTAGCCAGCCGCGATCGGAAGGAGGGCGGGAGCAAAGTAGCGTTCGAGGAACGCGGTAGTCACGTAGGTCTCCGTTGATTCGCGGACCCGCCGGGCAGCAAGCCGGTAGACCCCAAAGAAGAGCCCATACCCTCCCAGTAATGTCAGGAAGTAGAATAACAGCGGGGAAAACCCAAAGCCGACGATCGCCCTGGCCAGGTCGCCCCAGGCCGGTGTCGATACGAGTCCGTCGTAGGTCGTGACCCAGAGGAGCGCAATGACGAATGGTGTGGGGTCGTCCTCATCGGCACGCCAGTCAGTCAGCGCCGACGTGGGGACTGTGAGCGAAATTCCATTCCTCGTCCGCTGTATGGGGGCGATTCTACCAAAGCACCGAAAGACCCGTGCGACAGGGTCGATTCGGCTAAACCAGGTATCGACACCCAGCACCGTTGCGCCGGCAATCGTAACCGAGGTATAGAGAAGGACAAGCAGTGCGAGGAGCTGGGGATTACTCGCGACGGGACTCACGACCTCGATCCACACCAGCGCAAGGAGTCCGACGACGCTCGGCCAAGATCCAAGACGATCGGGGTACTCCATTCGGTGGACGCGAGGAAGGACGGTCGCGATCGCTCGCCAAGGATTGAGCGCTGGCCAGGTATTGCCTATCGTGTACACCGAGATAGTGTATCCGGCCCACCACCCCGCCCAGACGACGAGGATCGCGAAGTTGGCCGTGGGTGCCTGGGGTCCGAATAGTCCCGAGACAACAACGAGGACGAGGACGACGATACTCACCACCCTAAGCAGGTGAAGGACAAGTCGACGGATGGCTGCTGGTGCAGGGAGTGATGCTCGCCAGCTCGTAACTGCGAGGATTGCCTGGTGATCGGTTAGAAGACTCGTGAAGAGGAACGAGGCTCCGACGATGGCACCACCGGTCGCGATCGTTAGCCAGGTGGGGACCCCACCACCGCCGACTGCCCCACCTAGCCCACCGACGTGGGCAACTGCCGGTCGGGCAAGCGCACCACACGCGAGTGCGACGAGTACCGGTATCCATCGCATCCTCGGTCGCGCTCTCATTGATTCTGCCTGGGCGGACCGGGACCTTCACTCCCGCGATCCTCGGTAGATCGCAGGGCTCGCTTACGTGGTGTCAAACCACGCCATAGGATCGTCTGCGAGACAGAGAAACACGAGGGCAAACCCGGAAACGATGATCCCGCCCGCGAGAATTTGGTATGGAAGGGTGGGCGGGAAAACCCCGGTCGCGAGCGTCCCACCGACGACGAGGACCGCGGCGACCACGAAACAGGAAACCGAACCGACGTCTACCATGGCCGGCATATCGATAGCACCACGCCAGAATCTTTCGGTCCGGATGTCGTCAGCCTCACCGTGGTGACTCTCGTGCTGAGAGGCGGATAACGACGATACTTCCTTCCGGCTCGTTCTCCCGGAACTCCACCTCGCCACCTGATTCCGTGACGATCCAGTTGACGAGCCAGAGCCCCAGGCCACTGGCGTGTTCGAGTTCGGTTTCGTGGCCCTTCTCGAGGACGTCGACTTCCTCGGGCGGGAATCCCGGACCGTTATCCGCGATTCGGACTTCCACGGCCGAATCAGTGCGGACTGTGCGTGCCTCGAGATGGGGGGAGTCGTTGTCGTTGTGCTCGACCGCGTTTTCCAGCACGTTCTCGATGGCGGATTCCAGCATAGGATTGGCCAGCACCCACATCTCATCAGGTGCATCGACCTGTGTCGAGAGGTGTGGACGGTCGCGATTGAGTCCCCGCACCTTCGTCCGAAGGAGCGTGGCGACGTCGATGGATTCTCTCGGAATTTCTTCCCGGCCGAGAAGCGACTCGATCTGTCGGGCGCTTTCACTCATCCGGTGGAGCTTCGAGGCTTTATCCCGAATCGTCCGTGCCGGCGCCTCCGGATTGGATGTCCCCTCGATAATAAGCCGTGCATTCCCGTGGATGATGTTGACGTCATTGCGGATATCGTGGCGGAGCACCCGATTGAGGACCGAGAGCCGTCGCCCCAGTCGCTCCGCGGTTTCGTGCTCTTCAGTCAGTTGACGCTCGGTCAGCTTCCGATCAGCATCGTAGACGCCGATAAGGAACCCGACGACGGCTCCACCTGTGGCGTTTGCCGCCATCACCGCCGTGACGTTTACCAACATGACGTCCTGGCTCTCCTGGTACTGGACCGTGATGAAGCTAATACCGAAGAGGAGGACAGTCCCGACGATACACCAGAGACCAATACGGAGGGCCAAGTCCTCGTACTCCGTCTGTGGGAGCCAGACGGTGGCAGTCACGAGCAACGTCGAGAGGATGAGCGGAATGATCGCGCCAAAGAGCAGGGAGATGAGCGACTCGTCACTGCCAACCAGGTGGACGACGTGGATCAGGGACAAGAGCCCGCTGAGGCCGAGTATGATCCCTACACCCACGCTTCGACGCCACGGGACACGGTCCAGTCGATCGTCCAGGACGTCGATCGTAGTCGTCTGGGGGACCATCGCGGTGCCGGAGAACGGCGGGGAAATGTTATGAATGTTAGTTTCCTGTCGGACGGCTGTCACACACTCGCACTCTAGTCCGTCTCTGAGAACGCCGTCTCTGCGCCTATGCTAGGATAGAGCCAGGGGTGCGTTCCATAGCTGGTCGGTCTCGGATGTGGTGGAACGACTACTGTTCGGCCGTGTGGGTATGAAGCACAGATGGTCACGAAAGAATCCCCCGATTACCTATAGGCGCTCCGACGTACGATCGAACAGGGCAATCACCGGAAAACGCCAGCATTCTTACCCCCGCCTGTTCTATCGCGGGCCATGGAGTGGGGGTCCTGGTGGCGGGGACTCGGAAAGCGGGTCACGATCGGCCTGGTGATGACCGTCGCATTACTGTCCGTTGCGACAGGTATTGCAAAGATCAGCCAAAGTATCGTGGTAGGACCCCTCGCACCGATCATCCCGGCCTGGATCGAATCGACCGTTGGCTTTACGGGCGCAATGACCGGCTTTCTGATGATCGGGAGCGCACTGGGGCTCCGACGGGGGTTTCGAGCAGCGTGGTATACGACTGTGATCCTTCTCCCGGTGACTGCCGCTCAGGGCTTATTGCAGCTGAGTCCGGTCTCCGTCCCGTTGGTCGTGCTTTCGCTGCTGGCACTGCCGAACGTTCTCGCGCACCGGAAGGCGTTCGACCGACGATTTGACGTCTCGACGACCCAGATGGCGGCCGTTGCTGCGATCGTCGGTGCACTGACCTACGGGACGGCAGGGACGTATGCCCTCAGGACGGATTTCCGGAGTGTCGAGACGTTACTCGACGCCTTCTACTACACACTCGTGACGGCGAGTACGGTGGGCTACGGTGACGCAGTCCCGACCTCGCCCATGGCTCGCCTCTTTGCCCTGTCAGTTCTAGTCGTCGGCGTCGCGAGCTTCACCGTGGCTCTCGGCACGCTCCTCGGCCCCGCAATCGAGGCACGCCTGCAACGTGCACTTGGACGCATGACACAGACACAACTCGACCTCTTGGAAAACCACGTACTGATCCTTGGACGCGGCGAACTGACGGACGTCGTCATCGAAGAACTCGGCACGGAGTACCTCGTCGTAACAACCGATGACGGCTGGGCAGACGAGGTTCGCGAGCGAGACGTGCAAGTGCTCGTGGCCGACCCGAGCGACGTTGCGACGCTTGAACGGGCCCGCATTACTGAAGCCCGTGCAGTCGTCGTCGCCACGAATGACGATGCAGAAGATGCGCTCACAGTACTCACTGCTCGGCAGCTCAACCCCGAGGTCACAATCGTTGCTGCCGCCACAAATCGTGAGAACGTGGCTAAGCTCCGGCGAGCGGGCGCTGACACAGTCATCAGTCCCGCGACCATTGGCGGGCATCTCCTCGTGGAATCCGCATTGGGCGAGGATGACGGCGGAGCGGATGTCGACCAACCTGCCGAGGACGACGGGTAGACCCAGTGAGCGTCGGATCGACCAGCGTCATTTCGGCCCATTTTTTATGGACCCGTCTCGTGGCGAACGCTATGCAGACCAGAGACGCATTCACCTGGGCCGTGATTTATCTCGGCCTGTGGTTGCTCGTCACCGTCCTCGCTGCCGGTTTCGTCGTTGGTGGACTCGCTCTCGATGGGTTGCGGACCATCGGAGCTGGCGCGTACACACCTGCGATGTTTGTTGGGGGAACGGCCATGCCGACGACCGGTCTGTTGCTCATGGTGCTCGGCTTTATCGTCTGGAAATTTGGGACGGCAGTTATTTTCTTCCGAACGGTCGTCACCGCGATCGAGACCGAGACGGCCCATGCGATGGATACGGAATCCATGAAAAGCGATATTCTGAGTGTGCTCGACGATCGGCTCGCCGATATGCACCAGGATCTATCGCGGACGAAACAGCTCGTAAATCGAATGAGCAGGGAAGGTGCTGCGGAAGACCACGAGTACGATGGATTCGAGGACTTGGAATAATTCGAATGCGCCGTATGCGAATCCAGGGACCCGTCACCGCAAAAGCTCAGGCGGTTCGTGTGATGAACCGCTCTAGTGGAGCGACATATTGCATCAAGGACGTTCCGAGGACGCTCATCAGAAGTACGTAGCCGACGGCGAGGGCGGCGAGGTCTTCCGCAATCCCAGGTGCTAGCGTCGTGCCCGCACCGGACAGCGCGAGTGTCGCAATGATGAGCGAAAATTCCCCGCGAGCGACAAGTCCGATCCCGACACGGATCGATCTCCGTGAACTGAGTTCGTAGGCCTGCCCACCGAGGTAGCCCGAGAGGAGCTTGGTTGGTGTCGTCACGAGTGCAGCGACCAATACGAGTCCCGCAACACCAACGATTAGGAGTGGGTCGGTCACGAGGCCGATCCAGAAGAAGAAGACGGCAGCGAATGTATCCCGAACCGGTTCTAAGAGTTCCTCTACCCTGTCCGCGTGCGAGGTCGAGGAGACTGCCATCCCGATAAAGAACGCGGCGACCGCTTCGCTCACACCCAGGGCCAGGGCCGCACCCGCGACGAGCGAAGTCACTCCAATGACCCGGAGGACCAGTGCTTCCCGGGTATCGGTGTCGAGCGCGGATTCGAACCAGTGGGTCCCAGTGTAGACGACGAGCAGGAGCACGACAATGAACCCGATCGCGATTCCGATCGACGCCGTTGCTTCGGTGAGTTCCCCGGACCCAGTCACCAGCGCCGTGACGATCGCCAGGTAGACCGCGATGACGAGGTCCTCGTAGACAAGCGTGCCCAGCATTGGTTCCGCCTCGTCGTTTGCGATCCACTCGAGGTCGATCAGCGACTTGGTCACGATAGCAGAGGAGGAGATGTACACGATTCCCGCGAATAGGAGTGTTGGTAGGAAGCCGCCAAAGAGCACCCACCCGAGCAGGAGGCCGATCCCGAAATTGATCACGAAGTCGATCGTCCCTGCTTGCAGAATTTGATCCCTGTTTTCGAACAGGCGGTCGAGGTTGAACTCCAGGCCGAGGAAGAAGAGGAGGAAGACGATCCCGAGTTCAGCACCCAAGGCCACGAACTCTGATTCAGTAACGTAAGGGAGATCGATGGTGCCGACCACGAGCCGTCCGGCCACGAATTCCGAAAGCAAGACGCCTGTGAGGATGTAAAACGGAATAACTGAGGTGTCGATCCGATTTGCGACAGCCCCGCCTGTCGCAACTGCCGCGAATAGAACGCCGACTTCGAGCAGCTCCGCCATACTATGGTTTGTACCGCGTGTCTCCCTGCCTCACGCCTTTCCCTCGAGTAGCTTCTCGAACTCGTGACAGCTCTCGCGATCGCCCACCACGACCAGCGTGTCCCCGACAGCGATTTCGGTATCGGCTCCCGGGCCAGCAATCACCTCGCTATCTCGCTGGATCACGACAACCGTGACACCTGTTTGGCGTCCGATCTCCGCTTCTTCGAGAGTCTGCCCCACAAGTGGAGAATCGGGATCGACCGAGAACCACTCCAACAAGGTTCCTTCGCCGAGCATCGTCTCCACCTGGTCGGTTCGTACAGGTTGGAAGTGGGCGCCTTCGAGAACCGTGCCGATGGTCCGTGCTTCCCGATCCGTGAGTTCGAACACCTTCTCAGAGTCAGTATCTTCGCTCTCGCGCCGATAGATCTCGCGCTTGCCGGAATTGTGGACGATGATAACGAAGTAGCTCCCGCCCCCCACCGGGATCTCGTACTTTTTGCCCACGCCCGGGAGGTCGCTCTCGAGGACGTCCATATCTCGGTTTCTCGATCCGAGGCCATAATGGTGACGTCGGTTCAGGACTCGTTGATCTCGATATGACCCTTCCATGGAACTGGACCGTGGGGCAGGTCTCACGTCTTCCAGTAGGCTGGCGTGAGAAGCACGAGGGCAGGGATGATCTCGATTCGCCCGATCCACATGAGTAGGATCATAGCCACTTTCGTACTCCGTGGAAACACATCGTACGTTTCGAACGGGCCGGCAATCCCGAACCCCGGCCCGATATTGAAGAAGGTCGCGGCAGCAGCCCCCATCGCTTCGAACTCGCCAACGGTGAGTCCAACTCTCGATGTATCGATCACGACGAACACGGTGGCACCGATGAAGAATACCAGGCTAACCAGGGTGTACGCGTAAATATCCCGGATGGTCTCCTCGTCGACGATATCGCCGCTTAAGCGAACTGGCCGGATCGCAGAGGGGTGCCCGGCAACGAAGAGATCACGACGGAACGCCTTCAAGACGACGAGCCACCGCAACGTCTTGATGGAACAGGTCGTACTTCCGGCCATCCCTCCGATAAACATGCAAATGAAGAGGACGTTCCGTGCGGATTCTGACCAGAGATTGAAATCAAGACTGGCGTACCCGGTGGTCGTCGTGAGAGAAACTACTTGGAACGCTGCATGCCGAATAGTCCTTTCCAGATCACCGGGATACGTCGACTCGAAGGAAAGGATCAGGGCGACGCTGGCGCTGGCGAAAAACAAGATCCCGACATAGAACCGGAATTCCTCGCTCTCATAGAGACGGCTAAACCGCCCCTGCAGGACGAGATAGATGAGGATGAAGTTCGTCGCACCGAGCGCCATGAACACGATGATGGTCCACTGGATTGCGGGAGAAAACGCCGCGATACTGTCAGGGCGCGGTGAAAAACCGCTCGTCGAAATGGTTGTAAGGGGGTGTGCGACTGCGTCAAAGAGTGTTATATTCGGGGCAAACCCTCCGACGTGAAGGAGATACATGACGGCCATTTGAACCACCGTGAGGCCGACGTACAGCCCCCATAGGAGACGGGCTGTTTCGGCGATACGAGGCGTGAGTTTGGTGACATCTCGGGTCTGTGTCTCCATTTCCATCAATTGTGCTCCGGCAACACCAAGTTGCGAAAGAATAGCGGTCGCAACTATGAGGATCCCGAGGCCACCGAGCCACTGGATGAGTTGACGCCATAGCAGAATCGCTCGAGAGTGGGCTTCGAACTCCACGATAGCCGTTGCCCCGGTCGTCGTGATCCCGCTCATCGATTCGAAGAGTGCGTTGACCGGACCCGCGAGCGACCCATCACCAGCGACCATGAAGGGTATCGCGCCGATCACCGCGACCGAGAACCACGTGAGGGCGACCATCAGAAACGCTTCTCTCGTTCCCGGATCTCGCTGGTCTGTCAACCGTTCGAGCGCCACTCCCACCGTCATTGTGGCGATGATCGTGACTAGGAATGGGTGGATGGGCGTCCCATCATAGAGGGCGAGTCCTGCGGGGAACAACAGCGGGATAGTGAGCCACTTCAGGATAGTCCCGACGAGGCTACAGCTCACCCGCCATTCCACACGGATCCTCATCCGTGTCGTTCACCTCTCGGATCCCGAGCCACGTTCTTCAACGAATGGGAGAGCCCCCCTCTGACGATCATCCGAGTAGTACTGGCCGATTTCCGCCACGGACGGTTATAGACCGATGGTTTCTGGGTCGTATCAGGAGCCAAACAGGCGTTCACGTAGCGTCCGCTTCCGTGCCGTCTCTGCGAGGAGGACAGAACAGTCCACTTCATTGACGATATCCCGGATGAGTGTGTCGCCCATTAGCCGCGAGAGTAGCCCGCGTTCGGTGGCTCCCATTACAAGTAATGTGGCCTCGGTCGCCGCATCGACGACGGCCGATTGGACATCACCCGATTCAACCCGGAAGATGGCATCATCGAGCCCGTGTTCCGCGGCGAGTGTCTTGAGGAATGCTTCCCCTTCGTCTTTGTTTTCGGTGACATGGAGCAACGTGATCTCGGCGTCAAATTCATCCTGTAATACTGCGGCGATTTCCGCACTGACTGTCGAGCTGTGGCCACCAGCTGTCGGGAGGAGGACGTTCGAGGGATCGAATCCCCGATTTTTGAAGACGAGGAAGTCACACGGGAGGTCACTGGCGAGTTCGTCGATCGTCCCTTCCACTCTCCCGGGGGCACCATGGGACTTCTCACCCCACCCCATCACGACAAGATCGGCTCGGCGTGTTCTCGCAGAGTCGAATATCTCCTCGAACGAGCGGTGTGATACGATGGTACGCGTCTCGACAGGCACACCGAACGTCGTGGCATCCTCCCGTGCGCTTTCGAGGATATCCCTAGCCCCTGGGTCGATATCTTCGAGGTGATCGGCACCGTACTCGAGTGAGGTCTGATCAGGTACCTGGACGATATGCACGGCATCTACCATCCCTCCACGTCGCTTGGCAATGGCGCTAGCGAGCGTGATGAGGTCGCGTTCGTGATCGGGATGTGCGAGTGGGACCATCACCCGGAACTGGCCTCCGTCCGGCTGGACGGCAGTCGCGGCCGAAACTGCCGACCCGGGCATCTCCTCGCGTCTGGAAAGGATATACTCGCTCAATACACCCCGATTTTCCGCCCGGGATCCGGCATAGAAGACATACCACGTCACCGCACCCAGGACGAACAACCCCGAAAGGGCTATTTCGATCAGGTCCATGAATGCGACAAGTCCGAGCGACAGAATCGCGCCTGCTAACGGTGTAAACGGGTAGAGGGGCACCTCGAAATCCGGATCATATTCGGCAACGTCGGCTTCTCGGAAGACGATCAGGGCGACATTCATCAACGCATAGACGATGAGGTGGAGGACACTCGCCGCCTTTGCTAATACGCCGACATCCCGCCCCAGCACTGCGATGAATACGACGATAAGAGCACCTGTAACCAGTATGGAGCGATAGGGGGTGGTGAACCGGGGGTGAATCTCGTTGAGCCATGCGGTAACGATCTTTTCGCGACCCATCGCGAAGTTGATGCGAGCAGATGCCAGAATAGACGCGTTCGCGGACGAGGCGGTCGCGAGGAGGGCACCGAGCGTCATCACGACCACTGCACCACCCTCGATCCACCCGGGAAAGGCGATCTCGGCGGCCTGTGCGACCGGCGCCTCTACACTCAGGTCGGGCCAGGGCGTCACGCCGAGCATGATCGTCACGAGGATGGCGTACAGGACAGTGACGAGGGCCACACTCCCGATAATAGCAATCGGGAGATTTTTCCCGGGATTTCGCAACTCCTCTGCAACGGTCGCGATCTTCGCGTATCCGAGAAACGAGACGAATACGAGCGCCGTCCCGGGGAGAATCGCCCCTGCCCCCATCGGCATCAGGCCACCGTCACTGACGAGTGTCGCATAGTCGAAGGAGAAGAACCCGGCAACGGCAAACGCCGTCAGGATCGAAAGGAGGATGAAGACGATCACCGTTTGGACGCCGCCCGTTTCCTTCGCACCGATGTAGTTCACACCGACGAAGGTTGCACCGGCCAGCAATGCCCCGACCTGTATCTCGTTGAGTGGGCCGACGGATGGGACGGCGATGAATTCGACCAAGTATTGTCCGAACCCGATACTGTAGAACGCGGACGCGAATGCGAGCCCCATCCAGTCACCCATCCCAGCGATCGAACCAAATAGGGGACCGAGTGCTTTATTGATGTAATAGTATCCGCCGCCTGCCTTCGGCATCGCCGTGCCAAGTTCCGACACGGACAAGGCGTTGATCATCGCGATGATGCCACCCACGACGAAGGAAACGACCACGATAGGGCCGGCTTCTTTGGCTGCAACGCCCGGCAACACGAAGATTCCAGCTCCTATCATCGTTCCAATCCCGATGGTCGTCGCCGAAATCAATCCGAGGTCCTTGGCAAGGTCTTCGTCGCTCACTCAGTATTCCCCCGTGCTCCATCAGGTTGAGCGTTCTCTGTTTCATCGGTTTCAGCCGGCTCGTCGGGAAGGACGACAACCGGTCTATCTGTTTCCGTGATCATCGAGAGCGCCACGTCTCCCGTCAGAAGACGAATCCACCGACCCCCCGACCGGGGGGTGAAGACAATCGCGCTCGCATCGACATCGGCCGCGACGTCGAAAATGGCTTCGACAATATCAGTTCCGTAGGCAATCCTCGTTTTGACGTCGAGTCCTGGTAACTCGTCGCGGACCGAATCGAATATCGATTCGGCGTTTTGCTGTCGCTGTTCCACGGATGCCTTATCGGGAGCCCCTCCGGCTTTCTCGATAACGTGGACTGCCACGACGGTGCCATCGGCCTCGATGATGTGAGGTCGTGCGGATTGTGCTGTGGACCTCGCATCCTCACTGTCAGCGACAGGCAGGACAACGTGTGTAAACACATCTCGAGGCATGATTCTACCAGGGAATTGAGCTGTCACGATTCGATCCGCCGGCAGTCACTATTCCGGCGGGTAGTCGGTCCATGGGAGAATATCTGCCCTCCATAACTTAATCCGTTTGGCTCCGGCGAGTGGAGAGATGAGTGACCTCGGAGTGGAAACCCACTTTACGGGTGCGAGCGAGAGCCCACGCATGGACGGGGACCGCGAATGTATGTAATCGTCGTCGGAGCAGGCGAGGTCGGCTCGACTATCGCTGCCAACCTTGCGAGTGACCACGAAGTCGTGGTCATCGATCTCGACCCCGATCTCGTCGAATCCCTCACCTACGATCTCGACGTGTTACCGGTCGAGGGAGACGGAACTCGGTTGGCTACGCTCGAGGAGGCGGGAATCGAGCGAGCCGACATGCTGATCGCAAGCACTGACGACGACGAGACAAACGTGGTCACCTGTGGGACAGCCGTCACAACTGGCGATCCGTTCACTATTGCCCGGGTAAAGGGAACCCGGTTCCTCGAAACCTGGCAACGTGCAGAAGGGGCGTTCGATATCGACTTCATGGTTTGTGCGGACCTGGAGACGGCCGAGACTATCGTCCGGCTAATCGGGCTCCCCGCTGCGAGAGACGTCGATTCGTTCGCTGACGGCGCGGTCCGGATGGCCGAGTTCGAGATCCCTGAAGGGAGTCCTGTCGCGGAGGTGACTGTTGCTGAAGCTGACCACTTCGAGCAGTTAACCTTCGCCGCAATCATCAGGGATGACGGCGTTACGATCCCGAGTGGTGGCACCGATATCGATGCGGGCGACGACGTTATCGTCATCGGTAGTCCCGAGAGCGTACGGGCGTTCGGCTCCGACATCGTCCCTCGTCAGGACGATGGGCGGGATGTAATTCTCCTTGGCGGGAGTGACGTGACGGAGGAAGCAGCCAGACTGCTCGAGGCGCGTGGATTTTCCCCCCGGCTCGTCGAGCGTGATCCTGACCGGGCCCGTGAACTAGCCGAAACCCTTCCCGGGACGACAGTCTTCCAGCAAGACGCCACCGATAGAGAATTCCTCGAACGAGACCACGTTGGTGAGGCCGACGTCGTGGTTTCGGCGCTCGACAGCGAGGAACGGAACCTCCTGAGCGCACTCCTGGCCAAACGGCTCGGGGCCGACCGAACTGTCGCTGTCGTCGATACAGCAGAGTACGTCGAGTTGTTCGAGGCCGTGGGTGTGGACGTGGCAGTTAACCCTCGAACCATCACCGCGGAGGAGATCACCCGGTTCACTCGTGGCCGCCCGACCGAGAACGTCGCACTTATCGAGGGAGACCGTGCAGAGGTGATCGAGATAGAAATCGACGATACGAGTGTCCTCGCCGGACGGTCGATCCGCGAAGCGGTCGCGGATCTTCCGGAGGGGATCGTTATCGGCGCGATCACTCGCAATGGTAATTTCGTCACACCCCGGGGGGACACAGTGGTCGATATTGGTGATCATGTGGTTGTGCTCGCGAGGGAGGATGCTATCGACGCTGCGCTGGACGTGTTATAAGGACGAGTGAACTAGATTGGAATGGGGGTGAGTTAATGCGGATCCACGTAGATGGGCGGGCTAGCCTCGGGCTATTCGGGCGCGTCTTAGCATACCTGTCGGTTCCCCTCCTCATCCCACTTCTCGTAGGCCTCTACTATGGGCGGGATGCGTGGGTCTTTGCTGTAACTGCGGTATTCGTTGCTATCCTTGGGTATACGCTCTCCCGGCTCGACACTGACCCGGATCTCGGGGCGCGAGAGGGATTCCTCCTCGTCGGGATCACGTGGCTCGGCGTTGGCGTGGTTGGCGCCCTTCCGTACTTACTCGCGGGTGGAGGTATTCCACTCACTCCGACTGTCGACTCGGCCTCTACACTTGCGAATCCAGTGAACGCTTTGTTCGAATCCATGAGTGGGTTCACGACAACGGGGGCCACAGTGATGGGCGAGATATCGTTCGAACGCCACTCGCGAGCACTCCTCATCTGGCGGCAGCTCACCCAGTGGCTCGGCGGCATGGGGATCGTCGTTCTCGCAGTGGCGATCCTCCCCGAGCTGTCTGTCGGTGGTGCACAACTCATGGATGCGGAAGCCCCCGGTCCGGGCATCGAGAAGCTGACGCCCCGTATTGCCGAGACGGCACGCGTTCTCTGGTTAGTCTATCTAGGGTTCACTATCCTCGAGGTGAGCCTTCTGTATAGCCTTCATCTCCTGGAGATGGCTCCGGAGATGACCCTCTACAATGCCGTCGCTCACGGTCTGACGACGCTCCCGACGGGCGGGTTCTCACCCGAAGCCCGAAGCATCGAGGCATTCTCGGCAATCGTCCAATGGGTCATCGTTCCCTTCATGGTCGTCGCCGGGACGAACTTCGCGCTTTTTTACTATCTGCTTCACGGAGAACCGGGGCAGATTTTCAAAAACGACGAATACCGGTTTTACCTGGGGCTTCTCGCTACCGTTACCGCCGTTCTCGCCAGCATTGTATTCACGGGCGCAGGTGGTGACCTCGTTGGGCAGATCGAGCCGTCTATCCGCCACGCCGTCTTCCAAACAGTTTCGATCGTCACTACGACGGGATATGCGAGCATCGATTTCAATACCTGGGGAGCGCCTGCAAAGTACCTGCTCCTGTTTGGGATGTTCATTGGAGGCAGTGCTGGTTCGACGGGTGGCTCGATCAAGATCGTCCGCTGGCTCGTGATCCTGAAGACCGTTCGGCGGGAACTGTTCTCGACCGTACATCCTGCCGCTGTCAGGCCTGTCCGAATTGGTGGGCACGCCATCGACGAGCGCGCGATCCACGGTATTCATGCGTTTACACTGCTCTATCTCGGATTGTTCTTCGTCGCGACTATCCTGGTCGCTGTGGACGTAACCCGCGTGGGGCTCGAGGTGAGCGTCCTCGAACTACTGAGTGCCGTTGCCGCTACCTTAGGTAACGTCGGTCCAGGCTTCGAAATGCTTGGTCCGATGAATAGCTACCTTGACTTCCCGTGGACGACGAAGTTGTTCCTAGTGTTCCTGATGTGGGTCGGTCGGCTCGAAATCATCCCGGTACTCGTTCTTCTCACACCGACGTATTGGCGGTCCTGACAGCAAATGAATCCCAGGCTTACGCTTCGATGATCTCGTCGGCCTCGTGTTCGGGGACCCGGATCTCGCCGTCGAGGGTGGTCACAGCTGTGCCGCCGACCCGAATAGCTGCATCGACACGAACTCTGATCCGACCAGCCCGATGGAGGTAGTGGCCGTGTTCAACAATGATCTCGTCGGGCATCTCATCGAAGGCATCGACGTATCTGAGGTACGCACCTATCGCCGCCCCCGCCGTATCGGACAACGGGATCTCGGTCCTGTCCGGATCAGGGATGAACAGTCGACCGTGTACCGTTGTGTCTGTCGACAAGGTATCGAACGTGAACCCATACATCCCATCGACATCGAACGAATCCTGTAGTGTCCCGATCACGTCGCTGTCCGGGGTCGCCGCTCCGAGGTGTTCGAGGAACTCCAGCGGAACGACCAGATATGGACAATCGGTTACGACCCGAGCGATGGGGATGTCATCTATGATCGTGTGTTCGTCGATTCCAAGTGCCTCGGCGACGTGACCTGTGTCCACGTCCACTACACTCACTTCGGGAACTGCCTGGGGCAGCCAGACCGTCCCATCCGCCGCCACCTCGACATCGAGGACGCCGTCGTTTGTCTCGAGCGGGTGGTCGCCCGGCTCGATATGACCCTCGCTGTACATGTGGTGGACTGCGGCTATCGCGGCATGCCCGCACTGGTCGAGTTCCGTCTCGGACGTGAGGTATCGAATCGAACGACCTGCACCACCGGACGGGAAGAGGACGGCTGTTTCGCTCACCGCGAGTTCGCGAGCGATGGCGTGCATTTGTTTCGTATCGAGACCCCCGCCATCGGGAAGTACACCGACGGGATGGCCAGCGAACGGTTCGTCAGTAAACGCGTCGACGATCAGGGCGCGACGTCTCTCTGTCATGGCATAACCCCTCTTTCCGACTACCAATAATCCCCTGGTCGAGACGGGAGAGCTAGCCGGCCGAGCCGCTATGAAAAGCCGTTGCGTACGGGCCTACCTTTCGTGGAAGACCCACCCTGTGTACCCGGCCAGCACGAGCGCGACCAGACCAGCGACAACGGTCGAGTACATCGGCGTGCCGCTGGTGACATCGCCCGAAAGGACGAACGGGGATACAAGAATCCAGATACCAGCAAGTGCAGTTATCCAACTTGCCCATTCGACCGACGAACGAGCCCATTCATCGACGGAGGACCGGATTGTATATCCGACGTACCCGCCGAGTGCCAGAATAACCACGCCGGCGACGATATTCGAGTACATCGGGGTACCGCTAGCGATCTCGCCCGAAAGGACGAACGGCGATACGAGCGTCCACAGGCCGAGTATCGCTGCTATCCAGCTCGCCCATTCGAGTGACGATGTACCCTCATCAACAGATGGGGAGGTGTGTTGTTCGGTCGCCATCGTTGCCTCCTCCACTAGTAGTGATGATTCTATGAACAGTTAATATTTACGCCACGTTCATCGAGAGACTGGCGGATCAGGCCCTATATCGGCTGATTTCGCCAGTGAACACAGGACAGGAGTGACGCACGCGGTACCAGGATGATCAAAAGACGGTATCGACTCGTGATGACGCAGCTCACGAATCCGAGGGGATACACGGTAGATCCGGGGATCCGCAAACGGTTAGGCCCCGGCTCGCAACGTCACGTGCATGAGTGACCTCCCGGATGAGTTCCCATGTACGATTACGAACTGGGAGTACATCTACGGTCTCTGTAGAGACGTCGCTAGCCAGGTGCGTGACTCGGAATTCGAGCCCGATGTCGTCGTCGCGCTGGCCCGCGGTGGCTGGTTCGGCGGCCGATGTATGTGTGACTTTCTCGGTCTGAACGATCTCGCGAGCCTCAAAATGGAACACTATGTTGGGGCGGCGGAGAAGGGTGATGAGCCCATCATTCGATACCCGATGCCAGAAGGGAGCGCGGAGGGAAAGAACGTTCTCATCGTTGATGACATCGCCGACACCGGCGGGTCGATTCGCCGGGCTACCGAGTACGTCTCGGAGCGGGACCCGAACGACGTCCGTACAGCGACTCTACAGCTCATGCCCGAAAGCGAGTTTGATCCGGATTACGTCGGTGAACGGCTCGAGCGCTGGGCGTGGATCGTCTATCCGTGGAATTTCATCGAGGACATGGTCGATCTCCTTGGCAGTGCGATGGCGAAAGAGAATGGCGGAACGTTCACCGTTGATGACGCCCGTCACCTCCTCTATCAGTATCATACCATCGAGCGCATCAATCTCGAAGTAGCCCAACCTGATCGCATGGACGAGGTGCTTCACGAGATGGAGCGAAGAGAGATCGTCGAGGACGCTGGGGACGCCGGCTGGCGATATCTCGGTTGACATCCTCCCCGCCCTTCAGGCGGGGTTTTAGCCTCGCAACGTCCATAATATATACGGTGGTCACAGGCAGTCGGAAAGCACGGACTAGTCTTCGAGTTCGTGCGGAACCCGGGGCTGTCACCGGTGGACCATCGGCGTAGAGGTGACGGGGATCCTAACCGTGGATACCCATTGCCTCGATCTGTTCTTGATATCGATTCCGTATGGTTACCTCGGTCACTTGGGCAACTTCGGCGACTTCTCGTTGGGTCTTCTTTTCGTTACAGAGCAGTGAGGCGGCGTAGATTGCGGCCGCTGCGTAGCCGGTGGGGGACTTCCCAGAGAGGAGACCCTCCTCGGCAGTGGTCTCGATAATCTCGTTGGCCTTCGACTGAACCTCCTCCGAGAGTTCGAGTTCGGAGCAGAACCGAGGGACGTACTTCTTCGGG
>CAZEDI010000016.1:0-34602 GCA_964510865.1 uncultured Halobacteriales archaeon
CACCGTCGACGTTCACGACGCCGACGAACCTGGAATCGTCGCCCGTATCACCTCGATGATCGCTAACCACGAAATCTCTATTCGACAGACGATCAGCGAGGATCCCGAGTTCACCGACGACCCGCGACTCTACATCATTACCGACGATCCCCTGCCGGGTGATCTGATCAACGAGATTTCGAACCTGCCGTTCGTCCGCAAGGTCTCGATCGAGTGATCGGGCCGCGAGGACGAGCCCTTTTTTCCGCTCGACCGACGGAGGGAGGACATGGTGACCGGCGAGGAGGACGAGGCCTACCAGACAGTTTCCGGGCCAGGCGAGGCAGGATTCACCGTCCGAGGATCTGAGTTCGTGGGTCACGCACGACCGGTACGAACAGTCGAGGCAGCGGAGTCCGTCGTCGACCGCGTGCGCGAGACGTACGAGGATGCGACCCATTCCGTCCCGGCCTACCGGATTCGTGTCGATGCATCGACGCCCGGTGGGCATCTGCTGCGGGAGTACGCGAACGACGACGGCGAACCGTCGGGCTCGGCAGGCACGCCTGCACTGAATGTGCTCCAGGGTCGCGACCTCGAGAACGTCGTTATCGTAGTGACGCGATACTACGGGGGAACGAACCTCGGCATTGGCGGGCTCGTTCGCGCGTATTCCCGGGCGACGAAAGAGGCGATCGACGATGCGGGCGTCGTCCAGCGACTGCCACACGAGCGGCTGCTGATCGACGTCGATTACGACGACTCGGGGACCGTCCGGGGAATCCTCGAGAGCGAGGGAGTCGACTTCGATGCTGTCTACGACGCTGCCGTCAGCTTCGACGTGTGGGTTCCTCGCCGGGACGCGGCCGACCTCCGTGATCACCTGCGGAGCGCAACGAGCGATCGCGTGACGATCGAATCGGCGTGACGAGTGCTTATCCTACGACGAATGTCGTGACCGGCCACGGGAACGAACAGGCACGACGGGAGCCGATCACACGGATAGTCCGATCCTGCGTCCACTCGTTTCCCTCATTTCACTTGGAACCATGCCCCGACTGCCCCTATGCAGTGTACGGGTTTCGACCCGAAACGGGCGGGTTCGTCAATCGACGATGATTTCCGAGTTGCCGTCGAGGGTCTCCGGGCCTTGCTGCATTTCCGACTGGTAGTGGTCGATCCACTCCGCGAAACAGTCTGGACACAGCCGTTGTGCGTCGATTTCCGCCCGATCGACCGTCAGTCGAATCGTCCGGGCGAGGGCATCCGAAACCGTATCCTCACAGGCATCACAGGGGGTGCTCATTCCCCGTCCCCCCGTCGGCGCAGTACCATCATGGGCGAATCATGGCATAGAGCCCTAATAGGCGTTTACCCACACAGAGGAAACGGGAGACGACCAATGCAACGATCCCCTTGATTTATCCACGACCACCATGTAAGGGGTACGGATGAGCGGGAGAGCGGTCGAGGCCCAGCCGGGGATGGGCTTCATGGGGTACGAGGCACTCCTCGATGCACTCGACGAGGCGATCCTCCAGCTCGACCCCGAGGGAACGGTCACTGCCGTCACCGATGCGATGGTCGAGGTGACCGGCCACGAACGGGAACGGCTGCTTGGCAGTCATATCTCGGACCTCGTCGACGAGGTGGGGGACGATGGAGAACCCGCAGCCCTCCTTGCGGCGCCACCCCGGTCCGGGATGACGGCCAAAATCGGACTCACGACTGCGGACGACGAGGTTCGACCGGTCGAGGGTCGGGTCGAACCGCTCCTGGGTGACGATGGGCCACGAGGCGCAATCGTCGTGATCCGAGCAGACGGTGAGGCCGCAGACCGCGAGCAGGAACTCGACGAAACCGAACACCAGTTGCGATCCCTGGTTGACGCGGTCGAGGACTATGCGATCTTCGTGCTCGACGCTGACGGTCGGGTGGCGACGTGGAACCGGGGTGCTCAACGGATCAAGGGATACACGGAGGAGGAGATCGTTGGCGAGCACGTTTCGACGTTTTATACCGAGGACGACGTGCATACCGGCGTTCCGGATGAAAATCTGGAGCGGGCGAAGGAATCGGGCCATGCAGAGGACGAAGGATGGCGCGTCCGAAAGGACGGAACGCGATTCTGGGCGAACGTCGCCCTCACTGCCGTCCGGGGGGACGACGACTCGCTACAGGGGTTCGTAAAAGTCACGCGCGACGTCACCGAGGATCGCGAGCGCGAGCGCCAGCTCGAGCGAGAACGAAACCTGCGACAGCATATCCTCGATACGATCCCGGTGGGCGTCGCGTTGCTGGGGACCGACGGCACCATTGAAGACATAAACGCCAGAGGGAAGGAACTCTTCGGCACGACCGAATCCGACGGGCCGGACACGGTGAGCGACCGGGATGTGTACAACGCGGACGGAATATTCGTTCCTCCGGACGATCGACCATACCGTGAGGTGCTCGAGACTGGTGAACACGTGCGCAACTGGCGCTGTCAGATCGAGCTCCCGGATCCTGGCCGTCGGTGGTTCTCCATCGATGCGGATCCGATCAGGGACGAGGATGGCGAGGTCGAACGAGTCGTGATCAGCGCACGGGACGTGACGAAGCTCAAAGAGCAGGAGCGACGCCTCGAGCGCCAGCGTGCCGAACTCGAAACGGAACTGGAGTCGGTGTTCGAGCGGATCGACGACGCGTTCTTCGCGCTCGACGACGAGTGGCGCTTTACCTATGTCAACGCACAAGCCGAGTCGTTCCTCGGTCGATCGGAGCGGGGGCTCCTCGGGGAGACGATCTGGCATGCGGTTCCCGACATCGTCGACACACCATTCCAGCAGCAGTACGAACGTGCCATGGAATCGAACGAGTCAGTCTCGTTCGAGGAATACTACGCGCCGTCCGATAGTTGGCTCGAAGTCGCTGCATACCCCTCCGAAACGGGGCTGTCCGTCTACTTCCGCGATGTGAGTGAGCGAAAAGCACGGGAGCAAGAACTCGTCAGGTTCGAGACGCTGTTCGAGGAATCCGGTGACGTCAATGCGGTGCTCGAGCCCGATGGGACGTTCCGGTATCTGACGCCATCGGTCTCGAACATCCTCGGATACGATCCCGAAACGCTCGTCGGCGAGAACGCCTTCTCATACGTTCACCCCGACGATCGAGCGAACGCCTGGGAGGTGTTCCGGAATCTGATCGAAGAGCCGGATCGTGGGCCGATGGTGGAGTTTCGATTCCAGCACAACGACGGGCGGTGGGTCACGCTCGAGGCCCGAGGACGTGACCTGCTCGACGATCCGGACATCGAAGGGGTCGTCGTCTACACGCGTGACGTGACCGCACGCAAACAACGGGAGCAGGAACTCGCCCAATACGAGACGATCGTGGAAACCATCGACGACGGTGTCTATGTCGTCGACGACGATGGCAGGTTCACGATGGTGAATCAAGCCTACGAAGAACTCACCGGGTACGATCGAGAGGAGCTCCTCGGCGAGCACGTGTCACTCGTGGTCGACCAAGATGTGGGCGAAACCGCACAGACACTCGAGCGTGAACTCGAGACAGGAGCTCGCGAGGAAGCATCGCTCGAAGCGGACCTCCTGACGGCCGATGGCGAGCGAATCACGGCCGAGGCAGCGTTCGCCCTCCTGGATGGTGAGACCCACAGACGTGTCGGTGTCGTCAGGGACATTACGGAGCGCAAACAGTTCGAGGAGACCCTCAGAGCCTTGCACGCGTCGTCGCGAGACCTGCTCGACGCGGAGACTGCCGAAACCGTGGACGAGGTCGTGCTCGAGACGGCCATCGAGGTACTCGACCTGCCCGGGGGCGCTGTCTATCGCAGTGACGCCACCTCGGATATCCTCGTTCCGGTTGTCGAGCGTCTCGAATCGGGACTGATCGAGGGAGGGCTTTCCGAGGTCGCTATCGATGACGACCACTTCGTCGCGGAGGCGTTCACGACCGGGGAGTCACGGATGTTTGATAACGTGCTCGAAGCCAGGGGAGACGACGGCGATCCCTCGGATCTCGATCTCAGGGCCGGGTTGTTCGTTCCCATCGGCGACCACGGCGTGCTCGCAGTGGGCTCCCGGAAGGTCGCCGCGTTCGATGAGACGACCAGACAGCTTGTCGAGCACCTCGCGGCAAATGCCGCGACTGCGTACGACCGAGCCGATCGAGAGCGAGAACTCCGCGACCATGCTGACCAACAGGAGGCGGTCGCCAGACTCGGTCGACGCGCCCTCGAGCATCGCGACCTCGATGCGCTGTTCGACGAGGCAGCGTTGCTCGTTTCAGCAGTACTCGGCACGGACTTCTGCAAGGTACTCGATCTCGGCCCTGATGGACGAGAACTGACGTTACGGGCCAGCATCGGCTGGGATTCTCCACCCGGGGAAAACCCGACCATCGCGACCGGATCGGACACACAGGCGGAGTATACGCTCGAATCGGCCAAACCAGTCGTGGTCACGGATTTCGACGCGGAATCCAGGTTCACTAAGCCTGCCTTCCCTCGCGAGCGGGACGTGCGGAGCGGGATCAGTGTCGTCATCGGACCGGCAACTGATCCGTGGGGGGTACTCGCCACACACGACGACGAGGTTTGGGAATTCACTGATTCCGACGTCACGTTCGTGAACAGCGTGTCAACCATTCTCGCGACGGCAATCGAACGGGATCGGCGTGAACGACAGATCGAACGGCACCGCGATCAGCTCTCCCTGGCAGTCCAACTCGATCAGATCACCCAATCTGTCAACGAAGCGGTTCTCGAAGCCTCCTCCCGGAACGAAGTCGAACGGATCGTCTGCCACCAACTCGCCGGGACTGACCTGTATGATGCCGCCTGGTTCGGGAACGTCGACCTCGTGGACGGGGAGATACAACCAGCATCGGCTGCAGGCATCGACATCGAACGCCTCGATCCGATCCCGTATGCCAGCGAGAACGGGACCGCACAGGACCCGACAGCAGTGGCTGTGGGAACTGGCGAAATGGTCATCGAACGGGCCCCGTTGGACAGTCACGCAGGTGACGAGATCGACACCGACGTCGAAGTCGTTGCGGCGATACCCATTTCATTCGAGGACGTTCGGTACGGCGTCCTAACCGTGTGGACGACCCGGGCGAATGCATTTGAGGAATACGAGTCGACGATCTCGGAGCGCCTCGGCCGATCGGTGGGCCACGCGATGAATGCACTCGACCGCAAAGTGGCTCTCCAAAGCGAGAATCGGATCGAGATCGAAGCACGTGTCCCAGACGTCCTGTCCGACTGGCGAGTAGATGCATCGAGGGATGAGTACACGATTACGATCGAAGGGACGATCGGGACGGACGAGAATACGGTCGTCCAGTACGTCACGACGAGCGGACTCTCGACCGAGGAGGCCACGTCGGCGTTCGAGACACTTCCCGGGGCCGAATCAGTGCGGGAAATCGGGGACGAAGACGACCCCCGTCGGTTCGAGATTATCTACGCAGACCCCCCGGTTACGGCGACCCTCGCATCCGTCGGTGGCCGCGTGACCGACGTCACGTTCGACGGGACGGACCAAGTCATCCTCGGTGAACTTCCCCAGAGCGTCGATAGCCGACAGATCATCGAGACACTCCAGGCCGATCACGAGTCGGTCGATGTCGAAATCCGGCGAACGGTGAGCGGTGTCGATGCGAAGGACGATCGGGCGGGCGTGATGAACCTGCAGTCACTCACCGATCGACAGCGGTCTGCGTTACACATGGCATTCTCCGGAGGATTCTTCAAATGGCCTCGAGACCAAACCGGGGAGGACCTTGCAGAGTCGATGGGGGTCGCACCGGCGACGTTTCACCAGCACCTTCGTGCAGCACAACGGAAGGTCTTCGCCGCCGTGTTCGACCGATGACATGCTTCCCTTCCAAATCCTTTAGGCAACAGATCCTCCACCCCGTACCTCCTCACTTAGGCTATGCCAATCGGACATATGATGGGAGCACTTGGACGGTTGGTCCGTTCGACAGGGGTCGGGTCCAGCGTAACCACCTTCCTCGAATCGTGGGACGGTGTCTCTGGCGAGTCTGTGGGTGACGGGACGGCTCGCGAACGTACTGACCGTGCGTTTCCGACACGTGAGGAGCGGATCACGCAGATCGTAGAGCAGAACGGAGGCCGAATCGAACAGGCTGAAATCGTCGCGACGCTCGATTCCTCCGCCGCGACAGTCAGTCGGACGCTCTGTGGTATGGAGGACCGAGGAGCAGTCGTCCGGTACAAGGTCGGTCGAAAGAAGATCGTATGCCTCCCGGGTCAGTCAGACCTTCACAAACCAGCTGTGTCCAACGAGGACCCCCCTGCAGAAGAGCAGCTCCATTCCTGATTCGAACGCTCGGTTTGCCCGTCGACTCATACGACGAGAGCACGCCTTATCGACGAGGTGAATTCGCCTCCCGAACGTCGGCACCATCCCGGATCTTGTCTTCACAGCGTGGACAGACCCGCGGCCGATCGAATCCTTCTGGTTCGAGTACTCTGACGTATCGCTCTGAGACGAACGACCCACAGTTTTTGCATTGCGGCATGAGAATAGGGCCGCACCCCGGTTAATTACTTATAGAGCGACTAACGCTCATTCGCACCCCCTAACCGAGTACCAGTGGTCGATTCTGGGACCACGATGTGAATAGGCCCCATCCCCTGGCGATTCCCTGGCCTGGAGAGCGTGCATGTCTCTACCCGAGTGAGCAGTGGTGGTAGGATTAACCATAGCAGGCAGGCTGATGCGAGGAAAAACGTTTACCCCTCCACGTCGTACGGGCGCCCAACCAGATGGACGAGATGGAGGAAGGCGTCGCGGGATTCCGTGTCCGTGGAGACTGGGGCGAGATCGTCGAGCATGGCGAGCGGCTCACAAGAGCGTTCCGTGATGCGGACGTCCACACCCAGTCCGAGGAAGCGTACGAGGAATGGGACGACTGGCGGCCCAAATCGGACGAACTCCTCGGGAGTGACATCCGCGAGAAGACTGCCAAGTATGCGAGCGTTCGCGAAGGAAAAGGAGAACAGGAGGGCGCTACGCCAAACGACGACGTGAAGAACGCCGGCCAGAAGCTCACCGAATCGTACGAGCGCCTCGAAGCGGACGAGCCAGACGAGGCCATCGAAAAGTGGCAAGACTCCATGAGTTACGTCGCCCGAGCAGCTGACTCTGCGGGCCGGAAAGCCCTCAGATCAGTCGAGGACGCCGTCTACCGTAACGTGATGACCCAGGTCGCGCCGTATTACTTCGACAACTCCCTCGTGAGCGCGAACGTGTCACGAACCGGCGATCCCGAGGCACCCTTTTCCCTCGAGGTCGATGTGAACGACGACGAGTTGAAGGGAATGATCGCCGAGCAGCTAACCGAATACGCAGACGAAGTCGATCGGTGGCATATCGACGCGGAGAAGGAGACGGAGACGGTCGAGGCTGCAGAAGGTGTCGAGTCCCCCGAGACCGAACCGGATGCCGACGCCAGAACGACGTAATCCCGCTTACTCCTCGATCATCGACTCTTCGACTGACTCGCCCGCGTCGTCTAGCTCGTCACTCTCGGGCGTCCACGATATCCGCGCTTGCTTAATGCGGGTATTGTCCACTTCGTCAACCCGAATGTGGACGCCGTCGAAGTCAATCTCCTCGCCCTCTTCCACCAGTCGGCCTGCGCGATTGAAGACGAAGCCCGCGATCGTTTCGAACTCCTCGCCCTCGGGGAGCTCGATGCCGAGCGCGTCGTTGACCTCGTCGATATTGACTTCCCCCTGGACGATTGCGGTGTGCTCCTCGACGAACTCGATCGGCTCCTCCTCTTCGCCTTCGAGGATCTCGCCGACGATTTCCTCGATCATGTCCTCCATCGTGACGAGTCCTTCAGTCGTGCCGAATTCGTCGATGACGATCACCATGTGGAGGCGGTTTTCACGCATCTCCGCGAGTAACTCGTCCGCGTTCTTCGATTCCGGAACGTGAAGTGTGGGCTGGATGAGGTCGTCGAGGTCCAGGTCGGGTGCCTCACCGTAGTTTCGTTCGCGAATGAGATCCCCGATGTTGACGATGCCGATGACGTTGTCCAGGCTCCCCTGGTAGACCGGGAGTCGGGTGTGGCTGGCCTGAACACACTCCTCGATGGCCTCGTCGATCGATGCTTCCTTCGAGACGGCGACCATGTCGAGTCGGGGTGTCATGACCTCCTTCGCGATCGTATTGTTGAACCGGAAGATGCGCTGGAGCATCTCGCGTTCGTCCTCCTCGATGACACCCTCGCGCTCGCCCGTCTCGATCATGTCCTGAATCTCGTCACGGGTCACGTACGAGGTTTCGATAGCGGATCGACCCCCAGTGACCTTGTTGACGAGACGGGTGAGGTAGTCGAAGGTGACGATCAACGGGAGGAGAAGGTACTCCGAAAGCTTGAGCGGCCGGGCGATCTGGAGTGCCCAGGACTCGGTGTTCTCGACCGCATAACTCTTGGGTGCGCTCTCACCGAAGAGGAGGACGAGTGCGGTAATCCCGAAGGTTGCCGCGAGCACCGCCTGTCCCTGTGTGAGGTAAATCGCGAACATGCCAGTAGCGATCGACGACATGGCGATGTTCACGAGGTTGTTGCCAACCAGGATCGTGACGAGCAACCGGTGAGGATCCTCCTTGAGATCGGCAACCGTCGACGCTCCAGTCTTCCCCTCCTCTACGAGCGCTTCGAGACGGTGGTTCGCCAGGGAGAACATGGCGATCTCCGAGGAGGAGAAGAATCCGGAGAGCGCCAGCAGAATGATGATCGTGACGATTCCGCCCACCGTGACGGCCGTCTGGGAGATACCGATCCCGAACACTTCGTACAGCAAGGCGAGGATACCAACGGCTCCTGTCCACGACATTCGGTACCCCACGTTGACAGCCGCGTGAATTAAGGCTTATCTTCGGCGAATCCACCGGGAAACCGTGTGGGCATGCGGCCAGATCTTCGTCCAATCGGAGGCATCGATGATGCCTTCGTGCGTCTCTCGGCCATCGAGGCCGACGTTCACGTTGTGATCGAAAACACGTCCTTCGCCCCCTCCACAGGACTGTACTAGAGAACTCCTCCCGTAGTACGAGTCGGACCGAGATACGAGCCGAGGTGCTTTTTCCCGTCGGTCACGCACGGACGGACGATGGAGGATACCTCGCTCGAGGCAGCCGCCGACGCCATCGCCCGTGGTGAACTTATCGTCTATCCCACGGAGACGGTCTACGGCCTCGGGGCAGACGCGCTCGATTCGGCGGCGATCGAACGGGTCTTCGAGGTAAAAGGGCGGCCCAGGGACCGACCCCTGTCGCTTGGGACGGCAGATGTGGCCACCGCTCTCGAGTACGTCGAGATCTCTGGACGAACGAGAGAGTGTATGGACGCGTTTCTGCCCGGTCCAGTCACGGTGGTCTGTCCGAAGGCCGACACCGTCCCCGAGGCCCTCACGGGTGGCCGCGAACGTGTGGGGATCAGAGTCCCTGACCACGATCTGGCGCGACACCTCCTCGAACGAACCGGACCGATTACCGCGACGAGTGCCAATCGAAGCAGTGCGGGGAGCGTCACCCGTCTCGACCAGCTCGACGAGCGGGTCCGGGAGGGAGCCGCGGTCGTGCTTGACGGAGGCGAAACCTCGGGGAGCGAAAGTACGGTCGTCGATCCCCAGCGTGGGGAGATCATCCGCCCCGGTGCCCGTGCGGATGACGTGCGAGCGTGGATTGCCGACCACCACGGCTAGATCACCCCGCTCAGAATAGCGATCCCAGTGTCCCCGTCCGAACGCCACACTCAGCCCGGTACTCACAGGACGTGCACTTCGAGCGGTTCCGGACGCGTGCAGGCGGATCGTCGATCGCGCGCGCGATACGTAGCGCCCGTCGGTACTCCGCACGGCGACGGATCGACACCCGGACTTCCCGAATTACGCCGTACGCCGGGTACTCCACGAACGCCCCTTCTACGGGCATTTCACGCTCCCACGCGAGGGCCTTCGCGGCCGCGACGGCTTTGACTGAATGTGGCTGCCAGACGCCGTTCGGTGGTGGTTCACCCGGGCTGACGATCGACGGGGCAAGTGGCGCCTCGAGCACTTTGTGTGCCACGCCCCGACAGGTGCGCCCGTCGAGGTAGACATCCCGACTCGACGGGGTCGCCAGTTCATCCCACTCTGACAAACGCGCCATCGCCTTGCCGAGATTCGAGCGATATCGAGTCGGCGTGACGGCAATAGGAGCCTGATCAAGGGCAGTCCGGTCGGTAAGGAGATCTTCGTACCGGAAGGCGAGGTCCTGGATCGCAGACACCGACGATGGAGGCGCGCTGTCCTCCTCATGCCGGCGATAATAGAGTTTTCGGGGGCAGTAGGCAGCGAGCGCAAGGTCACTGAAGGTCGGGGTCACGCTACCGGGTGTCCCCGGTTTCGATTATAAAGCTGCGTCCCGGGGACAGTCATCGCCCCATGTGCCGGGACAGGAACTCGAGAGTGGGTACGTACGCTGTGTGATGAGCTTCCTCAGAACGAGACGTTCGTCTCGATGTCCTCGGCGGCGTCCGCGAGACCGGTTTGCTTCACGTCGTCCGTGAGGCGTTCCCCGAGGTCACCATCGGTCAGGATTCGTTCGAATTCGGCACGAAACCGATCCGCGATCAACCGACGTTCCTCGTCCACGTCTATGACGTGTAGATACCGTCGGATGGTCGTCTCACTCGCGTCGAACTGATCGGCGATGGATGCAACGTCGATTTCCTGTTCTCGGAGCGCGCGAAGCTCTTCGACGTCAAATGGCGCATCTCGATCCTCGTCTGTGACCAGGTGGAGATCCACTCGTGCGCGCGCTACAGTCTCGGGAGAGACGCCGAGTGCGTCTGCGATGTCGGCGTCAGTGTCGCTGTCGTAGAAGCCTTTGACGACCTCCATGAGGTCCTCAGTGGAGAGTGAGCTACGGACGTCGTAGCGCTCTCGAATCGCATCGATCACTGCTTCGAGTCGGTCGGTTTCATTTCCCGACCGGGTGAGCGAGCCCCGGGCTTCCTCCTGGGACTCCGTGACCGTCTCCTCGTCGGCCACGTTCACGAAGATGTCTCGAAGCTCCGCCGTCTTCTCGTCCACGGTGAGACGATCGTATGGTCTACGAGAGAAAAACCCTTGCGACGCCTTACTCGGTAGGTCTGAGGTGCTCGCAATCGCCAGCGTGTACGCGGACTCGTCCCGTTTCGGTTTCGACAACGAGCGAGCCGGGAAAGGCCACGTCGACGGCGTCTCCGACGACAGTGTCGCCGGGCGTCTCGACGTGGACCCGGCGGCCGAGCGTCAGCGCGACCATACGCCAGGCATCGAGTATTCCCCGGGGATCCGTTCGGAGGTCGTCGAGTTCCTCGAGAATCGTCTGGACGACCTCGCGTCGACTGACGTCACCGATGACCGCTCGGAGGCTCGTCGATCCGTCCGGGAGCGAGGACGCATGCACGTTCGCGTTCAAACCGATCCCGATCGCGACCCAGTCGACCTCGTCCGTCTCCCCCTCCATCTCCGTCAGGATACCTGCGAGCTTGCGTTCTCCCTGACCATCACTCTTCGTTCCCGGGACGAGCACGTCGTTGGGCCACTTCACGCCTGCCTCGACCCCGAGGTTTCTCACCGCTCTCGTCGTCGCGACTGCGGCAGCGAGGGTGAGGATCGGGGCATGTGCGGCCGGCAGCGCAGGACGCAGCAAGACGCTCATCCAGATGCCGCCTGGCGGGGACGCCCACTCGCGGTCGAGCCGTCCTCTCCCCCCAGTCTGCTCGTTTGCGAGGACGACACTCTCGGCCCGGCCGGCTTCGGCGAGTTCACGTGCCCGGTCGTTCGTGCTCGGGATGGACTCGTGGTACTCGACGTCGAAGGGGGCATCAAGGCCGTACACCACAGCGGGGCCTCCGTACTCCGGAATAGACGCGAGCGTGTATCCGTCGTCAGCACTCACCACGTCGAAACCAGCCTCGCGCAACCCCTCGACGTGCTTCCAGACGGCAGCCCGGGAGATACCGAGGCGGTCCGCGAGGTCAGGCCCGGACACCGGCCCGTCCGAAAGCGCGTGCAAGATGGTATTGCGCGTCTCGTTCACAGCCCTCGTTCGGGAGGCAAACCCTTGAATCCCGCCGAAGTTATCCGGATCACGGCTGTCGTCAACCGAATTCGTTAAGTCAGTTGACGAGACACCATCTCGACAGTCATGCAGGTAATGGAGTGTCCGGTATGAGTGTCGAAACGGAGGACGTCGACCTGGTGGGGGACGAAGTCGTCGAAAACGTCGCGCGGGCAGCCCTGTTTGCAGCCCTCATCGGTGCATTCGCATACGTCACCTTTCCCAATCCGTTCTCTCCCACGGACGTAACGCTCCAAGTACTCGGCGTGTTCCTCGCGGGGATCTTCCTCGGCCCGGTGTGGGGATTCGCCTCACTCGTTCTCTACCTCGCGACCGGGGCGGCCGGTGTCCCGATCTTCATCGGGGGAAATGCCGGGATCGGGCATTTGTTGTTCAGTCAGACCGCCGGCTACCTGCTGTCCTATCCGGTCGCCGCATTCGCCGTCGGTGTACTCGTCCACGGTGGTCTTGCCCTCGGTGATCCCAGCGAGGTAAGCGCCCTCCGGCTCGTCGGTGCAATGATAGGAGGGACGGTCATCATCTATGCCTTCGGCGTCATCGGGTTGATGGTCGTGCTCGGGTTGGGCGTGCTAGAGGCGATCGTTGGCGGTGCGCTCGTTTTCCTCCCGGTTGAGGCGACCAAGATCGCTGCGGCGGTCGGGATCGTCAAGAGCGACGCCGTTCGCGCTGGGTGATCTGTCGGCGATGATCGAGGTCGAGGACCTCGTCCACCGGTATCCCGATGGAACGGTCGCGATAGACGGGCTCTCGATCACGGTGGGTTCCGACGAGTTCGTCGTACTCGCGGGACCGAACGGGGCAGGCAAGACGACGTTGATTCGTCACTGGAACGGCCTGCTCGAACCCGACAGCGGCGAGCTCCGTGTGAATGGGCGACCCGTGTCGGAGGACGTTGTCGCAGCTCGGACAGCAGTTGGGATGGTGTTTCAACATCCGCGGGACTGTTTCGTTGCCGGGACAGTCGGTGCTGATGTGGCGTTCGGCCCGGAGAACCTCGGCCTCGACCGCGAAGAGATCGACCGACGCGTCGATGATGCACTCGATGCTGTCCAGTTAGCCGGACGCCACGACGACCGGATCGATCGACTCTCCGGTGGCGAACAGGCGCGGGTGGCGATTGCCGGTGCGCTCGCGATGGAGCCGGACTACCTCGTCCTCGATGAGCCCCTCGCCGGGCTCGATCGCACAGCGCGTCGAAGCGTCCTCGACCGTGTTGCTGCTCTCGCGGAAAGAGGGACTGCCATCGTTGTCGTTACCCACGATCTCCACGATGTCGTCGATCTCGCTGACCGTATCGTCGTGCTGGTCGATGGACAGCTGGCACTCGACGCCCCACCCGACGAGGCTGAGGCTCACTTGGCCGATCTCGGTGTTACCCCGCCATGCTGACCTACACGCCCGGGTCGTCCCTGGGACACCGGCTCGATCCACGGACGAAGCTCGTGTTCCAGCTCGCCTTTGCCGTGGCAGCGTTCGCCCATACCACCCCGCAAGGGTTGGCGATTTTCACTGTCCTTGCGGGGCTCGTCCTCTGGTTCACGCACCTCTCGCCAGTTCGGGCGGTGTACTCCCTCCGCGTCCCGGGACTCTTCCTGATCGTAGCCCCGCTCCTCCAGGGGCTCACCTTGGGCGCACCTTGGTTCTCGCTCGCTCAGGCACGCGGGCCCGCGCTCGCGAGCTACCGGGTTGCGATAATCCTCGTCGTGACAGCTGCGTACGTGCATACGACTCCCGCACGGGAGACTCGAGCCGCGATCGAACGTGTCGTCCCTGGACGGCCCGGTCGGTTCCTGGGCGCGGGCGTAGGACTGGTCGTCCGGTTTCTTCCCGTATTGCAGGCCGACTTGCGTCGTGCCCGTGACGCTGTCCACGTCCGACTCGGTGATCGCCGACCGTTCCGCGACCGGGCCCGACTGATCGCGACCACGGGAATCGCGAGGGCATTGGATCGAGCGGACGCGCTTGCACTCGCTATGCGCGCACGATGCTTTGCCTGGAACCCGACCCTGCCGGAACTCACCTTCCATCGTCGCGACTATCCGGTCGGTGTCTTCTCCGTGGTGCTTGTGGCGAGCGTGCTGCTGTGACGAATCCTCGAACCGTGATCAGAGCCACTCGATGTCGGGGGCTTCAGCTTCGCCCCACACGTGGGCTGGCTCCCACCCTAAGACCTCCCGAGCCTTCTCGTTCGTGAATGCCGATTCCGTGCCTTCAATTTCACAAACGTCGGGGAGTTCACCGGCTGCCGCTTCGATGAGCTCAGCGGTGGGATGGCCGAGGTAGTTGTCGTCGGCGACGCAGAGAAACTCCTCGTAGCCATCGTAGTCAGCAGATAGCGCGGCTTCGGCCATGCGGGCGACGTCACGGACATCGACGAATGACCAGAGGTCACCACTCAACTCCATCGACGAGAGGTCGAACCCCTTGCGCTTCGGGCGAGTCCGGTACTCGTCGGGGGTATAGACCGATGCCGGCCTGATCGTCGTGACGGGCACATCGTACCTGCGAGCGACAGATCGGGCGATCTCCTCGCCACAAACCTTCGAGAGACCGTAGGGGTCTCCCGGTCGCCGTGGATGCGTCTCATCCACTGGCAGGTATTCGGGGAGTAGCGAGTCTTCGGCAAAGAGTATCCCGTAGGCGGCCTGGGAGGATGTCCAAACTACCTCCGCACCCATCCGACCGGCGGCGACGAGGGTGTTGTAGGTGCTCATTGCGTTATTCCGGAATATCCGCGTCCCTGGATCGTCGAGCAGCCCGGAAATCGCGGCGAAGTGGATGACTGCGTCCGGGTCGATCTCGTGGATCGTTTCCCAGGTCTCGCCATGGTTTATGAGATCCACGGCCCGAAACTCGGTGTTCGAACGCTCGCTCGCAGGTCGCTCGAGGTCGACACCCACGACCCGAACGCCGGCGTCGGCGAGACGATCGATGACCCATGGCCCTACATCTCCCGTCGCGCCAGTTACGACCGCCGTCTCTACAGTGTGGTCGAACTCGCTGCCCCGTGCCATGGTATGCCCTTTGCACCCATACCACATAGTTGCAATCCCCCGGTGCAGCGGGGAGTGGCGACCGCCCCCGACAAACCTTAATGGCACCGCAGCGGGTGTATGGGGGCATGGATCCGCTCGCGGCGGGAAGCGAGGTGACGCGGCCCACGTTCTGGCGGATCGACCACCTCGGCGAGGCGCTGTTCTACTATCTCGCCGCCGTCTCGATCGCGATTTTCTTCTTCGGGATCTATGATCGACTTTCCCACTACGCGAGCGGGACTGACGATCCGTTCGACCGACTCGACACACTCCCACGGCGGATCGTCGGCGCGGCGAAGATCGTCGGCACGAACGAGCTGCAATTCGATCGTGATTGGTACGCCGGCATTATGCATACCTTCGTGATGTGGGGCTTTCTCACTCTCCTGATCGCGACCGCAATTCTCGCGGTCGACATCGACCTCTATCGCCCGCTCGTCGGCGAGTCCTTCTTCGTCGGTGACTTCTATCTCGCCTACTCGCTCGTCGTGGACGCCCTCGGGCTCCTGTTCGTTGTCGGGATCGGGATGGCACTCTACCGACGCTACTGGGTGAGAAACACGCGTCTCTGGGGAGCCCATACGAGTCTCGAGGACGACCTCTTCATTTGGTCGCTGTTCGTCCTCGGGGTCGGTGGCTACCTCCTCGAGGGGATCCGGATCCTCGCGCAGGGCTTCCCCGCCTTCGAGACCGTCTCCTTCGTCGGCTGGTTCGTCGCCGACATGCTCTCCCTGGCTGGCGTCTCTCCAGCCACCGCCGGGGCTGCGTACGCCCCCGTCTGGTGGAGTCACGCAGTGATCGCCCTCCTGTTCGTGGCTGCAATTCCCTACGCCAAACCGCTCCACATGCTTTCCTCGTTCGCCAACGTCGTGACCCGGGATCCCCGCTCCGGTGTCCGACTTCCGCGGGTTCCAGCTGACGCCACACCCGAGGAGATCGGACCGAGCGACCTCACCGACTTCTCCTGGAAGCAGCTCCTCGATCACGATGCCTGCACCAAGTGCGGCCGGTGTTCCGCGGTGTGCCCCGCGAAGGCTGCCGGACGTCCGCTCGATCCCAGGGACGTGATCCTCGATCTGAAGGCATACGGCGACGACGTCGCCTCCGGGGGGGAGAACCGACCGATAATCGCGGACGGCGGGGGCGTGATCGACGCCAGGACCATGGAGTCCTGCATGTCGTGCCTCGCATGTGTCGATTCTTGTCCGGTCGAGATCGAGCACGTGACCCAGTTCACCGAGATGAACAGGCGGCTCACGGAGTCCGGCCAGATGGATCAGCACGTCCAGGAGCGGATGATGGATATTTTCCAGCACGGCAACGCCTTCGGTGAGCCCGAACGCCGACGGCCCGACTGGACCGAGGAACTCCCCTTCGATGTTCCCGACGCCCGCGGGACGTCCGTCGAGTACCTCTGGTACGTCGGCGACTATCCGAGCTATGATGAACGAAACCGGTCGGTGGCCCGCGCGCTCGCCCGGATCTTCGAGGCAGCGGACGTCTCCTACGGAATCCTCTACGAGTCGGAGCAGAACGATGGTAACGACGTCAGACGGGTGGGCGAGGAGGGGCTCTATGAGATGCTCGCCGAGGAGAACATCGAGGCATTCGAGACCGGTGAGTTCGAGCGGATCGTCTGTACGGATCCCCACTCCTACAACACGTTCCGCAACGAGTACGACCAGTTCGGCTTCGAGAACGGCGACGACGTGTACCACTATACGCAGATGATCGAGGAGCTCGTGATGTCCGGGGAACTCGACCTCGACGGGCTCGCGTACACGGTCACGTACCACGATCCGTGTCACCTCGGACGGTTCAACGGGGAGTACGAGGCACCGCGTGCGGTGATCGAGGCGACCGGGTGTGAGCTCCGGGAGATGCCCCGAAACAGACAGGACTCCTTCTGCTGTGGTGGTGGCGGCGGCGGGATATGGATGGACTTCGACGAGGATCCGAAGCCGAGTGAGGAGCGTTTACGGGAAGCCACAGAGGACGTCGAAGACGGGAGTGACGTGGAGAAGTTCGTCGTCGCCTGTCCGCAGTGCATGACGATGTACGAGGATGGCCGAAAGACAGGCGGATACGAGGACGAGGTTGAGATCGTTGACGTCGCGGAACTCGTGGCCGAGGCGATCGAGGCCGCCGACGATCGGACTGCGTAACGTCTCTAGGGTAACTGTGGAGGTATTCTCCTAACTAAGACACGTTAGAAGGGTTTGGTAGTAAGAAATATTCATGATAGCAAACCATGAACCGGTCAGATCAACCAGACGGTACTCCGCCGTCACAGGAGCGCAGGATCAATTCGATCGACGAGGCCCTGGTGGGTCACCTTCTTTCCGTCTCCTGCGTGATTTTCTCCAGAAACGCAGCCAAAAGTGACGTCGCATCCTCGTCAATCGGTACCGAGGAAGCCAATCCGGAGAACATTCTCCGATGAACGTGCCAGGTATCGCCGGTTGCACCAGGGCTTACTCCTCGGGTGGCTTCTCGGGGTGTATGCGGGTCGCAGTCGTTACTGTCGGCGACGAGCTCCTCTCCGGGGACACCGAGAACACGAACGCGTCATGGATCGCTGATCAGCTGACAGAGCGCGGCGCGACCGTCCGACGGGTCCTCACAGTCCCCGACGACAGAGCGACGATCGCTCACTACGTCCGTGCATGGGCCGAGGAATTCGACGCCGTGCTCGTCACTGGTGGCCTCGGCGGGACGCCCGACGACGTCACGATGGAAGCAGTTGCAGACGCGCTCGATCGCGAAATGGTCGTCGTCGAGGAGGTTCGGGAGACTGTCGTCGAGAAAGGCCGCCGATTCAGGGAAACGAATCCCGACCTCGCCGAGGAGTACGACTTCGATCCCGATTACGACGCGACTGCCTCCCTTCCCGAGGGTGCCCGTCCACTCGTGACCGACGAGAGTTTTGTGCCTGGCGCCGTCGTCGAGAACGTCTACGTGTTCCCGGGCTTCCCCGAGGAACTCCGTGTCATGTTCGACCTCGTCGCCGATGAGTTCGCGGGCGAGACTGTTTCAGCGACCCTCTACACCCCGACCCCAGAGGGGGCCCTGACGAACATATTGCGGGAGGCGGACGACCGGTTCGATGTCGCGGTGGCAAGTTATCCCACGAAACTCGACCAGCCGGCACGAGTGAAGGTGACCGGGGAGGACAGATCTCACGTGGCGGAGGCGATCACGTGGCTCGACGCGCGGATCGAGACGGTCGAGCCTCCGAACGAGTAAGAGAAGTTCCCGCCCCGGCGGGTATCGACAACGAGCAGCCTATCGAGGGAGAACGGAACGTCAGAGGAGGTGATCCACGAGTGCCTGCATGGCCTCAAGGCCGACGTCCCCGAAGAGGTACCAGGCCAGCGCGATCCAGGCTTCGAATACCAGCGTACCGAGAGCCGAGAGGACGGCAAACTCGCGAACCCGCATCTCGGAGAGACCGGCCGGTACGGTCAGCATCCCGCGCGTGAATAATAGTGCGTTGCTGATCGGGATGGCCGGACGGCCCCACCGAAGGAACCATCGGTCGAATCGATCGAGCTTGGCCTCGTCGATCCGAAACCAGGGTTTCTCGAGGAGCCACTCGCGACCCCCGCGCTGGGCGAGCAAAAACAGCGCCGTCTGGCCGACCGTCGCGCCCACGACGGCCGCAGCCAGGATGACACTGATCACCCCGAGGTCGTACTCGCCATTCGGTGCAGCCGCTAGTGCTTCCATCCCCCAAGGGACGAGCAGTTCACTCGGAGCGAAGTACATCAACATCGCCCCCTCGAGGACGAAGATCGATCCGAGCGTGAGGAGACCATACTCCTGGATCAGGCTGCGAGCGAACTCCTGGTCGCCGAACAGGAAGAGGATTCCCCCGGCAACGGCGAGGAGGAGGAACGTTCCGGCGACGACGAGGAGGCCATAGTCCTCGACGAACGTCCGGACGCGAGAGCGGGAGGGCGGGGACTCCAGGGCCATTCGACCCACCGTATTCATGTCGCGGGCAAATGCTTTCCGTTCCCCCAAAGCTCACGACCGTCTCCTGCGTGGCACCGACAGGCTTTCGGGGGTTCTCGGGGACTCTCATCTATGAACCTCACTCACCGCCCCCGCCGGCTCCGAAAGGACGACGTGCGGGGACTCGTCTCCGAAACGCGTCTCGCCCCCGAAGACCTCATCGCACCTGTCTTCGTCGACGCCACGACCGACGAGCGGGTCCCGATCGAGTCCATGCCTGGCCACGAGCGAGTACCCATCGAGGAAGCCGTCCCCCGCGTCGAGGAGGTCCTCGAAACCGGCGTCGAGGCCGTGATCCTCTTCGGCATCCCCGAATCGAAGGACGCCGAGGGGAGTCGAGCGTGGGCCGAGGACGGGGTGATCCAGGAAGCCACCCGTCGGATCACAGCCCAGACCGACGCGTTTGTCCTCACCGACCTCTGCTTCTGTGAGTATACGGAACACGGCCACTGTGGCGTGCTCGAGGAAAACGCTCGTCCGGTAGATGACACCGGTCACACCTTGACCGTCGCGAACGATGCCACGCTCGAGAATATCCGGCGGACCGCTATCTCTCAGGCGGACGCTGGCGCGGAGATGATTGCCCCCTCCGGAATGATGGACGGACAAGTGGCGGCGATCCGAGACGCACTGGATGACGCCGAGTACGAGGACGTCTCGATCATGAGCTACGCCGCGAAGTACGAATCGGCCTTCTACGGGCCGTTCAGGGATGCAGCTGACGGTGCCCCCCAGTTCGGCACCCGCCGTCACTACCAGATGGATCCGGCGAACAGTCGCGAGGCGATGCGGGAGGTGGCACTCGACGTCGAACAGGGCGCAGACGTACTGATGGTAAAGCCCGCCCTCCCCTACCTCGACGTGATTCGTCGCGTTCGAGCGGCGTACGACCACCCCGTCGCGGCCTACAACGTCTCGGGCGAATACGCCATGCTGCACGCTGCGGCCGAACGTGGGTGGCTCGACCTCGACGCCGTCGCGTACGAATCGCTCCTGTCGATCAAGCGGGCCGGTGCGGATCTGATTCTCTCGTACTTCGCCGAGGACGTCGCGGCATCGCTCTGAGCGTTCCCAGGCTGCCGCGACGACAACCTCGAAGGGGCCGCCACGACGACTATCGGTATGGAACTCGGCGTCGTCTTCCCCCAGACCGAAATCGGCACGGATCCGGATGCGATCCGCCAGTACGGCGAACGTGTCGAGGAGATGGGCTACCGACATATCGTGGCGTACGATCACGTCCTCGGTGTGCACCCCGACCATCCGAACTATCGTGGAGGCTACGACCTGGACGACCAATTCCACGAACCACTCGTTCTCTTCTCCCACCTCGCGGCGCGGACGAAGTCCATCAGATTCGTCACGGGTGTGCTCGTCCTCCCACAGCGCCAGACACAGACCGTCGCGAAACAGGCTGCCTCCCTCGATCTGCTCTCCGGAGGCAGACTCGACCTCGGCGTCGGTGTTGGATGGAACGAGCCCGAGTACGAGGAGATGGGACACGACTTCAGTCGTCGCGGGAGACGCATCGAAGAACAGGTCGAACTCCTGAGACAGCTCTGGACACAGGACGTGGTCGACTTCGACGGGGAATTCGACTCGGTCCGCCGGGCAGGACTGAATCCCCTGCCCGCACAACGCCCAATCCCGATCTGGATAGGCGGCGATGCTCGACCGGTACTCGAACGGGTGGGCCGAATGGCCGACGGGTGGCTCCCCCGCGTCGACACAGACACGTTCAAAACGCAGTGGGAGACTGTCGCAGACGCGGCCCGGGACGCAGGACGCGATCCTGACGAGATTGCCGTCCTCCAGCGGGTGGAACTGCCCGACCATCGGGAATCAGCAGTCGACGTCGTCGAACGCTGGCGAGACGCGGGCGCAAGTCACCTCGCTATCGACACCATGGGGGAAGGCTTCACCGACCCACCCGATCACCTCGCTGCCCTCGAGACCGTGATCGAGGACGTCCGCGATGTGGACGGGCTCATCGCCGGGTGAGCTGATGGATCGCCGGGATACCCGAGACGGGACTGTACATATGCTCGGAAATATCCGATGATTCGCGGTGAAATCGAGCGTTTCCCATCATAATATGCATTATATACGGCGAAGGAGTCTTCAATGGTGGGTATATTTTAATAACAAGGGTTAAATAGTGATGTTCGTTTTGCAGACACGTGATGTTCGATACGATCACGTCTGAATCTCGGGGTATAGAAGACAAACGTCCAAATACCGAGGGTGACACCGTCGGTATGGAGGTGCCGCTATGGTAGATGGCGCAGCGGTCGCCAATGCGGTCAACTATTCGTGGGTCCTGACGGTGACCTTCCTGATCTTCTTCATGCACGCGGGATTCGCGATGCTGGAAGCAGGACAGGTCCGTTCTAAGAACGTCGCGAACCAGCTTACCAAGAACATGCTCACCTGGTCGGTCGGTGTGAGCGTCTTCTTCCTGCTCGGGGCTGGTGTCGAAGCGTTCACTGCCGCCGCAACTGGTGCTGGTGGCTACGGTGCGTTCTTCGCTATTCTCTCTCCCGAATCGACACTCTCGTGGGTCGACTGGCTGTTCGGTGCGGTCTTCGCGATGACCGCCGCCACGATCGTTTCGGGGGCGGTGGCCGGTCGCATGAAGCTTCGAGCCTACGTGACGTACACGTTCCTCCTGGCTGCAGTCATTTACCCCGTCGTGACGGGGATCACCTGGGCCGGTGGGTTCCTCGATGCCATGGGCTTCGCTGACTTCGCCGGTGGGATGATCGTCCACGGCATGGGTGGAGTTGCTGGCCTCACCGCCGCGTGGGTCGTCGGCCCGCGCCTCGGACGGTTCGAGGACGACGGCTCGGTGAACGTCATCCCGGGTCACTCGATGACGTTTGCGGTCCTAGGGACGCTCGTCCTCTGTTTCGGCTGGTACGGCTTCAACGTCGGTACCGCCGCGGCTCCGTTGAACAGTGACGCGACCGAACTCGCCTCGTTCGCCTACGTCGGCCGCGTTGCGCTCACGACCACGCTGGGTATGGCCGCTGGCGCGATCGGTGCCAGCCTGATTTCGCTGGTCAAGACCGCGAAGGTAGATACGCTCTACGTCGCCAACGGCATGCTCGCCGGCCTGGTCGGGATTACCTCGAACACGGATCTCATCACCTGGTACGGCGCGCTGCTCATCGGCGGCCTCGCAGGTGCCCAGCTCCCGATCGTCTTCGAATTCGTCGAGAAAAACCTCGGTATCGACGACGTATGTGCGGTCTTTCCGGTCCACGGGTCCGCAGGCATGCTCGGCGCGATCCTGATGGGCATTCCGTTCCTCACGGTTCCGAATGCGGGCCTGGACCTCGCCACGCAGATCATCGGGGTCGCGGTCATCGCAGGCTGGACGATCCTCGCGACGGCCGTCGTCTTCGGTGTGCTGAAGGCGATCGGTCAAATCCGAGTTTCCCGTTCACACGAAATCGAGGGGCTCGACATCACCGAACACGGCGTCGAGACCTACCCCGAATTCGACATCGGAGACGAAGCAGTTGCTGCCGACGGTGGCACGGCCGTCCGGACTGACGGTGGATCCGACGAGCCCGAACTCCGGACTGACGGCGGCCAGCCCAACGAGGGCGGCATCAAGATGGTCATGGCAGTCGTTCGCCCGGACAAGCTCTCGGAGGTCAAGGGTGCGCTCGCGGAAGTGGGAGCACCGTCGCTCACGGTGACGAACGTTTCCGGTCGTGGCAGCCAGCCCGCCAAAACCGGACAGTGGCGCGGCGAGGAGTACACTGTCGACCTCCACCAGAAGGTCAAAGTCGAGTGTGTCGTCGCGGACGTCCCTGCGGAGGACGTCGTCGAGGCGATTCGAGAGGCGGCGCACACGGGTGAGAAGGGAGACGGGAAGATCTTCGTCCTCCCCGTCGAAAGTGCGACGCAGGTCCGAACCGGCAAGGTTGGGACCGAGGCAGTCTAAGCACGCTGCGGCGGTCTGCAGGTCGGATTCTTTCTCCCACCCTCAAACGGTGGGGTTCTCGTTCGTGACTGGTGAGCACCAGCCGAAGAACGTTTCTACCCTGGCACAAACAACGGCCCATGGCAGCGACGGATGACCTCGAAATGGTCGTGGGGATCGTCAGACCGGAGAAGCTTTCGGCAGTGAAGGAGGGGCTCGCCGAAGCGGGCGCCAGGTCGCTCACGGTGACGAACGTCTCCGGTCGTGGCAGCCAGCCCGCCAAAACCGGACAGTGGCGCGGCGAGGAGTACACTGTCGACCTCCACCAGAAGGTCAAAATCGAGTGTGTCGTCGCGGCGGAGGAGACGGACGCAGTTGTCGACGCGATCCGGACATCGGCGTCGACGGGCGAGAAAGGAGATGGCAAGATCTTCATCTTCCCCGTGAAGGACGCGGTCCAGATCAGGACGGGGGATCGGGGAAACGACGCGATTTAAGGAGCGGACGAATCGCGGAGCCCTTTTGGCCATCGGGAGACCACTCCAGTCCATGAGCAGGCGCGCGACGCTCCGACTGGCAACCCGTGGCTCGGACCTCGCCCTCCGTCAGGCACGAGCCGTACAGGCGACGCTTGAGGAGCACCGTCACGAGGTTGAACTCGTCGAGGTCCAGACGACGGGTGACGAGATGCGCGACGAGCTTATCCACCAGCTCGGGAAAACAGGGGCGTTCGTGCGCAGCCTTGACGAGAAAGTGCTCGAGGGGGAAGTCGACGGTGCGATCCACTCGATGAAGGATATGCCGACTGAATCACCGGCCGACCTGGTCGTCGCAGGAATCCCGGAACGTGCGCCTGCTGGTGACCTCCTCGTAACGCCCGACGGGAGCGACCTAGCTGATCTCCCGGACGGGGCGATGATCGGGACCTCGAGCCTCCGGCGACGAGCCCAGCTTCGATCCCGCCGACCCGATCTCGAGGTGGCTCCACTCCGTGGTAACGTGGACACCCGCGTCGAGAAACTCCTCGCCCCCCATCTCCAGCGCGAGCACGAATCGCGGCTGGACGCAGCGGAGGATGAGGACGACGATGCCTATGACCGAACGGTCGAGGCGTGGTTCAACAGCCTCGCGGAGATAGAACGGCGGGCACTCGAACGACGACCGGACACCGTATACGATGGGATCGTGCTCGCCGCGGCCGGCCTCCAGCGTATCGGACTGCATGACACCGTTGGAACCTACGACCTGCCGCTCACAGAGTTCGTTCCTGCCCCAGGACAGGGAGCGATCGCCGTGACCGCGATCGAGGGAACCGACGCTGCGGACGCTATCCATGCAGCGGTCGATCACCCACGGACACGGGTCGAGACGACCGTCGAACGAACGATTCTGGCCACGCTCGGCGGTGGCTGCGTGGCGCCGATCGGCGTCAACGCCGTCATCCAGGGAGAACACGTCCACGTGATAGTCAGCGTGCTCGACATCGATGGCGCGGACGCTATCGAGGTCGCCCGTGACCTCCCCGTGCGACGACACGCGGAGGCAGCCCGCGACTTGGCCGCTGACCTCGCCGAGCAGGGGGCTGCAACAATGATCGAACGTGCCCAACGAGACGCCGATAGCGGCGAGCAGGTCGATCGGGAAGACGAGGAGCCATGACCACTCGCGTTGCCGTTTTCCGCCCTGACGACGAACGGATGCGGGACGCCATCTCGTTCCTGGAATCTCTCGGGGTCGAACCGGTTGCGGATCCGATGCTGACCATTTCCCCCACAGGTGCAACTCCTCGGGAGGATGCCGATGACGTCATTTTCACGAGCACAACGGGCGTCGGACTGCTCCCAGATGGATGGGATCCAGGAGATGCCAGAATCTGTGCCATCGGTCCGCAAACAGCAGCCGCGCTAGAGGAGGCAGGGATCGTGGTCGACCTCGTTCCAGAGACGTATTCGTCGAGCGGTCTCGTGAACAGACTCGGGAAAGAGAGTGCGGGACGTCGCGTCGAAGTAGCCCGAAGTGATCATGGGAGCGACGTTCTCCTCGACGGACTCGAGGAGGCCGGTGCATACCTCCACGAGACGGTGCTCTATCGTCTCGAACGCCCATCGGATGCAGGGACATCGACAGCGATTGCTGCCGAGGGTGATCTCGACGCCGCATTGTTCTCCTCCTCACTCACTGTGGAGCACTTCCTCGAGGCGGCCGCTGTGAGGGGTATCAAGGACGACGCGATCGAGGGACTCGACGCCACTGTCGTCGGCACGATCGGCCACCCGACGGCACACACCGCACGCGAGTTCGGGATCAACGTCGACGTCGTCCCTCCCGAGGCAACCTTCGAGGCGCTTGCCCAGGCCGTGGTCGAGCAACTTCAGGAGTCGACGTCCACCCAGGGCTAACCTAGCGGACGTCCTCCGTGCGAAGCTGTGAAGAAACCGTTCGACGCCGAGTACTGGTGCATCACTCGCGCAAGATCGATTTTACCCCGGCGACGAGATCGTCGAAGCGGTCTCTCACCATCGAATCGGTGGTCACGAATACCCCTCGATCGTTGGCGATGACCCGCATGACGTACCCTTCGTCGAAGACACGGACAGTAAATCGGTAGGCCCCGAGCTCCGAATTTCGATAGTCCGCCCGCGTCCGGAAGCCATACCGCTCTGTCTCGGCAAAGCCAACGAGATCGGCCTCGGACTCCAGGTCCGAGCGCAGGTAGAGCTGTTCGACTGTCTCCTCAGTGAAAAACGTCACACTCCGCAGTTCGTCGCCGACCGTGGTCCGGCAGGCGCTAACGAGCTCCTCGCGGAGATCCGGCGGTACCTGCTCCATACGACCATCGTTGACACGGAGCACGAAAAGTCTCGCGGACCTGCGTTGTTAGGCCACATGGAGGAGGACGGCGAGCCAGACCAGCGAAACAACCGTCGACACGAACACGCCGAGGGACGCAAACTGTTCGTCACCTCCGAGTTCGCCAGCGTATACGAACGTTGAGACGGCTGCCGGGGTAGCGAACATCGCGACTCCGACGTCCCTAGAGAGTGGCGTGGCACCAAGTGCGGTGAATGCAATGAACGCAAGTGCAGGCATCGCAAACACCTTCAACGCGACGACGGACCCGAGCGTGGCGTAGCCGCCTCGGGGAAGGTGCGGCTCGAGCGCGGAACCGACTAGAATGAGCGCTACCGGGAGTGCCCCCGCGCCAAGGAGTTCTAAGCCACGTACGGGGAGACTGGGAACCTCGATACCGATGGCCGAGGCCACGAGGCCTGCAACGAGAGCGACGATAACGGGGTTCGTTCCGACTGCCCGGCACTCGTCGACGAGCGAAACATCCGCGTCGTTGATCGCCGTGAGGAAGATGATCGTGAGTGGGATTTGCGTCAGCGCCCCGATTCCCAGGATCACGCTCGCCTTCGCAGCCGCGGCGCTTCCCAATGCGGCCGCCACGATCGGGACCCCGAGGTATCCGAAGTTCGAATGGTAGGACTGGACGATAGCAACGCTCCGTCGGTCCGCGCCGTCGATGTGCGTGTGGACGAGCAGGGCGATGCCGACAGTCCCGAACAGGACTACCCACAGCCCGATGACGAGTGCCGGAGACACCAATTCGGAGAGCGGTTCGGCGTACGTCGATTCGAAGATCAGTGCGGGGAGGAGGACATAGAACGCGACAGTGTTCACCCGCTTCCGCCTGGGTGTATCCAAGACGCCGACGTGGCGGACGAGAACGCCGACGCCGAGTATCGTCAGCAGATAGCCCAAGCGGACGAAGAGCTCCATGTCTGGGCCACTAGACTCGACCATTAGTGTCTTTCTTCCTTGCGGCGATATTCAGTACCGACAGCACACCTCGCGTCTGCTCCTGCAGGGTTCCATGTCCTCCACCGAGGGCGCTCCCATCTGGGAGAGAAGCGTAGGTTTATCCACGATGACGACCCGACGTACACCCAATGACTGGCCCGGTCCCGGAGCTCGCGACACGCGCGCAGGCGTGTGCGGACCGGCTACGGACAGTGGACGAGGTGCTCGTTGTGTCCCATATCGATGCCGACGGACTGACGAGTGCCGCCATCGCCACAACTGCGCTTCGTCGATCGGGATGCCGGGTGGAGACGGCGTTCTCGAATCAGCTCGACGAGGACGAGATTTCCCGTGTTGCTGCCACGGACTACACGACGGTCCTGTTCACCGACTTCGGGAGCGGCCAGATCGAGCTGATCCGCGAGCACGCTGACAGTGGCGCCTTCACTCCATTGATCGCAGACCATCACCAGCCAGGCAACGCGGACGCGGAGTACCACCTCAACCCGCTCCTCGAGGGGATAGACGGCGCGTCAGAACTCTCCGGGGCGGGCGCGGCCTACGTGCTCGCACGAGCACTCGGTGAGGAACTCGATCTAGAGACAAGAAACCGTGACCTGGCGGGGCTCGCCGTCGTCGGTGCCGTGGGAGATATGCAGGCCAGCAGTGGCGAGCTCCACGGCGCGAACGCGCGAATCGTCGAAGAAGGGGCAGAAGCTGGCGTCCTCGAGACGGGGAAAGGACTCGCACTCTATGGTAAGCAAACCCGACCCTTGCCCAAGCTCCTGGAGTACGCGAGTGACCTCGCGATCCCTGGCATTTCCAACGACGAAGCAGGCGTGATCGACTTTCTCGACGGGCTCGGGCTCGAACTCCAGTCCGACGGAACATGGCGGACCTGGGCAGACCTGGACAGCGATGAACGCCGGACAGTGGTGAGTGCACTCCTCCGTCACGCCGTCCAACGAGGCGTCCCGCCTCATCGCATCGACGGGATTGTCGGTCGGACGTACGAGCTCACACATGAGCCAGTGGGCACGGAGCTCAGGGATGCGAGCGAGTTCTCAACGCTCCTGAACGCGACTGCACGATATGAGCGGCCCGACGTCGGTCTCGGCGTCTGCCTGGGTAATCGTCACGGGGCGCTCGAACGCGCGCGCTCCCTTCTCAGGAACCATCGGCGGAATCTGTCGGAGGGCCTCGATCTCGTTCGCGAACAGGGAGTGACCCAGGAGGACCACCTCCAGTGGTTCCACGCAGGAACCGACATCCGCGAGACCATCGTCGGGATCGTCGCCGGCATGGCAATGGGAACGGCTGGTGTCGACACCGGGAAACCGGTCATTGCATTCGCCGAGAAACCCCACGAGGACGCGGTGAAGGTCTCCTCCCGAGGAACACAGGCGCTCGTGCGGCGTGGGCTGGATCTGTCCGTAGTTATGGGCGAAGCATCGAGGGCGGTTGATGGTGACGGCGGGGGCCACGACGTGGCCGCAGGTGCCACGATACCTCGGGGCCGTGAAGAGGAATTCATCGACCGCGCAAACGCGATCATAGCTGACCAGCTCGAATGAACCCGACTGACCCTTCTCATATCATGCACGCGAGAGAAAAGACGGGAGGATTGATCTACGATGCGGCGGCCGAGATGGTCTGCGGTTCGAGATTTCCCCGGCCTCCTGGGTGTCCTCGGTACCGTCGCTGCTGTCGAGTCGATTCTCGTATATCTCGGGCGGGATCGAATTCTCGACACGCGTGAGTGTAGTGTTTACTCCGACGAGCGACGCAACCGAATGACCAGGGATTCGACGACATCGCGAAAGAGTGGCGTACCGAAGAGGGCGACAATTACGGCGCCGATCGCATCGAATAGCAGGTCGAGGATCGTGTCTTCGAGGCCGTATTGAACGAGTAGCGGATCCTGTCCCGTTGCGGACGCAATCTCGCGGGCGGCGAATTCGAGTATCTCCCACACGACGCCGACGGCGAGCGTGAACAGGAGCACATACACGAAGAGGAAGTTCGGAGGGAGATAAATTGACTCGCTGTAGATGTCGATCGCCCTCGCAGTCGTATACCCGACCCCGGCGACGAGGCTTGCCGAGAGCGTATGTGTGAGATGGTCCCACCACCACAGGGTACTGTACGGACCTACCATGCCGATCGCGTGCAGGAGAAGCGTTCCCGTGAGCCACAACGTGAGCAGTGGTGAGAGCTGCACCCCGTGATCACGGGATAAGAGAGCTGGGAGGAACGTGGCGATCAGCGCCAGCGTCGCATTCACGATGATGGGGATACTCCGCACGGCGAGTCCGGTGAGCAGTGTGACGACGATCCCGGCTTGCATCAGCCTGACGACATATCGTGCTCCCGATTCAGACTGGAGGCTGGCCGGGAGTCGCATATGGTCTTCACGGACACTGGAAGCGAAAAGGGTCCGGGTCGACCTCGCCCGACAAACGTTTATTCGAGATTGGCTTACGGGGGGCAGATGATGGCAACGACGCACGTGCTCGCCGGGCTGATAGTGGCGAGTATCGTCTCCGTCTTCGCCCCAGACCTGACGGTTGCTGCGGTAGTTGGTGGAATCGTAGGGGGTGTGTTTCCGGATCTGGATCTGTACGCCGGTCACCGGAAGACACTCCACTTTCCGGTGTATTATTCGGTTGCGACACTCCCAGTTTGCCTGTTCGCCCTCTTCGTCCCATCGACGATAACGGTTGGCGCTGCAACCTTCCTCGTCGCTGCCGCACTACACGCAACCGGGGACGTGTTCGGCGGTGGGTTGGAACTCCGTCCCTGGCACGGGACCTCGACACGGGCGGTGTTCAATCACCGACACGGCCGCTGGATCGCGCCAAAACGGTGGATTCGATACGACGGGGCGCCCGAAGACCTCGGGCTCGCAATCCTCTTCGCCCTTCCTTCGATCGTGGTCTTCGATGGGTACGTCGAGAACGTCGTCGTCCTCTGTCTCGCCATCTCTGTCGGGTACGTCGCGGTGCGAAAACCGCTCGTCAGGGTGGCCGAGTACGCAGTCGAGTACCTTCCATCCGCCGTATGCACATATCTCCCGGATCGTTTGTTGGTCCCCTGATCGGGATCTCAGATGTCGTACCGAACAGTCTCGTCTGACTCACAGTAGGGACAAGTCGCATCAGCCGCGTCGAGAGATGTACCGCATCGACGGCACTCATACAGGATATCGGACCTCTCCTGGCTGGTGAACACCGCGAACAGGTCACGAACACCTCGACTCGCCATGCAACCCATCAAGGGGGATGGGTAGGCATAGTAAATCGGCAGTTAACACTCCAGACGAAAACAGGCGCTGTCTGGTGTTTTTGTGAAACGGTTTCCGTTTCAGATGCAATAATTTGCAATGGTGCGCAGCGGTTCCGACGTGCAGGGCCGAAGCCACTCGACGTGTCGACAGCGAGGTTCGATCGAAGCATCCCGCTGTCCGTATTGAAACTGGGGATCACTCGTTGAGTGGGTCGATAGTAGGAATATTGGATCTGAATCATGGAAGCTCGAGTCCGGACTCCTAGTCGTCGTTCCAATCTCGGCATGTTCTTTGGATTGATATAGCGATACACGATTCATGAAGCAGACAATACATGAAATTCGGGGCTGTGTTCAGGTAATGAAGTCGTCGAGCTTGCGACCATATGACGTCGATCGTGATCGTCCCCAAATACCGAGGGAGATTCGGAGGACCGGTACTGTCGTCGTGATCCGTTCGACGATCCGAATGGTTCTGTTTTCGAGACATCCTTCGGCGAAGGGTGAATCTGGGTGAGATATGAGAGATTGTCATCTCCAGTATCTCGACGTCGGGATGCTACCTGAAGGAGCTCGATCGTTCGAGAACCCCACAATATCGAAACTGTAAAATATAGGAGTGTGACCCGCTCTACCGTATGAAATTAGAAGATGAAGGGGATGTCTATAAATCGTATGTCGCTATATAAAAAAGAGCAAGTCAAGCGTAGTTAGGGGTATTCTACGACCCCGAGTCTGAAGCGACCTAGATGGATATGACGGAGTGAAGCCACTATACCACGAGATTCAGGAGATAGAGGGCGGTTCAAATCGCAGCATGCGGGATGGAACGTTCGAAGACAACAGACTGGATTCTCTTGTGCTCGGCAAGAAAGAAGCCGAAATCGTATGAAGAGTCCCTGAACGTACGAAAATCTCGTACGGAGTATCCGTGTAGTGATCGAATCGTCTAGTGGAGACCTTTCTCGGCCTCGATTGTACAATCGCGACTAGTACAGATACTTCGATACTCGAACGAAATGTGCCCATGACGACGGAGATGAACCGCCGTATGCTGGTTTTCGTGTCCAATACAAAATTGCCGTAAATCCTATGGTGCGATATTAACTTCGGTGGACAGCAGGAGATCAGCTTTGAGTGCTACGATCGTAGCGTCCCGATGTGATGAGTGAACGAAATTGTACGCCTGGGGAATCCGTGCCTAAATCACGGGATTGGACGAGTCTAGTTGTCCCAGAAGGTCGTCATACCGCCACTCTCTGAAAGGATTCTCCTTTCCATCGAGTTCGAGTCACTCCCTCGATTCAACGGAGGATTCGACCGATGGCAGCCGGGGAAGAGAGAACCACATGTGCTGATACCAAATCCGCGAGACTCCGGTATTGTCCGGCGTCAACAGCGAAGATAGCGATGTGACTACATGGAGATTGAGGAGACGGACGTTCTATTGTCGGTTCTGGGATAATTGGTATAGCGAAATACGGTTTATATAACACTCCCTGGCAAGTCATGATTTCACAGCGAAAATGAGAGAGGGCAACCAATTTTCATTACCATATATAAATAAATATTGGTTCAAATCGATAAAAAGAAGATCGCTCCGACAAGTATCGAAACTGTGGGCTAGGTGCGATCAACACGAGCTGTAATCGGTCAAACGCGTTCAAGTGTCAATTCCGACATCATTAAACTTCGCTGGCTATAGAGAGAATTCTCTCGATGCACGATTCCCTTCACTCTACTCAGTGACGACACTATAGAGACCATGTCAGTATGTCGAAAGCCGACCGGATTTTCTTTGGACGAATACTCACGAGTACACACCGGTAACTAAGGACACGAGAGAGCTCACTCTAGTGTGGACGCTACGGTATCCTGTTTATGTTGGTCACCACGGCGAGAATCGAGAATTTGTCTCAACGTGGTGCTGACCGACGTGTGCAGTACTCTGTGCATTCCGACTACTCCCCGAGAGGAATATTCACGGTCGCACACGATCATTAGATAGTTATTTTATTCTATTATTTTATGCATTATATGCCTACAGGACCTGTATCCGCCTCTTTTTATGTTTTTACATAATTAGGTGGTTAGACCGCAATATAGTGTATATCGCTATACAAAATACGCCCAACCAGTGTCCACACATCATCTATATAGTCATAACGTCTCAAGGTGAAATAGCTGAGAACGTACAATCTTCAAGCCCAAAGCGAAAACGGATTCAAACTTCAGACGGACCCCCGATCAGCGTTTGAAGACTATCCCGACCTCCATCGCAACGAAATGCTTGTAGACAGACGCATACTCGCAGCCGATACGAGCAATACCTGTATACTCGCGAACTACAAGGACTGCACTCACACCCGCAATTGAATCACGCCATCGTGCTTCATGCGAGCGTCCTGACGTAGAAATTGACGAGCGTGCCATAGAGGACCGCCATCGCGATTACGAACACTGCAGCCGCGAGGTATCCGGTGGTAGCGATGATGAGGCCCGTGAATACCGAGGTGAACCCGCCACCGATGACGATAAGAAGGAGTTGGCTCAGTTCGTCGTTCTGCCCGCGAAACAACACGTAGATGCCAGCAATCAGGAGTGTCGCCAGGCCAAGCGCGCTCGTTATCGATCCAAAGAACACACGTTCGTTCTGGAAAATCTCCGGTGGCGCAACTTGGAGGATCGAGATAGGATAGGAAGCCACCGACGCGTACCAGTTTCCTGCGACGAGTCCAGCGGCTCTCGATCCGAGAAACGTCATGAGGGCAGCCACCGATACCGTCGCTGGGAGCATTGACACTCCACCTGCGATGGCGGGGACGCTAAATCTGACGGCTGATCCGGTGCTCATCAAAGCCCGCCATAGCCTATCAGAGGTACTGATGACGCGTGCTGGGACAGCTACTATTGTGAGATCTGTCTCGGTTGCTAACAGTAGAACAGTGGTTAGGCTGGAGTCTCGCTATCGTCCCCGGTAGCAGACTCAGATGATTCCAACCGGCGGATTCGCTCCGGAATGGGTGGATGTGTCGCGTGGAAGGTCTCATAGAGGGGATGAAGGAACGGATTCGAGAGGTTCTCGCTCACGAGTGTCGTCAGGGCGCCGACCATTGGAGGGACCGCCGTGATGGAGACGGCGAAATCATCGGCTTCACGTTCAAACGCCAGGGAGAGTTTGTTCTGGAGTGGGGCGATCCATCGCATCAGTGGGTGGACGAGGAGCAGCGCTAGGAAGAGCTCCGCGTAGAGAGCAGACTCCGGGACGTCGAACATCGCGGGGAGCCAGTCACCGGTGAGAAGGACCTGGGCGACGGCCAGCAGGGCCCCGACTTGGAGGATGTTCGCGGCCATGAGTTTCCACACGTGGGCCCGCTTCCAGTGGGCGAGTTCGTGAACGAGGACACTCTGGACTTCGGGGATCGTCATCTGGTCGATGAGTGTATCGAAGAGGACTACCCGCTTCGTCCGGCCGAACCCGATGAAGTATGCATTCGAGTGACTCGATCGCCGACTCGCATCCATCTCATAGAGCTGCTCGCACTCGAAGCCAGCCCGATCGAAGACGTCGTCCACGGCCTCCCGCAAGTCACCCTCTTCAAGCGGCTGAAAGTCGTAGAATAGTGGGGCGATCACACGGGGATAGACGATCTGCATCACTAGCGCGAATGCCAAGAAGAGCAGCGCGCCACCGAGAGCCCAGACCGCAGGGAAGGTGTGAATAATCCACAGGAGCACGGTTCCCAGAATGCCGGTAATGACCGCAGTGATGACGACGGAGATGGCCACGTCCTTCAGATACAAGCGGACAGTCTGCTCGTTGAAGTCGAAAATTTCCTCGACGACGAAGGTGTCGACAGCATCGAATGGGCACGTTATGAGGTATGAGAGAACGGCAGCACCAGCGAAGAATACAGCCCCCTGACCAAGGGGTCCGAGTCCGGTGGCTTGGAGAGCCCGGACAACGTCCCCAAGCAATCCCGAATACAGGACGAGGAGGATGCCGCCGAGCAGAGTCCAGGTGCTCAGTGCGCTCAGACCAGTTCGGGCTCGTTCGTAGTCGGCCAGACGGTCGACGTCATCAACGCCGAATCGTTCACGGACCCACGTCGCTCGCTCGGCAAGCATACGTTCGCCGAAACGGAGGTTGATCACGTCGAGCCAGGTGAAAAATGCCTCCGTACCAATCAGCACCAAGAGAAAGGCCGCGTGGTACTCAAGCATGAATGTCGAATCGTCCGGGCGATTGGGCTTATAGCCTGTGATGGACGGATCGACCCTGGATCGGCCGCCTTATGCCTGCAGGACCGCCAGTAGCTCGTATGACCGAGTTCGACCCCGAGAAGTTCGAGGACAAGTACGAGCACTACTTCACGGAACT
>CAZEDI010000017.1:0-33648 GCA_964510865.1 uncultured Halobacteriales archaeon
TCGTACCGCACGACGATCCGGATTTCGTCGGCACTCAGTTCCTCGCCACCGTTGTGGTCAATGCTCACGAAGTCCTGCAAGGTGGTATCCCCGTCAGCGTAGTTCGCCCCAGCGTCACTCGCGCTCAGCTGCGAGTTCGGCCCGGCTTCGCCAGTTTGGTCGGCCATCCCGAGAACGAACGTCCCGATCACGGCCGCCAGGATCACGGTGATGGCGACCATGAGGATGACGCCGATCACGGGTGACACGGCGCGGTCTGTGCTATCGTCGAACAGTTGGATGTTGTCGATCATGGTTTGTACACACGCCCGAGGGGGACCGGACAGAGACGAGCCACCGGCTAACGGTGGCTTAACCAGTCTCCCTCCCGGAGTCCCCACCGTGGGACGCGTTATTCCCTTCTTTCAAACAGTACGTAATAAAGGTAGTGCACAAAGTTTTTCTTTTTGATAAATGGGGGTTAGAGGCGCCATATCCTACGAATTATGGAGAATCGATTATGATAACTGAATCTTAACGCCTCCTTACATTCGCTATCATCCCTGGGTTTAACGGCCAATCTTGCCATAATCAGGCAGTCAAAATCCAGCAACCCCCTCACGGCGTGCGATTATGTGTTTACTACCTAGAACGTGCCACATTGATACTCGGTATCAATGCGTGGAAGTCACAATAGAGAATCTGCAATTGTTAGCACGCCTCGACATCGACTCCAATTCCCAGCGCTGATTTTGGGAACCGTTTCTCCACTCACTGCCCGGGTGCAGAGACGTTTACCCAGAGGTGGACTTCCCGATACGCGTTCTCGACCGAGGGCTCAGGCGGCACCGTGTCGTTGTACAGGAGGTAGAGCAGGCGTAGCCGTTCGCCCGTCATCGGTGGCGACACCTCGTGATCCCGAATCCAGGTTCGATTGTGCGCCAGCGAGACGGAATACCGCTGCAGCTCGCGCTCGTCGTGCACGGTCACGTCGAGCGTCGAATTCCCGTTCGTATCGTTCACCGAGGGCGAGAGGTTCCCCGTGATCTCGACTTCCTGGAGCAACGACACGACGGTATAGTCGACCTCGCGGTGTTCGTGGTTGCCGATTCCCAGGACGAGTGGCGACGGTTCCCCCCGAACCATCTCCGTCGGATAGCCGTCAGCGACCAGATCCCCGCCGTCGTCGCGGGTGAGGAGATACAGCTCGGTGAACGCTTCGCCTTGCTTGGGGACGGCCACCGCGTACCCCACGCTCGCGACCGCGAGTATCACACTCAATGCAAGGAGCACGTTCAGCGCTGCATCCGTCCGTGATTCTGGTTCGAAAAGCTCCGCCCGCCCAGCCGCGAGCCACGATCGATAGGGCACCCGAAAGCGCTCCTCCTCGGGCAGTGCCTGTCGTCGTCGGGCCGCAACCCAGGTCGAGAGTAGCGTGAACCCGCTCACGGTGAGCAGGATCGGTCCCAGGCGAATCCCCCACGGCGTGAAGTTCAGGACGAGGCCGAGCAGCGGGACGATCGCGATCGAGAGACCGAAGGAGAGGGCAACCCGCTCGATACCGTCGATCCCCCGCCCCCGCTCGGATTCCTCCGCCTCGTCGTCAACGGGGGACGCTCCTTGTTCCGGAAAGAGCGCCGCGATGAAGGCGTAGCCGGGAACGAAGAGGACGAAGGGCAGCCCGAGTAGCACCCGAATCGGGGTCTCTCGAATCACCGGGAGAATAACGGCGAGGTCGGTGAGGAGCACCATCCCGATCACCGCTACAAGGTCCGCGGGCAGCCGGCGGATCTGGTCAGGGAGCAACAGCAGTACCTCCCGTTTCTCGAGGCCCCCGGCCATGTTGCCCGTCGTTGGCCGTATCGCCGTAAAAAGGGTTCGCTCCGCAGGCCTAGCTGTTCTGGTATCGACTATCCCGTCGAACTCTCGGTTGGGTCGACCGCGTCGACGAGCCCAAGCGCCTCGTTCGCGAGTTCGATCGACAACGACTCCGGCGCGAACGCCGCCCGCTCGTAGTGTTCGGTGAGCCGACGGAGGGCGGTCTGTCGATCCCCGGAGACGCCTGCCTCGGTGCAAGCACGGTAGAAATCCCAGTGGGTGGTGCCCTCCACGTCGAACCGATTCGAGAGTGCTCGCCTCGCAGCTCCGTACGCCACTTGCACTGCATCGTCAGTCGCCCCACTCGACAGTCGGGAGCGGGCGAGTTCCCGGAGCGGAGCGGTGTCTGTGGTCGCCTCTCCCGCTCCCTCTCTCGATCCGACCGCTGTCTCCGCGGGTTGCACTGTATCGTCCTCCTCCCCCGACAGCACCCGATAAGTCACGACGGCGACGACGAGCACAAGTCCGAGCAGTCCGGCCCAGGCCCACCCGGGAACGCCGAACCCGAACGTCCCGCCGTGGGCAGGCCCGAGGAGGACCTGTGTCCCCGCCATCGTCGATCCGAAGTTCGTCCCGGCACCGTCGAACGATCCCGTGACGTTCACCGTCAGGTTTCCACCCTGTAACAGGCCGACCCCGTCGGGGACGGACAACACGGTCGACACATTCCCGGCAGCATCGGTCAGATCGCCCCCGACGGACTGGCCACCGATCGATATGTCCACGACCCGGTCCGGGATCGGATCCCCATCGACCGTCGTCAGTTGCCCGGTTACGTGGAGGTCCCCGTCCGACAGCTGATTCGCCTCGATCTCGAGGATGGTCGGCGTCTCGGACACCCGGACTGTCGCCGTAGCGCTCGAAGCCGCAACCGCTCGATCCGTCATCGCGAGGGCGACAGTGAGGTCGTGCTCGCCATCTTCTATGGCCGCAGGAACGGAGAACGAGAGGTGAGTGCTCCCGTTCGTGGTCATGCCCGAGGCAACACGCTGGCCGCCCAGGAGAGCGACGACCGGCACGGCATCGACTGGTCGGTTCTGCACGTCCACCGTCGCCTCGAGGGTGACCTCCTCGCCGAACGCGATTCGATCCGGAACCCCGTTAAGCGTCAATGTCGACGCAACCTGGTCAATAGAAACGGGGACCGAGGTAGTGGCGCCGAGGAACGTGGAGTTGCTATCGGGAATATGGTCGACGGACACCTCGTCCGCATCGGCAGGGAGACTGACGGGACGGTACTGGAGGATGAACGACCCGTTCGACGCTGTCGTCGTCGCGGCCTGTCTCGATTCACGGATCGCGACTGTCGTGTTCGAGATCCCGGTGCCATTCACCGTGGTCACCCGCCCACGGACAACGAGCGGCTCGGTGAACGAGGCGGTCGTCGAGGCCTCGCTGATGGTGATCTCGGTTTCGACGAACAACGCGGCGCGGATGTCATCGGTCGTCTCCGAGACGTTTCTCGTCCGCTCCTCAATCGTCTCGCGCTCCGTCGACGTGTCCACCCCTGTGGCGTTCTCGATGATCGCGTAGGTCGCCTGGAGGCGCTGTCCCGTCTGGTTGAGCCGGCGATCGTGAGCCAGCAATTCCCTCGCGAGCTGGCGCGCCCGCTCCGTCTCGCCGTTCTCGCGAGCGTCCAGGTACGCCTCGTAGGTGTGTGAGTAGTTCGAGACGGTCTCCGCGAACTCCCGCTGGTTCTTTACCGTCTCATTGAGTCGCTCGGCGGCTCGATCGTCCGCCTCGGAACTGGTCTCCTCAGCGACCTCGACGAACCGCGAGAGGGCATCCCGCGTCTCGTTCCCGAGGAGTCCCTGGGCTGCGTCGTACTGGCCACGCGAGATCTCGAGCGCACTCTCCTCGAGGTTCCCGGAGATCCGGCCCAGGAGCCAGCCCTGGACGTCCTGCAGGTTTCCGTCCTGGTTTGCGTCGTCGGGATTCTCGTGGTGGACGGTCTCGTTCGCCGTTGGTGTCTCCGCGGCGGCGAATGTGTTCCCGTCGAGATTCCCGAGTGGCACTCCCCCGACGGCTGGGGCGATGGCTCCGAGACAGGCAAGCATCGCCAGCGCGAGGACGAGTCCACCCCGACCCAGTGACACGAGTGGGATGTGACGGTCGCGTTATTAGTAAACATCGGCCTCGGGCGCTCGCGGTATCAGTACCTTCAATGTCCACCACTCACTCTCGCCAGGTAATGCGTGCCACGCGCCGCTACTGGGAGGCCGTTGCCATCACCGGCTTCCTCGCGGCCCTCGCACTCCTGCTCGAACGCCCCCTCCTTCTCGTCGGTGCAGCAGGCATCGGCGCGTGGCTCCTCGCACAGCAGATACGGTTCACCCTCGCCCTCTCGGAAACCCTCGACGCGCTCGACGTGGATCAGTCAGTCTCCCGTGCGCGACTCGTCGCGGAGGAGTCGACCTCGTTCGAGCTCTCGGCGTCGCTTCCCCATCCGAGCCCGCTCGCACTCGACGTCGATGCCGGCCTCCCGGTCGCGACAGCCGGCGTGCTCCACGGGGAGAGTACGATCGACTTCCCCCGAGGGGGTCGACGAGCTGCGGTCGCTGGAACGGTCACCTGGCCCATCGCCGGCGTTCACGCGTTTGACCCTCCAACGATCACGGCGACGACCAGTCGAGGACTGCTGTGCGAGACGGTCCAGCAGGGACCTGCCCCGTCAGTGACGGTGGAACCCAGGGCGCCCCGTGACGTCCACGTTGGCGAAGGTGGCGAACGCGTCGCCACAACCTATGGCGAGCACGATGCCGGGAGACTCGGGTCGGGGCTCGACCCCGCCGAACTCCGGGAGTACATCCCCGGCGAATCCGCGGATCGGATCGACTGGAAGGCGACGGCCCGCCTCGCCGAACCCTACGTCCGCGAGTTCGAGGCGGAGACCGATCGCCGGACCGTCCTCCTCGTCGATCACCGTGCGCGCCTAGCCGTCGGGCAGACGGGTGAAACCGCACTCGACTACCTCCGCCAGGTCGCCCTTGCTTTCGTTGCGAGTGCGCGTCATCGCTCGGATCCCCTCGGTCTCTATGCCGTCAGCACCGAGGGCCTCACTGCGGCCATCGAACCCTCCGCACAGACGTATACGACGATTCGAGGGGAGCTCTATGCGATCGAACCCACGCCCGATTCGACCGCGTTGCCCGACGACCGTATCGGGCCCGCGGCCGCCCGTCGGACTGCCCGGCTCCTCGACGGCGATGAGCCCTTCGACGCGACGCTCCGCCCGTATTTTGCGGGTGCCGACCCCTACCTGCAGCGGATCGAGGACAACCCACTCGTCGAGACGGTCCGGTCCCAGATCGGGAGCCTCGACGGCACCTGCTGGACCGCGATCTTCACCGACGACGCCGAGCCGGAACGAGTTCGCGAGGCTGTCGACCTCGCCCGTCGTGGCGACGATCACGTCCTCGTGTTCCTGGCACCCCGCGTGCTCTATGAGCCCGGTGGCCTGGCGGCCGTCGAGGCGACCTACGAGACGTATCTCGAGTTCGAGTCGTTCCGCCGGGACCTCGCCCAACGACCCCGGGTTTCGGCATTCGAGGTCGCCCCGGGCGATCGTGTCGATGCTGTCCTCGCGGCAGGTCGGAACCGCCATGCCCGCGCGAGTGGAGGGGGTGCCTGATCGTGGCAAGTACTGAGTGGGTACCCGTCCTGGAGGGGAGGGACGACGGCCGAACCTGGCTCGGCGGGGGTGCCGTCGTCCTTGCACTCGTGGGCTTCGCCCTGACGGCCGGGCCTCTCGGCGTCGTCACCGGGGTGGTCGTCGGTGCCGCCTGGTACCTCCTCCCGCTTCCCCACGCGGTCGCGCTGGGCCACGTCGCGTTGATCGCCGTCGCCTCCCCGGACACGGCCATCGGTCCACTCCTGGTCACGGAGGCCGGCCTCCTCGCGATCCTGTTCTCGCCGCTCCCCCGGGAGGACGATCCGCTGCGCGGGGGGCTCGTCCTGCTTCTCGCACTCGCCGTCCTCGTGGGCCTGGTCGTGCTCATGCGTGCGTGGGGGGCGAGTCTGCCGCTGGTTGCTCTCGCACTCGTCGCGGTGGCCGCGACCCTCGCGTACGCCATTCATCGCTACGAACTCGTCGCCCTCGGTCTCCTGGAGGTGTCCGAGGCGTGAGCGAGGAGGAGCTCGATCAGTCGGCCGGGGGGGCTCCCGAGGCTGACAGTGCGGAGGATCACTCCGTGGCTGATCTCCGTGCCCACCTCGAGCTCCTGGAGGCGGAGAACCGGCAGCTTCGGGAGGAGTTCGTCCGTGCCCGCCAGTCACGCTATCGGCGGACGGCCCTCGGCCTCGCTCTCCTCGGCGGGATCGCCGTGGTGGGTGGTGTCGTCTTTCCGGCTGCCCGTCCCGTCCTGTTCTCGCTGGGCGCCACCGGCCTCTTCGGTGCGCTCCTCACCTACTACCTCACGCCCGAACGGTTTCTGGCAGCAGGGGTCGCCGAGGGCGTCTACGATGCAGTCGCGAGGACCGGGGGCGCCATCGTCTCCGAACTCGGGCTCCAGGACGACCGCCTGTACGTTCCGCTCGATCGGCCGGATCGTCGGGCGGCACTGTTCGTTCCCCAGCACGCCGACGACACGATCCCTGACGCGGACGCCCTCGATGCCACGTTCGTTGTCACCGAGGAGGAGCGCAGCCGTGGTGTCGCGTTCGCTCCGACGGGAGACGCGCTCTTCCGTGAATTCGAGCGCTCCCTCGCCGGCCCGCTCGCGGATGAACCCGCACGAGTGGCGGAGCAGCTCGCCGACGGCCTCCGAGAGGACGTCGAACTCGCCGAGAGCGTCCGTGTCGAGGAGGTCGGGGAGGACGCGCTCGTGGTCGCGCTTTCGGGGAGTGCCATCGACGACGTCACGCGGTTCGACCATCCTGTCGTCTCGTTTCTCGGCGTGGGTCTCGCGGTTGGCCTCGACCACGCTGTGTCGATCGAGGTGCATGCCGATACCGATCGTGCGGACGTGCTGGTTCGGTGTTCGTGGGAGACCGATCGCTCGTAACGAAGCCCGACACGTGGGCACGTGTCTTCATGCGATATCGCAACTGCGCCGACACCACACATCGTTCACGGACCTCATTAGTGGCGTCCAGGTGGAACACATGGAGCTGAAATACCTGCCATCCACCGCTCGACTGACGTCGTGGGCTCCTGCGTCGTTCGTGTCACGACGGTCGATTCTGCGTCGGCGCTGTTCGACGTGCAGAGTCTTTCCCCGTGCAAAAGACAGGAGACACGTCTCCGGGAGGATCTGTTCGCGGCCAGGATAGCGAGGCCCCGGACAGCGTGGTATCGATTCCATCCCGATCTATGCCGGATCACGTATCGGACCTGTGGTTATAGTGGAAGGAGCCTAACGAACACCCATGACCACTGATACTGTTTCGGACCGAGTCCGGGAGCTGGCCGAACACCACGATATGGAGGAGTCCCACGTCATCCAGGAAGCGGTTGAAACTGGTGTCGAAACGTTGTATCGAAACATGCTCGTGGACAGGTATCTCGCCGGCGAGATTACGCGCGAGGAGGCGATCACACAACTTGGCGTCGAGGTCGTCGAAGACGTCGAGTCTGCCAGAGACGCGGTGGACGAGGACGTGACATGGGGGCTTCAGGCCTGACTCCCGTCGACGATCAGACTGATCCAGCCCCGGTGCCGGCCGGTAGACGGACGCGACTCCTCGAACCTACCGCGACATTCACATCACAGATAGCCATCCCTGCCGCGCGTAGGCGCGAGCCGAACTAGACACTGACTTTTACCCGGCTTCCGCCGTCACGGTTCCGCGAAGTCGCGTCCACAGCCCACCCAGTGGTGGGAAGCGGTGCTGTGCCCACACCACCAGCATCACCGCGAACAGCAGGGTTTGCACCACGAAGTACCAGGCCTCCGGCGACAGCGCCGCCGCGGACTGAACCGACATCTCGAGTTCCGCGAGGTGGTGGTTGAATCCCGATGCTTCGTAATCGGGGGCGTCCAGAAGCGGCCAGGCGAGGAAGGACAACCCCTCGAGGCTCCCGGCAGTGATGTCGAGGACCGTATCGGCGGCGAGATGGGAGAGGTAGCCGGTGACGAACGCGACGCCGACCTCGGCGTTCCGGGCTCGTCGTGCCAGCCACCAGACCGCGATGCAGAGGGGAAGGGCGACGATGATCGAATGGGCGAGCGTCCGCCCCTCGGGAAGGAGCCACCAGTAGGAGAGGGGCTTGTCCACGATGTCGGGGAATTGCGAGCCGAGCACCACCGCCACAACAGCGGCGTCACTCGGTCTGTCCAGGAATCGATACCTCGTGTAGATCGCGTACAGGAGGTAGCCGACGGCGAGATGACCCCACGGCCACATCGATTACTCGTCCTTGTCGCGGTCGCCACCATCACTGACTGCGGGGGTAGTCGTGGTCACCTCTGCGCCGGATGGTGCGTCCACTTGCGACACAATATCGTCGACGATCTCCACGGGGGAGACGGTACTCAGTTCCGCGTCGGTCGACCGCACGAGTCGGTGTGCCAGGATCGGGTGGGCCAGCGCCTTCACGTCGTCCGGGATGACGTACCCGCGGTCCCGGATCGCAGCACTGGCCTTCCCCGCGTTCAGGAATGCGAGGGAGGCTCGGGGTGATCCGCCGTGCTCGACGTCGGGGTGTTCCCGGGAGGCGGCGACGAGGTCGAGGACGTACTCCTTCACCTTCGGGTCGACGTGGATCTGTCGGACTGCCTCACGGGCGGCCAGCAAGTCGTCGGGCTCGACGACCTGTTCGACGGCAGCGGGGCCCAGGTCTGGATCGGCATCGAACCGGTCGAGGAGTTCGCGCTCCTCGTCGCGGCTCGGCAGCCCGGCGAGGAGTTTCAGCTGGAAGCGGTCGCGCTGGGCTTCGGGGAGCTGGAAGGTGCCGTCCTGTTCGATCGGGTTCTGGGTGGCGATCACCATGAACGGCTCCGGAAGCTCGAGGGTTTCGCCTTCGATCGTGACGCGGCGTTCCTGCATTGCCTCGAGTAGCGCCGACTGGGTCTTCGGCGTCGCCCGGTTGATCTCGTCTGCCACGACGAGGTTCGCGAACACCGGTCCCTTCTGGAGGGCGAACTCGCCGGTGGTCTCGCGGTAGACGTGCGTCCCCGTGATGTCCGCCGGGAGGATGTCCGGCGTCATCTGAATGCGGGTGTAGTCGAGGCCGGAGGCTCGGGCGAAGAGATTCGCTCCGGTCGTCTTTGCGACCCCGGGAACGCCTTCGAGGAGCACGTGTCCTCGGGTCAGGAGGGAAATCGTGAGTCGTTCGACGATCTCCTCCTTGCCGATCAGGACGGTCTCGATCTCCTCGCGCAGCGTCTCGTAGACCGCTGCGGGCTCACTCATCGCCGCCTCCTTGCCCCCGCCGACTCATAAGGCCTCGTATGACGCGTTCGACCCGCTCTTCGTCCCAATCCGGGTGCTGCGATTCGAGGTAGGCCCTGAGATCCGCTCGATCGAGGTCCTGTGGGGTGTCTCGGTCTCTAGTGGTTTGGAGACGTGCCGGCACGGCATCGCGCGCCACGAGCCCGATCACCGCGAGTCCGGAGAGCCCGAGCAGGAACTGGAGGAGCGGGGAATCCCGGAGAATGAGCACGGCGAGTGTCAGTGGGGGAAGCTCACCGGCGTGGGAGTAATCCTGGAGGAGGCGGTCGTGCGTTCCGAGGAGCGTCTCCGCGAACGCCCGGTTCCCGGGGCGCTCGAGCATGGCGTTGATAAACACCGACGGGTCCCCCATCGCGATCACCTGGCCGTCGCCCACGGATTCGACGGTGAGGACGGGATAGGACCGCATATTTTCCTCGTCATCGAGGGTCTCGTCGCGATTTGCGTCGATGTAGCTGTACGACGAGGTGGTGGCGAGGACCGTAGCGGCCCCCGGCTGTACGGCCGTCCCGTGGTTGAGCGTGAGTTGGTCGACGTCCGTCGTCAGCGTGTGGGTCGACGTGATGTCAGCGATGGGGAGAGCCGGCGCTCGGTGGTAGTCCCGCTCGTCCCGGAGGGGGCCGCCGTCGAATCGGGCACTGGCCCCGACACCCTCGAGCACGGTGTTTCCGTGAATGCCGACGTCCTCGGCGACCAGCAGCGTCCCGCCACGGCGAACGAAATTCGCCACTCGTGCCAGATCCTGCTCGCCGTAGGATTCCTCGGGCGAGAGGATCACGGCGAGGGTTCGGTTGGCCTCGACAGCCTCGTACACGGTGGAATTCCGGATGACGTCGGTCGTCGTGTCGGCATCGTCGGCGATCGATCGGAGTTCGGACGTGCCGTCCCAGGCGGGGTTGAACGTGCCGAACGCGGTTCCGGAGGTACTCCCAACCACGGCGACGGTGAGCACGATCGCGACGCCGAGAACCAGGAGTAGGGCTCGGGGGTAGTCCAGGTCGATCGCGGCCATTAGTCCGCGTCCCTCCGTGGTCTCCGGCTGGTGGCCACTAGATGTACACGCGCGTAAGGGCGGGTTTCACCCGGGATATTGCGGGGTTCTGGGTTTCCGTGGTCCATCAGAACACCCCGGGCGGGAGGATTTCGAGGATCCGGTTGATCACGATATAGCCGAAGCCGAGGAGGCCGATGGCGATGAGCCATTTGAGTCGTCGTCGCCAGCGGGGGGTCACCTCGAACGGGGCGGTGAGTTCGGTCACGACCAGAAAGCCGATGAGGGTGACCACGAAAAAGAGTTCGTAGGAGAGTGACTCCAGGAGTGACAGGACGAGCACGGTCGCCAGCATCCAGGCCAGGTGGCCATGGATAAACCGCTGACGACGGGTGGTCGGCATTGGAGCTATATCGGAGTAGGAGGACCGTAAATGCAGCGTCACGGCGTTCAGACGGCAGTAGGCACTCACTGCTTAAACGTGTCGTGCGACCGTCACACACGCCCCGTAATAGGCCGGAATCGCAAGACGGCGAGGGTGTAGGCGTTTACTATTTCATCAGAAAGTATTTATGGCACTCGGTTGTGCATTCCAGGTGGATAGCGCGGAGGCTGCCATATCGCGTGACCATCGGTCGTCACGCTCCGCCTCTCCGAAACCACGAAATCAGGCAACTATGACAGAACGAAAACAAATACGCGCGCTGATCCTTTCGGCGCTGATGGTGCTGTCGGTCTTTGGGGGCACTATCACGCTGACAGGCTCGGTCGCTGCAGCAGGCGCGATGGGTAATGTAAGCGTCCTGTCTGCTGAAGAGTATGACGGGACGATTGAGATCGCGTTGGAAGGAACGACGGATAACGGAACAGAACTCGGAAATATAAGCCTGGCGGACAATCGGACCGAGGTTCGCGTGAGCAATGCATCTGGTGACTTCAACCTCACGGCCTCGGCCTCCATCGTCGGTAACAACAACGGTACCGACGGTGTCATCCTGATTGACGTCGGCCGGGACATTGACCCGGTCGAGACCCTTGAGGTCAACGCCGAAAACGTCACTGACGGATGGCAGGCAGTTCAGGTCTCTGGGGGAGTCGCAAATCTCACGGCTGGTAGTGTTGGCGTATCCCCTGATGACCTCTTCCGAGGCACCGACATTGCTATCGTGAACACCTCGGCGGATGACTTCACGTACGAGTTCCAGGAAGACTCGAGCTTTGTCCACGAGAAAAAGACTGGCACGAACAGCAGCGTTCGTATCGTGGACACAGGGGATCTGAGCCTTGACACTACGTATTCCTATCACCAGATTAGTGGTGGGAGTTCGTCGAATGTTTCATTCACCCTCGCAAGCCTAGATCTGACGGCTTCTGCGAGTTCAACGTCGGTGACCACTGGAAACAGTGTCGACATCAACGTCGATAGTTCCAAGGTCGATCGGGATATCGTAATCCAGCTTGTCGACAGTGACGGAACTGTCGTGAATGAGACTGCAGATACACTTGACGGTAATGGTGAGGCTTCCGCCACGTTCACCCGGAATGCTGCGGGTGACTTTACCGGAAAAGTCATTGACGCCCAGTCTGGCGTCGAGGATGAGACGAACACGATTACCTACAGTGACCCTGCAGAAGGGACTGTCTCATTCGAGAACAACAACGTTGAGGAACACCGCGGTGACATCGCGTCCATTACGGTGAACATCGAGAACGTTGACTCGGCTTCCCTCGTGCTCGGTCTCGAGGACGAGTCGGGATACAACGCAAACCTCACCGTTACGGACGGTGACGATGACGATCAAGTCACTGTAATGTTCAACACCTACGAGGCCGGCAACCGCTCCGGTGCAGGTACGCCGACCGCGTGGGCAGATGGAGATGACGACAGTGTCACTGTCGATTCAGAGTCCGAGGACCTCGGCGGCGTCCTTGGAACCGGTAGCTACGTAATGCTACTGGCGACAGGTGACAACAACTGGGATACCGCGATTGATAGTCGCGATGTCAGTGGTGCACTGACGATCTCACCGCGTTCGCTCGACCCAGGCCTCACGTCCTACACTGGACCGACAGGTGTCTTGGGTGACCTCGACAGTGCTAGCTCGGTCGCTACGGCGATCGACGATGGCACTCTCGTCGAGGGTTCTGACATCACGCAAACTGAATACGGCAACCAGAACTTCGACGCTCTCGTATACAGGTTCGAGGCGTCCGGTGTCGCTGGTGCACTCTATGACGGTGGCATCTCGACGACTGAGTTCGTGGACGTCCTAAGCGCGGAACAGCAGAACCCGACGCAGAACAAGGCTGCAAAGGTTCTGAACCTATCGGATACTGAGGCCGGTGTCACTGTCCACGCTGATCTCGACGCAGACACGTACTACGTCGTTGTCACGCCAAGTGATGTCAGCTTGGAACGCAGTTCGGATAACCAAGGCCTCTCGATCTCGACGGGCGAGACCTACGATGTTGACTTCGCGATCGACGATGACATCGGTTCGTCGACGACCTCGACCACCGCGTCGTTCCGCGCTGGCTCGACCAGCCTGGACTTCGAGGGTGACACGTACGGTGTCGTTCCGGACGCGAACGCGACGATCAGCGGTACGACGAACGTCGCACCCGGTACGACCTACAACATCCGTATCCGCGCCCTTTCGGCGCAGTCCACGTTCAACCTGGACCAGGATGTTGAGGTTGGTGCCGACGGCACCTTCAGCGCAGAATTCGACCTGGCTGACGAACCCGAAGGTCTGGAGTTCGATATCGAAGTTCGCGGTCCGAACGGTGACACCTTCGTGACCGCGGACGGCCAGTTCGTCGCGCCGCCTTCGGCGAGCGTGACGTTCGATGATCAGATCAGCCCCGGCGGAGCTGTCGTGACGGTTAACGAAGTTACCCTCTCCGAGGGCGGCTTCGTGGCCATCCACGTCAACTCCCCGAGCGGTCAGATCATCGGCTCGAGCAAGATCCTCTCGGCCGGTACGCACGAGAACGTGCGTATCGCGCTGGACCAGACGCTCGGTTCGGACGGCACGCTTGTCGCGATGCCGCACTTCGATGAGGATCGCGACTCCCAGTTCGACCCGAGTGTCGACGGTGCGTACACGGCTGATGGTGCGCCCGTGACCGACAGCGCGGAGATCACCTACGCGGAGGCCTCCACGGATCAGGAGCCGGAAACGGTGACGGTCACCCGTACGGTGACGGTTATCCAAGATAGCCCGACCCCGCGTGAAGTCACGCGTACTGTCGAGCGGACGGTCGAAGTGACCCGTACGGTCGAGCGCACGGTTACGCGCACGGTCGAACGCACGGTCACGATCACGCAGACTGATGGTCAGCCCGGCTTCGGTATCGCGCTCGCCGTCGTGGCACTCATCGCCGCGGCGCTGCTCGCGGTCCGACGCCGTGACTGATCGAAACGCTCGCTAACCACCTTTCTTCATTTTTTCGGCCGCGTAGTGGCGACACCACCGAATTCCCCACCCGATCGAACGAGACTGCGACCCGCGGGTATGACTGATAGAGGTTCATGTCCCTACTGCGCACAGTTCGTCTGGTGACGAGTTCCCGCCGCGATCAAACGACGGAAACACGAGTAACCGAGGACTCATTACTGACCCGGCCCATCCACGAAGTACACGAACGGAACCAGGCTGAAGGGCCTGCACGCACGACGACCACCCCGGAACCTGTTGCGATCGGTCTCGCCCGCTCGACGCACACAACGCCAGGAATGCGCTCTCACTCACACGCCTTCGTCTCCGCCATCGTCGGCCTCGGCCTCGCGATCGCTGCCCCGCCGGACGTCTCTCCCCTCCTCGTCATCATCGGTGCCGTGGCACTCGGCGTCGGCATCGACCTCGATCACTTCCTCATCGCACGCTCCACCCGTGGTGACTGGACTAACCTCCGACGATGTATCCGGAATCCACGGATCGTATTCCTCGACCAGGACGCCATCTTCGACCACGGCGACGTCAGGCACGACGAGCGCCTCCTGAGCCACGTCGTCATTGGCGGCATGCTCGTGGGAACTCTCCTGACAGTCCACGCCTACTGGGCACTGGTCGCTGGCGTGACCCTGTATGCCCACCTCGCGTGCGACCTCGTCGCGGACGTTCGAACCCACAGGACGGCTGTCGACCAGACCACACCCCGGACGGACGATCCGGGGTAGACTGCTCCCTCCTCTCCAGCATCACGACCATCACGGACTCCTCGACCACGCTCAGGCGACGACGGGCTGGGAGATGATCCAGAGCGAGAGTACCGTGTAGCCGACCATGAGAACGACGAGCGGCAGGTGGCCCAACCGGGCACGGGTTCCGTACCGGCTCGTGGCGACGGCGTGGGCGGCAATCACGGCGATGACGTGGCCGAGTACTATCAACCCGACTTGCGATCCCCAGAAAGCGGGGAGACTGAGCCACGAGAGCGGATCGATCGGCCCGAGCCCGGGCACCACGGGTTCGAGCACGAGCTCGAAAAATCTGCTCAGATTGCGGACGACGTAGGGGTAGGCGTGGGCCAGTTCGTAGGCGGCCGCGATCGGGAGGATCGTCGGCGCGAACCACTGCATCGCCCCGACCCACTCGTTACCACCCCCGAGTCGCTCGACGACGCGGACGATCCCAGCGAACACGGCGACGAAGCCGAGGAGTCCCACGAGGTAGAGACCGATGCCTGCCCCGGCCCCGAGCCCGAGGACGTCACGGGTCCAGCCGAGCACGGTCTGGAAGTGAGTCGTGGCCGTGAAGCCGTCGAAGCTCACCGTGTACACCGTTCCGACGACGAACACGACGAGTGACGTCCCGGCGACGGGATCGAGACACCCCCACCAGGGGGGCCGAAGCCGAATCGTGTACCCTCCGTCCTCGGTTCGAGAGACGCTGACCACGGACACCCGGCCGAGTAGCCGGTAGAGGACGCCCAGCGGATCCGCTCGCCGAAGCCAGGCCTCGCCAGAGAGAACGGCCCCACTGACCATCACGAGGGCGTAGCCGGCGACGACGGCGGTCGTGAGCCGGGGGGACCGTGGGAGTATAGTAAGGTTCTCCAGCACGCCCAGCAGGACGACGAAGCCGATCACGGCGGGCCATCGACCCACACGATCCGGGTACTCCCCGAGAACGGCGATTGGTTCCCCCTCCAGGCGGCAGAGGCCACGATAGATCGTCCGCCAGGGCGAGAGCACGCGCCAGGGGCTCCCGACGAACATCGCAAGGAGCGCGATGCCGCCGAACCAGACGGGCCAGGTGAAGACGGTCGCGGCGTTGTCCGCGGCTGCCTGCGGTCCCACGATACCCCGGACGAGAACCGCGGCAACGACAGCGAGGAAGAGACTACGGGCGATCGTACGAACAGGGGAGGCAACAGCGGCGGGAACGGTGTACACCTGCCGTGCGGCGCCAGCCCAGCCAGCGTGATCCGAACGGGCGAGCCAAACCGCGGTCAGGCCGACAGTTGCCCCAGCGCCGACGAGCAGGAGCGAGAGGGGCAGCGGGGCCTCGAAACGTGCCCCGGAGACGCCGTGGGCCTGCACGGGGCCCGACACGACCACAAACCCAAGTACCAACACGAGTCCCCGTGTGTATCGGCGGACGGCCATCGCCCTGACAGAGCGAGTGGGACGTGAAAAACGCGGGTGGTTCGGCCGTCGAATCCTCGCCCGCGACCGGCCAACCTTTGACGACCCGACCGAAAGCCCCAGTCATGCGTCGCCGGACGATCGTGGCACTCGTGGTGATCCTGGTCGCCGTCGGTGGCCTCGCACTTGCCGGTCTCGTGGCGGATAGGCAGGAACGCGTCACGATCACGCCCCTGTGGACGAGCGACACGGCCCGCGAGGTGGGCGGGAACCACCACGTGCCCGCAGCCGGGCGTATCGGGGAGCAGGGGATGGTGTACGCGCCCATCAGCGGGCGAGCCGGCAGTCCGAACTGTGCCCTCGTCGCCCTCGCGGGAACGACTGGGTCGACGGAGTGGACGGCTCCGATCCCCCCGCCGAACTGTACCGTGCACTCGGTGGCCGACCCGACCCTCGCGGATTACGACGGCGATGGTGTCGAGGAAGTCATCGTGGCGACGACCGAGCAGCGCGTGGCGGCGTACGACCCCCGTTCCGGCGACCGCGAATTCCACTACAACCTGACGTCCTACGGCTACACTAAACCGGTCGTCGCGGACCTCGTGGGTGACGGCGACCCGGAGCTGATCGTGGTCGACGTCGCAGGCACGGTCGTGGTTCTCCGACCCGACGGGACGGCTGTCTGGACGACGCGCCTCGACTCCTTCACCTGGGGTCAACCCGCCGTCGCCGACATCGACGGGGATGGAGAGCCGGAGCTTGCGATCGGGCTCGGTGGTTCCGGGGAACTCGTCGCCTTCGAGGCCGATGGCACCCGCGTGTGGGAGGCACCGTCGACGTTCGACAGCTCGATCACCTGGATGACGACGGCCCAGGCCACGCAGGACGCGGCCGTGGATATCGTCGTGGCGACAGCGCGGGGTGGACTCGTCTCGTTGGTCGATGGGCGAACCGGCGAGCGGGTGTGGACTCGCGACCTAGGGAGATACGCCGCCGTCCATTCCGTGGGCGATGGCGATGGTGACGGCGACCCCGAGGTTTACGCCGTGGCCCGGGACGCCGTCCTCCGGAGCCTCGACGCCGACACTGGCGAGATCGAGTGGACGACCACGCTCACCACTGGCGACGTCCAGATGACCCCGCCGCCGGTCCTGGGGGACCTCGACGGCGACGGAACCCCCGAACTCCTGGCCGTGACGAACGACGGTATCGTGTCCGTCGTCGATCCACGAACGGGGGACGTCCTGGGATCGCACGAACGCGACCGGACGATGTACGCAACCCCCCGACTCGCGGACATCGATGGCGACGGGGACCTTGAGGCGTTCGTCATCTACGACCGTGGCCAGGTCGTTGCATTCGATATCGAGTGACTGCCCACGTGGGGAGACCGAACCCACGGCGGGCTTTTGGCGCTCGGCCAGCTAGATGGAGGTGACTGGAGACGCTCCCCGTGCGCACGCTCCGTGACTTCGCCCAGGTTCGATCGCTCGGCGACCTCACCCGCCGCCAGCGGCTGATCGTCCTGTACGTCGTCGGCTTGAGCGGCATCATCGACGATAACGACACCGTACTCGTGGCCGGGACCGACCCGATGATCCAGGCGTTCGAGCAGGAGACCGCCGGCTCGTAGGTCTGTGGAGGGATGCCTGGACAATACGAGCGTGACTCGTGGTCGCCAGACGAGGACGTGCACTGGCCCCGGTCTCCATATGACGATCGATACAGTGCTCATTCCTCCTGTTCTACCGTGAGAGACGGCCCACGCCGTTAGTCGTCCGCGTGTCGAACGCCCGTGATCTCGAATCGTGCCCCGCCGTCCGTACTCTCCTCGATTGCGATGTTCCAGTCGTGTGCGTCGACGATCCGTTCGACGCTCGTGAGGCCGATGCCCGATCCCCTGGCTTTCGTCGAATACGTCCAGTCGAAGGCGCGCTCGCGTTCCGCGGGCGGGATCCCCGGGCCGTCGTCTTCGACGTAGAATCCATCGTCCAGCGACCCGACCTTGACCGACACCGTATCCCCACCGTGTTCGATGCTGTTCCTGAACAGGTTCATGAAGAGCCGGTGTACCAAACTCGGATCCGCAAGTACCGCCGGGAGGGGTTCGATATCGATGTCTGCCGTCACCGCTCCCTTCTCCAACTCCGTCCAGGCCTTGCGAGCGATCGCGTCACTGTCGACCGGTTCCGGCTCCGACATCGTCTGGCCGGTACGGGCAAGATCCAGGACGTCGTCGATGATCTCGTCGATGCGGTCCAGTGACCGGTCGATCGGGTCGACGTCGTCCATCATCGCGTCGTCGGCCTTCGCTGCGAGCCGCGACAGGTGCCCGGTGGCCACCGAGAGGGGAGTCTGGAGATCGTGTGCCACCACGCTGGCGAACTCGTTCAGCCGCTCGTTCCGTTGCTCGAGCTGGCGTTCGTACTCTTTCTGAAGCGTGATGTCGCGTCCGATACCCGCAAACCCGAGTATCTCGCCGTCCTCGTCGACGAGTCGCCGCCGTCTGAATTCGTGAGGGATCCATCTGCCGTCGGCTGTCACGAGGGCCGAGCGTATCTCGACGACGTCGTCGGTGTTCAACAACCGCTCGTGTTGTGCCTCGAATCGGTCTCGATCCTCCTCGGGGACTAACTCGAGGGCATGCATCGATTCCAGTACCGTCTCGGTATAGCCGGTCGTCTCGACTAATTGTTCGTTAAACCGGTCGAACGCACCCGTTTCGTCGACGACGTAGAAGATATCGGGTAACGCGTCGAACTGTTGTTGGCTGCGTCGGAGCCGTTCCTCGCGTCTGCGTTGCTCGGTCAGGTCTTTCGTCACCTTTCCGTATCCCCGGAGTTCGCCGTGCTTGTCAGTGAACGCGGTGATTGTGACGTCGGCCCAGAACTGCGTGCCGTCGGCTCGAAGCCGCCATCCATTGTCGGTTGCGGTCCCCTCGGCCTCCGCACGGTCGAGTAGGACTTCGGGATAGCCCTCCTGTTTGGCCGCGTCCGGATAAAATATCGAGACATGGCTCCCGAGGATCTCGTCCTCGCCGTAGCCTTTGATCTGTTCGGCGCCGTCGTTCCATGTCGTGATGTACCCTTCGGGATCGAGCAGGAAGATCGCGTACTCATCGACGGAATCGATGAAGAGCTCGACGTACTCCCGCTCCTCGCGAAGCTTCTGTTCCTGGATCTGGACGTCGGAGAGCTCGCGGATGAGACAGATCATCGTGCCCTCCTCGGAGTACGTCAGGGCGTGATTGACGAGGATCCGCTCGCCGTCTTTCCGCTGATAGACCGTATCGCCCGTCCAGCGACCCTGTTCCGGAACCGCCGGGAGGATCTCCTCGTAGATCCGCTCGACCTGCTCGTCGGGGTACACTCGCTCCCAGAATTCCCCGACCAGTTCTTCGGCCTCGAACCCGACGATAGTGGAGTAGGCCTCGTTCACGTACATGAAGTGTCCCTCCTCGTCCAGGAGGGCTATCCCCTCCCGCGAATCGTCCATCGCCCGGAAGCTACGATGCACGAGTGCTTCCGCCTGGTAGCGGTCGACGCTGTTCTCGATCCGGTTCGCGAGGACGGTGTATTGATCCGTCCCGGAGCCCTTTTGCAGGTAATCGGTCACCCCTGCCGAAATCGCCTCGCTCGCGATCTCCTCGGACCCCTTCCCCGTAAACAGAATAAACGGGAGGTCGCCGTACTCCTCCCGGACGGCCTCGAGAAATGCCAGCCCGTCCATCCCGGGCATATCGTAGTCCGAGACGACGCAGTCGATCGACTGATCTGCGAGGATCGTCAGTCCATCGTCCGCGGTGGTGGCAGTCGTTACCCCGAATCTGTCATTCTCCCGCTCGAGGAACGTCGCGACGAGTTCGCCGAAATCCGGCTGGTCGTCGACGTGGAGCAGGGTGACGTCTTCGTTGGCCCGTGGTAACATACCCTAAGAACTTGGGAGAGACGTGACTTAATACATGTCATAAGACCTCCTGGACTGGAGGCGAACGCCGTAAACGATGCCGTCTCGGATAGTTTCACCACCCTTATACTCGCGATAGATATACTATTCATCGTGACAGAGTATCGCGGTTTGCTGACGGATCGAGAACGGGAAATCCTCGGTGGAGAGGCGGATGTCCCGTCAAATTACGTCTATCAGATCCGGTCTCGGGTTCGTGGAAAGATCGATCGACTAGAAACAGATGTCGAGATTCTCGACGCAAATCATCCGGATTTAGCCGACGACGTGCGCACGGCCGTGTCAGCATCAGCGTGAGTGCAGTAGCCTAATGGCAGGGGTTTCGGAAGACACGCTCACGAGCAGAACGAGACACCGGTGATCTCGAATCGTGCGCCACCGTCTGCGCTCTCGGTGACAGCGATGTCCCAGTCGTGTGCCTCGACTCCTTGGCGTACGATGGCAAGCCCGAGCCCCGAGCCGTCATCGGTCGTCGTGTACCCTGGTTCGAACACCGCGTCGGGGTCCGTACCAGGGATGCCCTGACCGTCGTCGGCAACGTACACTCCCGACTCGTCGATGCCCCCGACCGTGACGGTCACGTCGTCGCCCCCGTGTTCGACGGCGTTCCTGAACAGGTTCTCCAGAATCTGGGCGAGTCTGCTCCGTTCGGCACGGATCGTGGCGTCGGTTGCGATCTGCAGGGAAGCCCCACCCATGTCGACGTTCCGCCAGCACTGTTCGATGATCGCTGCCAGGTTCACTGGCTCGACCTCTCCGGCCGTCTCGCCCTCCCGCGCGAGCGTCAGGAGATCCTCGATCAGCGTCTGCATCCGATCGTGGGCCCGATGTACGGAGGCAAGGTGTTCGCTCTCGTACTCATCCCGAACCAGTTCGAGCCGGCCGATCGCGACGTTCAACGGATTCCGCAGGTCGTGGCTGACGATGCTCGTAAATTCCTCTAGCCGCTCGTTCTGCCGCTCTAACGCCCGCTGGTATGCCGTCCGCTCCGTGATATCGCGTGCGATGGCTACCAGCTCCGTGATCTCGCCCGCTTCGTCTCGCACGGGATGAATCAACCCGTCTACGGTGACTCGCTCACCGTCGTTCGTCACGTGTTCCGCTTCGAAGCGGACGTAGTCCCCGTCTCGTGCCCTGCTGATCCACTCCTGGAGGTCAGCCTGGAGGGCCGAATCGTGATTCCACCACGGTGTCTCCCAGAATGGCTCTCCAATCACCTCCTCTGATGGCACTGACAGGATGTCCATCGCCGTCTGATTCACCTCGGCCAGCGTGCCATCGGGCTGGAGGAGACCGATCAACGTCAGCGGGTTCTCGAAGATCGCGTCGAATCGCCGGGCGAGTGTATTCAGCTGGGCTTCGCGTTCCTTCCGTTCGGTAATGTCGATATGGGCCCCCACCATCCGTATCGGGGTGTCGTTCTCGTCGTAGACAACGTAGCCCCGAGAGCGGATGTACCCGTAGGTACCATCCTTTCGCCGGAAGCGGTAGGTTTCGTCGTACGTCTCCTCGGGCGTTTCGACTGCCTCATCCAATCCGGTGAGCACACGATCGCGGTCCTCCGGATGGATGCGCTCGCTCCACCACGCGTAGGCATCCCCGATATCGGCATTCTCGTAGCCGAACTGGGCCAGATAGTTCTCGCTCCGGTCGATCGTCTCCGTCTCCGGATCCCAGTCCCAGAACGCGTCCGTCGAGGCCCGGACGACGAGCTCGAACTTCTGTCGGAGGTCGGTCCGGTCGGTGACCTCGCGTACAGTCGAGACGAAGTCACCGTTCTCGGTCTTTGCCACGATCTTATCCGCGAGAAACGTACTGCCATCAGCTCGCAGTCCGGTCATCGTCCCATGCCAGTACCCGTTCGCGTCAACTGCCGGGATGATCTCCGTTTCGACCCGGGCGACGACATCGTCGGGGTATGTCACCGTCCAGTGCGATCCCTCTAGCTCCTGGGGGTCGTATCCATAGAGACGCGCAAACGCGTCGGTGACCGAGGTGTAATAGCCGTCGGTATCGATGATGCTGATCCCTTCGTGGGCAGTTTCGATGGCTGTGAGCGTGCGGTGTCGTTCACGGTGGGATCGAGCGTGGTCGATAGCCTCCCGGATGCGATTCGCGAGGTCAGTTACCTGCTCGGGACTCGTCCCTTTCTGGAGGTACTCGGTGACCCCTGCCGAGATGGCCTCGCTGGCCACTGTTTCGCTCCCGTTCCCCGTACAGAGGATGAACGGCAGGTCGGGATAGGAGTCGCGGACGGTCTGGAGGAACTCGATACCGTCCTGCGCAGGTAACTCGTACTCACTGACGACACAGTCGAACGTCTCGGTAGCGAGGTGATCCACCCCGTCGCTAGCTGACGTGGCGGTCTCGACCGTAATCCGTTCGGTTTCCTCCTCGAGAGCCCTCCGGGCTAGATCAAGAAACTCCGGGTCGTCGTCGACGAGCAGTACACGAATTCCTTCCCCCATCATCTTCCCGTACAGGACCTGCTGGCAAAATAGTTATGTGCATGTCTGCGATCGAACTGATCCGGGGACTCGCCCCGCGGAATGCCACTTCGGGCCCCGAACTGCGTCTCTACGGACACTATTCAGTTCGTCCACATGTTCCTGCCAGCGAAGGGGTATTTATGGACTGACGACCTCGCCCGAAGCCGACGGGGTCAGCTCGAGCCAGCGATCACCCGTGTCTCATCTCGAATGCGACGAGGAAGGCTCCGCCCCAGAGAATCGCCAGCGCCCCCCAGAGAACACCGACACTCGAGGGTTGTTCCGGATACAGTACCGACACGAAGCCCACATACGCCGCAAGGAGCCCAGCACTCCAGGCAGCGAATCGACGATCACACGCTCGCACGATCGCTAATCCACCCATGACCAGGATCATCCCTGCAACTACCGCCATCGCGCCGTAGTGGACGAACACCGCGTGCTCGTCAGCCACCGTGTACTGTGCGAGAAGCTGGTCTGCAGCGAAGACGAGGAGGGGAATCGCAGCGACGGCTAGAAGTCCCAGGAGAAGCTTGTCTCCGTCAACCTCCCGCCTGACGGCGAGCAGGGTTCGACCGGCGGGGTGGAGCGCTATCACGACGAGGCCGATGATTCCGAAGAGGATCGGCATCATGGCGATCGGTGAGCCCGTACTCACGGCGATCACCGCCAGCGGTACCATCACGAGCGCGGAGACGAGCACGGCGTTCACTCGGTCGTCGGGTCGATAGAGCTGGGCTGTGAGCCCGATGATCCCGAGCCAGATGACGCCGAACAGCGCGAAATCGTGGACGTGGTGAATACCAGGGACCTCCGTCCACCCGAACACGACGAAGAGGAGCATCTCGCCCATCATCACGCCATACAAGGCGAGTGCTCCGATCACCGAGACGTAGAACGCGCCCCGTCGGATCGAGGCGTACCCCGGGCGGAACCGATCCGAGAGGCGATGGTGCTCTTCACGGGTCGTCATGTGTCCTCACCGTCCGCATCGAGTGGCGGTCCGACGATTTCGATGCCGTAGGACTCGAGGATCGGGATCAGTCGTTCGATGTCGGAGTCGTCCTCGACAGGTCCATGTGCCGCCGCCTCTTCGAGATACCGCCAGTTGTTTCCAGGCATGAGGGTGAAGAGCACCCGAGCAGGACCATCCCCCGAGTTTCGATAGGTGTGTGGGACGCCACGAGCCGCCATCGCGTACGACCCGGGCGTGAGAACGTGCCGCTCCTCGTCGAGCAGCACGGTCAGTTCACCCTCGAGGACGTACATCGCCTCCTCCGTGTCATGGTGGATGTGCAATGGGGTGATGCCGGGGCCTGGAGGGATCGTGAACTCGAGTAAGTCGTAATGGCCACCTGATTCATCGCCGCTCGCTCGAAGGATGACGTCCTCACCCGCTGGGGACTGGAAGGTTTGTTCCTCGCCCGATTCCACGACCGTGGTTTCAGTGCTCATGGTATCGCCTCACGGGTATCACTACGGCTTCTATCGTCATTATGATATGTCGTGAAAGAGTTTCACGACCTGAAATACTCAGGCGGGGAGGTGTTCGAGCGTGAGCCGGTCGGCCTCTTCCCGATAGGTTTCGAGCCTGCCGGTCACCCATGCCTGCACGGTCTCGTTGTCGCTTTCGATGAAGGCACAGGGGATGCCGGTTTCGTCGAGGGGGATGATGCTCGCAACGTCGTCAAGGAGCCCGAGCATGACCGACACCGGGCCGTCGTAGCGATAGATCGCCACACGATCCGAGGACAGCATGTCGTGGAGATACTCTCGCATCGTTGGATGGTCGATTGCTGCATCGATCGCGTCGCCGGCAATGATCGTCTCGAGCGTGCCCTCCGATTCCACGACCCAATCTCGGTACACCTCGACCGTTTCGGGTTGTGCCTGATTACAGAGGAACTGGACTCGATCCGTTCGCGCCAGTAGCTCTCCCTCACGTCGGAAGTGGGCCGAGGCATCCGTCGGTTTTGGTGTCGTAACCGTCGCATCCGCGAGCTGTCGGATATCGAAGTCCATCGCGTCGAGTGGCAACCGCGGTGCGAGGTCGCGGAGCTGCTGGATGGTTCCGGCCGTGTCAAGTAACGCACGGAACTCCCCGACCAGCAGTCGTCCGAACGGGGTCAGCGTATAGGTGCGTCCATTCTTCGCGACCCACGCTCGTTCCTGGAATCCGTCGAGGATACGCCCGAGCGTCGGCTGTGAGATCCCCGTGATATCCCGGAGCTCTCGTCGAGTATAGTCGTCCGCGGCGAGTTCATCGAGAACGTCCACACGGTTGTTCGACCGCGCGAGGAAGGCGACATCGTCGAGGGGCGGGTCGAGTGTGTCTAGTGAGAGTCCCATAGGTCTCCCCACCATGTACGTCAAACAGTACCATAGCTCTTCCTTTGGGGTTGACCCTGGAAACTCGGTACGATCGTAGTCCGAGTATGGAGTACGCGACAGTGTGACCACGGTCTGCACGAGACGCGTGCGAGTCACCGTTCTGGGTCATCGCCGGTGAGCAGGGCACGGACGCCCTCGGCCGTCTCACGGTCTCCAAACACGAGGACGAGACCGCCGTCCCACTCGCCGCTGTCGATATCTCGTGCGAGGTCCCGGGAGAGACCCAGTTCCGTGATCGCCTCCCCCTCGAGCATGACACGAACCGTCGCGTCGTCCGGCTGATCGAGTGCCCCCACCTCCCGCATTCGAGAGGCGACAGTCTCGGCTGCACTGTCGGCAACCCTGATCGTGATGTAAAAACTGCTGCTTCGCTCCCGTACCGATCCGACAAACCCGATATCGTCGGCGTCGAACAGAAGACGTTCGTCGTCCCCCGTGATTCGAACCTCGAATGTCCGCCGTCGTTCGAGGAATCGACACCGCGGATACGCCTCCGGGAGTTCACCTGACTGTTCTCTGCCCAGTCCGAGCTGAAACGGTTCTTCGCTTGGACTCGTTCCCTGCCATGTCACCTCGACTGTACAGGACGAGAGATCAGCCCCGGCTGGAACGGAAAACTCGACCCCGAATTGGTCCTCGGTCGGGTCGTCGGTCGCTACGTGGTGAATCGTCTGTGCGTCGTGGGAGTCGCCGTCACACACTACCGCCGTGCCCTCAAGGATTTCGAATGGGTCACGGTCGACGTCGACATCATCCATCCCCGTGATACGGACGTCGAGTGCCACTCTCTCCATCCCGTCCTCCACCGAGTCGACACAGCGCTCACCGGATGCGTCCCTACTAAGCATCTCGGTCATCCGCCGGTGAGACAGAATCTCTACGGTGATGCCCCCGTGCGTCGCTGCAGTATCCGGACCGGTCTGTTGGTGGTCGTCGCCACCCGGGACCCCGGGTATACCGCTCGTGCATCCTGCCAGGAGTGTCAGCCACCCGGCTGTCCCCTCGATGGCCCGACGACGCGTGAGGCTGGGCATCCCGATCCTCGTATCACCGCACATCCATGGACGCGGACATAGCATTTTGGGTGGTACAGCACCCTACTGGGGCGAATCGTGGAACTACCCACGTCACAGCCAACCGTGGCCGTCACGGCGAGCTGGCCGACTCAGGACGATTGGGGAATGGAGACGGTGAGTTCGGCAGTCTCGCCCCCATCGACAGTTATCGACGTCTTCTCATACAGGGTCTGTTGATCGACCTCATCGAGATCGAACGGGCCGGGGAGGACGAACACGGCGAGGTGCAGCGTTCGGGACTCGGCTCCCTCATCGACGCTGAACCTGACAGTCACGTTCGTGGGATTCCCCGCATCATCGAATGAGTAGGACGTCCCTTCGATGTGTACGTCCCCGAGTTGGCCATCGAACCGTTGCCGCCGGACCGAGGGATTCTCCGTGACGCCGTCCTCGGAGTTCCCGAGGGCCGACAGCAGATCGTCCGGCCAGTACGCCGGCGGGTCCGGCGGATCCTCGCCCTCACCGAAATCAACCTGCCAGTACACGATGTCTTCCTCACCGATGAAGGGGTCGAAGTGGACGTTCGAGATGCCCGGTGTTGTCGGGCCTTCAGAGACCCTATCACCGGCCCCATCCGCGAGCGTGCCGGTATGCGGATCCTCGAACGGCGCATCCGAATCGTCGGGACTTCCCGGGCCGTCGAGGGCGCCCCAGGAGTTGTACGTCGCATTTACGACACTCGTATCGTTGTTGCGCACGCCAAACTCGGCATTTTCGGCGATCTCGTTCCAGTGAATTTCGGTCGTGTTCGCGGTACTTTGGTCCGTGATCCTGACCCCGTTCTGGTTGTCACGCAGACGATTATCGATGATCGTCGCGTTTGCCATGTGGAGTCGGATGCCGTCCCCGTTGTCGGTGATAGTGTTGGCTTCAATCGTCGTTCCCACCGACGGACTGGTGACGGACGTTGGCGGAAAACCCACTGTCCCGTTGAACCCGGTGACGTTTATGCCGACCTCGTTTTCCTGGGCGACGTTCGCCAGCAGTAGCGTGGTATTCGAACGCGAGAGCCGAAAGCCGTCATTCCCGTTCTCGCGTGCGGTATTGTCCTCGAGTGTCAGGTTCTCGCTCGCAACGACACGGAACCCATCGTGATCATTTCTCGTCGCGACGTTGTTCGTCGCGTTGGCATCCACGAGAACGATCCCCGTGTTCCCGTTTTCAGTTGCGGTGTTGTTCTGGAGGATCCCCTCGACGATTTCAAACCCGTTCCCTCCATTGTCGGTCGCCGTATTGTTCCGTACGACACCTCTTCGCCGAATGTGGAATCCCGCCGCTGCATTGTTCGTCGCGAGATTGTTCACGACAGTTATAGTGGAAGAGTCACGGACGCTGATGCCGACGGAATTCCCGACCACTGTATTGGTACGCAACAGAATATCACTCCCCTGTCGGACGCGAATCCCCGTCTTCACGTTTCGCGTCGCGGACGTGTTCCGCACTACGATACCTTCCGCCCCCGACCGGATGGTCACTCCATGATCAGCGTTTTCTACAAGTTCGGTATCCGTGATGGTCGTATTCCGCGTATCGATGACTTCGATCCCGTGTCCGAAGAGGAAGGGATCAGTTCGAGCGACCGTCGTATTGTGAATAGTGCTCTCTGTCGTATCGATGAGCGTTATCCCGGCAAAGGAACTGTTTTCTACCTGACTCTCTGATATATGGGTATTTGTCGAATCGCCGATAAAGAGCCCCCTCCTGTCGTTTCTGTACGCCTGGATAGCGTGGAGTGAGATGTCCGCGGATTCATCGACCTCGACGCCGTTGCCACCGTTCTCCACGGCAGTTGCGTACAGGATCTCGCCCGTCGACACGTCTCGATAGACGATCCCCTCACTTCCCCATTCCGTCACCGTGACATTGCGGACAGTGACGTTCGTGAGGGTCGCCGAATCATTTGCACTGATGCCGATCGAATCGGGGGCGTTGACGCCATCGATGGTGTGTCCCTGCCCGTGGAACACGACATCGCTCGATCGTATTTCGATACAGATACCGGCAGTGCTATCGTCGATGTCGGTCGTGAGGACGTACTGGCCAGGGTTCGTAATGGTGGTGCACGAATTGACCGACGCTGCCTGCGCCGTATCGAGAACCGTGATCCCGACGATGGCCGCCATCCCCAACAGAAGGACAGCCACAACCACGCCTATCGCGCGGATGCTGGCCCTGGATCGTGAGGCAAACGCGTAGGTAAGCCGCATATGACAGACATGTAGAACGAGGCTTGTTGTTATACAGCGTATGCGAAACGCTAGGTACGTGGTACGCGCCGATAGCTCCTGACTTATCGCGACGTCGTAGACAGGTGATAGACGCGGGCTTCGTAGGGGGCTAATGCCATATGTCGGAGCGTGGCCTCCCCATTCGATCCGTGGGTTCCGATCATCAGTGACGAAATGTCGGCGTCGACGTCCGCCGAGAGATCGATTTCGGCGTCCTCACTCGACCAGTTGAGCACGATTAGCACCTGGTCATCTTCGAGCGCCCGCGTGTAGGCATACACCTGCTCGTCCTCCGGGCACAGGAGCTGGTACTCGCCGTAGACCAGGACGTCCATCTCGTGACGATACTCGATCAGCGAGCGATAGTAGTGTAACACCGACTCGGGATCGCGTTCGGCGGCGGCGACGGTTATCTGCTCGTCCGTCCCCTCCACGGGGAGCCAGGGCTCGCCGGTGGTGAATCCGGCATGTTCGGACGCTGACCACTGCATGGGGGTCCGAGCGAGGTCACGACTCCGCGTGTTGATGAGGTCCAGGATCTCCTGGTGGGTATCGGGACCGTCCTCGGAGGTGAGGAGAGACGCGACGGCACCGAGCGTATCCGGATCGGACACCTGCTCGAGGCTCTCGAACCGAGGATTCGTCATCCCGATTTCCTCTCCTTGATAGAGATACGGCGTCCCGCGAAGCGTCAGGAGAAACGTCGCGAGGAGCTTCGCTGAGGCCTCCCGGTACTGCTCGTCTCCGAAGCGCGAGACTGCTCGCGGCTGGTCGTGATTATTCAAAAAGAGGGCAAGCCAGGTGTCCTTACCGAGCTGTGTTTGCCACCGCGTGATGATCTGCTTGAGATCGGGCAGTGACCAGTCGGCGACCGACCATCGGTTCCCGTCGTCGAAGTCGATCCGGACGTGTTCGAACTGGAACGCCATGTCGAGGCTCGGTCCCTCCTCGCCGAGGAACGCATCCGCGTTAGCGACAGTCAACCCACCCATCTCCCCGACCGTCATGACGTCGTAGTTCGAGAGCACCTCGTCGTGCATCTCCAGGAGGTACTCGTGGATTCGTGGGCCGTTCGTGAATTGTTCGACTCCCACGTGTGGACGGCTGGGATCGCCGTCCGGCAGCCCCTCCGGTTTCGAGAGGAGGTCGATGACATCCATGCGAAACCCGTCGATGTCCTTCTCCAGCCACCACGTCATGATGTCGTAGATGTCCGCGCGGACGTCCGGATTGGTCCAGTTGAGGTCGGGTTGCTTCTCGTGGAAGAGATGGAGGTAGAACGCACCCCGTTCGTCGTCGTAGGTCCAGGCAGGGCCGCCGAAGAACGATTCCCAGTTATTGGGCGGGTCCCCGGGCGTCCCCTCGCGCCAGTAGTAATAGTCGTCGTAGTGATCGTCCTCTTGGCGGGATTGTCGAAACCACTCGTGTTCGTCGGAGGTGTGGTTGACGACCAGATCCATGATGAGGCGCATGTCCCGGTGGTGGACTGCCTCGAGGAGGTGCTCCCAGTCGTCCATGGTCCCGAACTCGGCCATGATCGAGCGGTATTCCCGGATATCGTAGCCATAGTCTGCATTCGGCGAGTCGTAGACCGGGTTCAACCAGAGTACGTCCACCCCGAGATCGTCGATATAGTCGAGTTTCTCGCTGATTCCGGGGATGTCACCGATCCCGTCACCATCCGAATCGAAGAAGCTCCGGGGATACACCTGGTACACGACCGCCTCTTTCCACCACGCGCGATTCTCATCCATGGGGACCACGCTCCCTATCCGTCGCTCGAACGATCTGCCTCCCGACGGATCTCCCCCCTATCACGACCGATCATCCCTGCCGCGGTCCCGTCGATCGTGTCCAGTCCGTTCCCCGTGTCTGTACTGCCGGTACGCCGGGATGACTGTATTCTTCATGTCCCGGATGAACGCGACGATCCCGTAGATCCAGAAGAAAAACAGGATGAGGACGCCGCCGACGTAGACGAGAGCTGGGTCTACCATGGTCAGGTGTTCGCATCCGACGGTTCGGTCACCTGCTCGTCGTCAGTCATATCGACGATCCCGTGGGCCAATGCCTGGCCTGTGGCGCCATCGAAGAGATGGACTTTCGATCGATCGAGAACCACGTCGAGTGCTTCGTCGATGTCGATGTCCGAGTCCGGATCGACGCTCATCAATAATTGCTCCGCGCCATCCTCTCCTTCCATCGCCGTCTCTCCCGCACCCTCGAATTGGAGATAGGCGAATATCTCGTCGCCCATCGGCTCCGTGACGTCGACCGTCGTGTGGATCGGCTGGGACGCCGTCGGCAGGGTCGTCTCGCTGGTATCTCGGTAGACATCTTCCGGCCGGATTCCGACCGTCACCCTGTCGCCACGCGTCGCGCCATCGATCTCTGCACTATCGAGGTCGAGGGAGAAAAACAGCGTTTCGACACCAGTGTCCGTCAGTTCGCCGTCGATGAGATTCATTGATGGGGAGCCGATGAACCCGGCGACGAAGGTGTTCGCGGGCTCGTTATAGCAGGTCAGCGGTGGGGCGATCTGCTGGAGTTGTCCCGTGTTCAGAATCGCGATGCGATCGGACATCGTCATCGCCTCTGCCTGGTCGTGTGTGACGTAGATAATAGTGGTCTCCAGTTGCTGGTGGAGCCGCTGGAGTTCTGTCCGCATGTGGATCCGGAGTTTCGCGTCGAGGTTGGCCAGTGGCTCGTCCATGAGGAACACCGACGGGTTGCGGACGATCGCCCGTCCGATGGCGACGCGCTGACGCTGCCCCCCGGACAGCTCGTCGGGCATGCGCTCGAGGAGTTCTTCGATCTGGAGGATGGTTGCAGCGTTTTGTACCCGGTCGTCGATTTCCGCCTTGTCATAATCGCGCAGTCGGAGCCCGAAGCTGATGTTGTCGTAGACATCCATGTGGGGAAAGAGCGCGATATTCTGAAACACCATCGCGATGTCCCGGTCTTTCGGCGGTAAGTTCGTGACGTCTCGATCCCCGATCCAGACCGTCCCCTCCGATGGCGTGGTGAGTCCGGCGATCATATCGAGCGTCGTGGACTTCCCGCTCCCCGACGGGCCGACGAGCGTGACAAACTCGCCGTCCTCGATTTCGAGGTTGATGTCTTCGACCGCCGTCACGTCCGCGAATCGTTTGAAGATGTGTTCCAGTGTGACTGTTGCCATGATTTCACTCCTTGAGCGCACCCGTGGTGAGCCCGCTAACGATCTTCTCCTGGGCGACCACGACGATGATAATGACCGGCAGGACGCCGATGATGCTCGCCGCCGCCATCAAGTTGTAGAACTGTGAGAACTCGCCCTGGTACCGGAGAATCCCCCAGACGATCGGCGCCCAGTTTTCCCACTGGCCGTCGTTCATGATGAAGGAGAAGAAGAACTCGTTGTAGACCGTGATAAAGGTGAGAATGCCAGCAGTCGCGACACCAGGGGCAGACAGCGGGACGATGACTCGGAACAACGCGCCGATCCGGGTCGACCCCTCGACGCGTGCTGCGTCTTCCAGGCCGTCGGGAATCTGACTATAGAACGTCGCTAAGATGAAGATTGCAAGCGGCATGAACAGCGAGCTAAAAGGTAACACCATCGCTCCCGGGGTATTGAAGAGGTCGGGACTCTGGATCCCGAACACGTCGACGTTCCCCGTAAACAGGGTGAACAGCGGCAGCAGGAACGCCGCGGGCGGGAAATACGACACGGCGAGGATCACCAGCATGAGTGGCTGTCGTCCCGGGAATTCCAGGCGGCCGAAGACGTACCCGGCGAGGCTGCCGAGGACGAGCACGATCGCCGTCGTCGACAGGGCCAGCACGAAGCTGTTGAACATGTATCGGTGGAACGGGACCATCTCGAAGACGGTCACGAACACTTCCACGTTGAAGCCCCGCGGGGCGAGCCCCATGTTGATGATTTCGGTGTTCGGCGTCAGCGCCAGGACGAACAGCCAGTAGAAGGGAAACAGCATCACGACCAGGAAGAAGATGATAGTCACGTAGAACAGGCCGCGATACACGCGATCGGGATTGCGGATCGCCCGTTGTGCCCACCGCTCGTGGATCGCCAGGTCCTCCCCCGCTTGGCGTGTTTCGGTGGCCACTCAGATCACCCCCTCCTCGCTCCGGGCGAATCGGATGATATACACCAGGACGACGGCGCCGATGATGATCGCCGTGATGAACGCGATAGCTGCTGACGTGCCGTAACGCCGGGAACCGAAGGTCGAAACGACCATACACGACAGCGAGGGCACCGTTCCACAGCTAGACACCGACTCGATCAGGCCGAAGATCCGCATCGCGTTAATGGTCCGAAACAGCATCGCGATGAGGACGGCCGGGAGAACCAGCGGGAAGGTGATCAGTTTGAACCGTTGCCAGGCCGAGGCACCGGCGACCTTGCCGACGTTGTAGAGGTCCCGATCGATGCTCTGGAGCCCGGCAAGTATGAGCAGCATCATGAACGCCGTTGTTTTCCAGGTATCGGCGATAATGACGATCAGGAGGGAATCGAAGTTGTTGTTCAACGGTGTCCCCTCGATGATCCCGAGGTCGGCCAGGAACGGTGTCGCGAACCCGACGCCGGGCGCGAACATCAGGTAGAACATCATTCCCTGGATGACGATCGGTACCGACCACGGGAGAATGAGCGCCACCCTGACCCACCGGCGACCGCTGAATTCCTTGTTGAGGGCAAGCGCGGCGACAAAGCCGAGGACGGTCTCGAGGAAGACGCTGACGACCGCGAAGATGATCGTGACCGTAACGGCACTCCGGAACGGCTGATCGATGTCGAAAAACGGCACCCCCATGACCGCGTCCCGATCACCCTGCAGCAGTGCGATGTAGTTGTCGAGGCCGACGAACTCCCCGATGTTGCTGGCGCCCACGAGACTGTCCGCGCGGAGGGACATCTCGAACGTGCTCGCCAGTGGCCAGAAGGCGATGACGACCATCAGCAGGAAGACTGGCGTCAGCAGGAGGTACGCGAACTGCGTTTCGCTGAGTCGTTCGGCCCAGTTTGTGATCCTCATACCGACCCCCTCACTGGTGCCAGGTGGGAGTGTGGCACCGGTCGTCTACCATGGACATGCGCTGTCGTCGTGACTTAGACGCTCTGTTCGATCTCGTCGAGTGCCTGTTCGAGATCCGATAACGCGGCATCCGGGGCTTTCTGCTGGCTGTAGGCCGCGTTGACTTCTTGATGGATCTGACGGGACTGATCGGGCCAGACGACGGTCACCGGGCGTGGCATGGCGTTTTCACCAGCGACCTGGTAGGTGTCGACGTACCGGCCCGTGACCGGGATCTCCCGCGCCCTGTCGCTCTGGAGTAGGGCCGGCTTCGGCGGGATCTGGCCGAGAATCTCGAAGATCGCGTAGTTGAACTCGTCGCTCGATGCGGCCTGGACGGCTTCCATCGCGGCATCCAGGTTTTCGGTGTTCGGGTTCACGGCGACGTGCCAGCCACCGAGCGCAGCAGCGGTGCCTCCAGTGCCGGGATACTCCGCTTCGTCCTCGGATACCGCATACGGAATCGGCATCACGCCGAGATCCTCGCCATAGCCGTCCTCGGCGCCGTGGACGCCCACGAAGAACGGCCAGTTCCGCATGAAGGCCGCGTTCCCGTTGTCGAATGCGCCGTTGGACTCCTG